>JAHLFE010000070.1 GCA_018884035.1 Candidatus Anaerobiospirillum pullicola
GCTGTATTACGATGGCTTTTGCTTTGACTACTTAGCCTCAGTTAAGCTGTACAGCCCATGGGCCATTAACCGTTTTTTCGACGCCTTGCTCAAAGCCAATCTGCTGCAAGATGACGACATTGGTAGAGAGCTGATTTACTTCAGCTCGTTTTGGATGAACAGCGCTGGTGCCGCGCCAGCCCTGCGTTCGTATCTCAATAGTTTCCACGGCGACGTCGTTAAGCTTGCAGACAGGTATAGTCAGCCGGTTGTATTGGACTATGAGGATATGACCAGCCCTGTCAAAGCCACAGAAGTGACTCTAGACCAGATCATGGTGCAAAGTGGCATGATCTCTATCCAAGCGATCACTAAGGATAGCAAGAATGCCTTTAACCTCGAATCCCTTCAATACGAGTGCGCTCTAACCAATTATGATGTAACCTCGCAATACAGGAATGTACTCGTGGCCTATATCTCTGGCCAAGAAGAGAAAACAGTCAAGCCTCATATTCTACAGGCACATCAAGCGTTACTCGCAGGGGATATTGCTAAGATGTGTCGTGGCCTGAACCAACTCTTGGTGATGAACTCCCGCTATGACATCTTTGACGAGCAAGGCAGGGAAAAGGAGAAGGTATACCGTACCTTGTTTAGGTGGTGCTTGCTCTCAGATGTGGTTAACACTCAGGATGAGGTGGCAAATAACCTTGGACAGTGTGATTTGGTGGCTACCACCAAAGACACCATCTACGTCTTTGAGCTGAAGCGGGTTCGCTCCAATACCCCTAAAGCAGCCATCTCCATGCTTAACAAGGCTGAAAAGCAGATGGCGGAGAATGATTATGGCAACAATCTCATTAACCAAGGCAAGCTGGTGGTATGGGTGGTCTTAGTCATTTGCGACCAATATCGACAGATCAGGGCATGGCGTACTATTACTAAGACTAAGACCGCAGCAGGGCCGCACATCGAACGCCATGGAGATCTGGTGGAGCTTATTACCGTAGAAAACCAAACGGTGAGCAATAAGTCGGCAGGCAAGGGAGGCAGCAGCAAATCTGCAAGCAGCAAAGCTACCAGTAAGGCCGCAAGCAGCAAAGCTACCGCTAAGGCGACAAAACCTACCTCTTCATCTAATTAACGCTGAGGTCTCCTCGCTCCCCTTCATAATTCGCTGCCACCTGCTTGCAGCAGATGGCAGCTTGGCGTCAGTGCAATACAAGAAACAACACTTAGACCTTAAAGCTCTTTGGCGTGTACTTGCGCACAAAGATGTAGCATAAGCGCCATGTCAGCAGCACACTGGCACAGGTAAGTGAGCAGATAAAGCCAAACCAAAAGCCCTGTGCTCCCTCCATAGCATCAGTAAAGAAGCCATAGCCTAAGCTCAGACCAATCGGCATACCTACCACCCAGTAAGCAATCACCGTAATCACAAAGATGGTACGTGTGTCCTTAAAGCCACGCAGCACGCCACTGGCGATAAGCTGTAAGGTATCTGGCAGCAAAAACACAACACAGTAGAGCATAAGCACCGGCGCTAAAACCAAGACCTCTGCATCGTCCGAGTAAAACGCTGCAATCAAATCACGACCACACAGTAAGGTCACCACGGCGATGAGATAGAAGCCCACAGCTAAGACCAGCGTGCTTAAAGCCCGCTGCCGCGCTTTGTGCCAATTATTACTACCCATGGCCTCACCCACCTCAATCGAGCCCACCGCACTTAATGCCAGCGGCACAATCACTAAGAGGCCGGAGACATTCATAGCAATGGTATGGCTGGCCACAACCACAGGGCCAAATGGGCTTAACAGTAACGACACCAGCGAGAAACACAACGTCTCGACCATACCGGCTACACCTAAAGGCAACGCATACTTGGCAAAGGCCCAATAGTCCTTAAGCGGCACACGATACCAGCGACGGAACAAGCGCACAGAGGCAAAGCGTGGGTGCAATTGCACGTATAGCAACATCGAACCTACAGTGATATACATGGTAAGAGCCGTAGCCACACCACAACCAATACCACCTAACGCAGGCATGCCCACATGACCAAAGATAAAGATGTAGTTCAGTGGGATGTTAAGCAGTAAGGCCATACAGCCAAAGAACAGCGTTGGCAGCGTGGTGCCTAAGCCCTCCCAATAGGCGCGTAAGACGTTAAAGAGCGCATAAGCAGGCATCGCTAAGCCCACAGCGAGCAAATAGCCATGGCCAATACTCACCATGCGTGGCTCTACCTGAGGCAACAGCTGATAGACAAAAGGCACCAACACCATTACTACACCGGCAAATGCCGCTAACAGGACGCAAACAATGGTAGCGACCTGTAAGCGCTGTGGCACTAAGCCAGTGTTCTTGGCGCCAACGAGGTTAGATACCAGCGGATGAATGGCAAGGGACAGTCCCACCACAAAGAGCTCGGATGGCCAAAAGATCGAGCTGCCAATAGCGACACCAGAGAGCTCCATAGTACCGGCGGCACCGGCCATTACGGTATCGACCACGCCCATAGAGGTGGCTGCCAGCTGACCAATAAAGATCGGCAGGAAAAGCCACAGCGTGCGCTTAATTTGCGCCCCTAAGGCCCCAATACCGCTAAAGAGATTCACCACTGCCTGCCAGAGGCCATTGCCCACAGCAGTGGTAGGTGCGCTTACAGGAGCTGTGGTAACAGCAGCAGCGGCAGCTTCATAGCGACGCGGACGGGCTTGCGCCTTAAGCTGACGCTCAGCAGCAGCTGCTGCTTCTGTGTCCCCTGCTGTTGCGGTCAGCGCCAGCATTTGCTGGGTGGTCATGACGGCTCCCAGAGGCGCCGCTGCTGCTACCACCTTGGTTTTGTGGGAGGCGGCGGGGGTAGTGGTAGCTTTCGTGGCAGAAGCAGCTATAGCCTCCGGCGTCGCCGCCGAGGCCTGTGGTGCTGCTACTGCCACAGCCTTTTGGGTAGAAACGGCAGTAACGGCTGGGGCAGAGCGCTTGGTACGGCTCTGTGGTTTGCTGGTATTAGTGGTGGTTGTGGCAAGACGGCGCGTCTGCCGCTTGCCACTGACTAGCTCACTGGCAGCAGTTGCTGCTGTGACTTGTGCAGCTGGCAGCGCCCGCCCCGTGGTCGTGGCCTTACCTGTAAGGTCGACGTCCGTGTGCGGACATGGCGTCTTACCTACAGCAGCCGCAGCGCTGATAACGCTGGCCGCAGCTGAGTCTTGGCGCGTGACCGAGGTGGTGGCTACCAATGAAGCGGTGATACCCTCGACAGGCAGCACGGCCGCTTGCATTTTTAATTGAGAAACAGTGTTTGCAGAGGCATGATCCTGTGTTTGTGGATATGCTCCAATCATCTTCTTCTTGCTCATATGGATCTCCTTGGGAACAAGCAGAACCAGCGAGAAAAGAAGCGCAGTGAGATTCTCCTCATAGGGGCGCTAAGGCTGTGTCTCTAGAGAGTGAAGTCGTGTTTCTGATGGTGGCTCGTCGTAAGGCAGACTACAGCGGCTCTTGCTCGGATGTGCTGCTTAGGCCAATGCTGTGGCCGTAAGCCACTTGTACCCCCTATGCAGGGGCATAAGCAAAACTGCAGCAAGCACAAAGACATAAAGACGCACTGGCACCCCACGTTTGTGGTGGAGCTGGCTACCAACTTGTCAGCAAGGCTACCAGCACTACCACCTCTCAGGTGCGGCTTAGTGACAGCATTCGCCTGTAGCGCTGTGGCGCTGTGACGCAAAAGCGCAGCTTAAGTGCAGGCAACAACACCAAAAGTGGTAAGACAGGTGGTAGCTGGCTGTAGGTGGCAAGCCCTGTAAAGCGCTTACTGCCTGTGCAGCAGCACCAAAGAAAAACACGGAAAACACCAACTGCAGAGACAACAGCAGGCGCAAGCAAAGGAAGGCGTAAGCATCTTCATCCGGATAACAGCAACAGCAGAGACGGCGTTGCACGCAACAACTGCGTCACCCACCGCCGCTATGGCCACTTGATCACAGACGTGCTCTTAGAGCCTGATACTTACAAAGAGGAGGGAAAACCTGAGAGTAGGCACTACCTCCGCCTAAAAACCGTACTGCGTTGTCTTTTCCCGCAGCTTAGAGTTCAGACTTTGGGAGCTACCCTTTTGGCTGACCACGAGTCCTAAAAGCCTAAAGAACCCATGGTAATGGTGAGGTACATAAGGTACCCAAGTGCATGATTGACATTGAGAGCAGCAAAGCGCGCCGCTTAAGACTGATGCGCTGTGCTCACACCTTTGCCCAAAAGCAGTAGTGATATTGGGACACGGCCCTATCCTGCACGCTAAAAAGCGGCGCCAGCACGATGCTGTGGGAAAAAGCAACACAGCACTGACGAGGAATCCGCGCGCAAAAACCACAGCGCACTCACCAAACCACGGTGCTGGTAACACCTGCTACTGTGAGTACCTTGCTCTGGCTTTTGCCGTGACAAAAGCTCAGCGCTTACTCTTACGCTCTACCCTCACTACGGCGCTCGTAACGACCTTACGCTCACAGCAGTGGTAAAGCAGAACCAAAGCAAACAAGCAAAAGCTTTTGCCTTTCCAGCAACGACTAGCCACGGAACTGTTTACATGGTTAGCGTCGCTGCCAATACCAATAGTAGTGATCATGGTTGCCTTGATCTTAGTGTCGGTGCGTAGAGTGGTCGACGGCCGTGTCAGAGTCGCTTCCCACAGAGAGTTGCAGGTACAAAGACAAAAGTCTGTGCCCGCTAACGGCTCCCTCGCCGCCTGCAAAAAGATAATATTGGCAACAAATGTCAACTACAGCACCAGTCTAGCATGCCGCAAAATAAAAGGCAAATAACAAAAGTCACGCCTTGTCAAGCATTTTTTCTCCACTTTTTTGCTTTTAGTGCAAGGGAGAAGCTGCGGCTAACTAGGCTTAATTGTAGGCAGCGGTGGTAGTGACCCCATCCCTAGTGCGCACAAGGCGTCGCTGTGGTGTCGAGACTCAGTATAGGCAAAGCGTGGTGCAAAGCTTTCTCTCCACTTTTTTAACCTCTGGAGCGTCAGGTCAAAATTGTTGAGTTTTGTCACAAAAGGAAAAGAAAGAGCATGCAGGCTGTATGGCGGGTTGGCTCTTACTGCGGTGAGGCTACTCTGAGTGATCGTGGTGCTGGGTGCGAGTGGCGCAGGCGTAACACCTTGTGATGCTGGCTGACAACTCGCTTACGCCGCTGGTAGCTGCCCTTGTGACGCTGCGTAGCTAATCTTAATGGAAAGAGGATGCGCTGTAGTGAGCACAAGCAAAAGCTTGCCACCATGGCTATTCAGGGTCTTTAGCGGCAACCGTATGCGCTAAGTGGACTGCCACCGCAGCGCCGGACGGTGCCTCTCTGGTAGTAGTGTAGCCACCGCAAATCACCGCTAATTACCATAAGTTACGACTGCCACTTAGTGTATGGCACGCGGTTACCCCATATTGGTGGTACTGGTGGTACCGCTAAGCTTAGTTATGACTTTGCCCTCAAGAGCCGTCTGTGCATCCTCACGCCCATCATTGCCAACCAAAGAGAGGACGGCACACCGCTGAGCAACATCAATAGCATCACTCAGAGTGGTCTGAAGCCACGCCCCTCCAGTATGCATGCATGCATGAAGACAGGCAAGGCAGGCAAGATAGCAGCCGCTTTGCGCAGCAGCAGCACTAAGAGTACCTTGTGCTATTTGGGGGTTAGTTGGGATGAGGTTAAAGGAAAAGGGATAAGATAGTCAGCGCCCGCACCGCAACTTAGGTCTTGCTTCTTCTTCGTTAGACTTAGCTTTAGTCATCTCAAGACCTAAGTGGGCATTTTTCATAAGGCTGGGAGCCACCAGCCTCAGAAAACAGAGGAGTTTGTGAGCACTTAGGCGTTGATACCTAAAGACTCCAAATCAAGCATGATCTTAACGTCGGTGAGGCTACCACCTGCGGCACGGTCAAAGCCCTCAACAGCTTGGTTGAAGTCGTAGACCTTGCTGATTAAGCGCTTGATGTCCAGAGCACCAGAGCGGATTAAGCGGATGGTGCGTGGGTACATGTTGGCGTAACGGAAGATGGTCTTTACAGTCAGCTCCTTAGATTGAGCAGAGACGATATCAAATGGAGCTGGATCGACTGGCATACCGACTAACACCACGGTGCCGGCTGGACGCACTTGCTCGTGGATGTTGAGGATAGCTGGCTTAGCACCAGAGCACTCAAAAGCGATATCGCAGCCACGGCCAGCAGTTAAGTCCATCACCTTAGCCTTAATGTCATCGGTCTTGAGGTTCAGGGCATGGATGTTGTTGTAGGAAGCGGCGATCTTAAGCTTCTCATCGATCATGTCAACCACGATCACATCGGAGCAGCCACCTGCTAAAGCGCATAAAGCAGTGACGATACCGATGGTGCCTGCACCAAAGACGATAGCGACATCACCTGGCTTGATTTCAGCCTTGGTAGCAGCCTGCATACCGATAGCCACAGGCTCAACCATAGCGCCTTCATAGTAGCTGAGCTCATCAGGGAGCTTGAAGGCAAAAGCAGCTGGGTGCACGATCTTCTCGCAGAGGCAACCATCGATTGGTGGGGTAGCGAAGAAGGTCAGCTCTGGGTCTAAGTTGTAGTAGCCAGCTAAGGTCTCAGCGCTGTTGAAGCGTGGGATACCTGGCTCTAAGCACACGCGGTCACCTACCTTTAAGTGCTTGACATTGCTGCCAACAGCGGTCACTAAGCCGGAAGCCTCGTGGCCTAAGATCATTGGCTGCTCGACCACATATGGGCCAATCTTGCCGTGGGTGTAGTAGTGGACATCGGAACCACAGATACCACAGGCCTTGATAGCGACCTCGACGTCATCAGCGCCTAAGGTTAAGTCCTTCTGGACATCACGAATCTGAATCAGACCCTTCTTCTCTAAAACAACAGCCTTCATAGTTTCCTCACTATTGAGCTTTACGCATTCCTAAGAGCTTGAATTCCAAACTTAACTAAGACCCGAACACCGCAACCTAGCAGCAGCATGCAGCAGCTGAAGCATCGCTACGTTGCGGCAGCATCACAGCACCTTGTTGCCCGTGCTGTTTTTGCTGTCTTAGTTAAATTTCTTAAGTAAGCCCATTATAGCGAGAAAAGGATCCCTGTAAATCACTTAGTTAAAATTTTTGATAAAGTTCACAAAAAATTTTTAGTAAGTCCCGAGAAAAAATGGGTCTACAGGCCCACGATGTCTGACTTAGCGGCAACTCAAAAAAAAATTTTTCTAAAGACGTCATAGAGGCACCTTGGGATTGTATAACGAAAGCTGTAGGACGCCGGAGGACAGCAAGTTGGCAGAGCTAGCATAGAGATACACGATAAGGTCGTTACCGGCTGGTATCCCCACCAATCCGCCCAAGCAGGCTTGATGGGAAGGGGTGAATGGAAGAAGGCAAGGAAGGAAGGAAGTAAGGAAGGCAGTAGACAGGGGCGGGCGCTGTGCCCTGCCCCATTACCCAGACTCGTTAAGCGCCAGGGTACAGAGTACGACGGCTGGCTAGAGCGGCGCCATAGGCGGCAGGAGCCGAGGTAACAGTGGCGTCTAAGATCAGGTTCTTACTGTCGTACAACGCATTAGCATTCACCAGCTCGTTGAGCTTGTCTAAATGCAGATAGAGGAAAGGCCCGATAGTGCCACCTAAGATGATATTGGTATCGCAGAAGTTATTGAGGTTGTTGATCAACAGTGCGAGCGCTTCGAGGTATTGATTAAAACGGCTCACCGCAGTTGGGGTGCCGGCAACCACATTCGCAAAGAAGTTGTCGAGACTGGTAAATTCGTCCTTAAGCAGCGCAGCTTCATTGAGATAAGGGTCGGCACAACCATCACGGCCACAGTAGCAAGAACGGCCGTGCGCAAAGAGCGTCATATGGCCCACCTCACCGGCACGAGCATTGATGCCTAACAGCAGCTTACCCTCGGCGACAATGCCACTACCTATAGTACGGCTGAGATTGAGGTAGACAAAACTGCCTCGCTTATAGCTGCGGGTTTCGGCAATCGCGCCAGCATTAGAGTCGTTAAGCAACTTCAGCTGAAATTGCGTCAGCTCCCCAAGCTCCCGCAAATCATAAGACTTGTCATTAAGACGCAGGGCATACGAACTAAAGCTCTGATCGTGGTTGACGGTACCTGGAACACTCACACCTAAGCAGGTATTAAGAGGACAGTCTTGTGGCAAGGAGCGCACAAATTGCTCAATACAGCGCTGCACTTGCACAAAGTAATCATGCGACCAAGCAAAGGTCAGTGCAAAGGTATGCTCTCTAACCACCTGATAGGCAAAGTCCACTGCCACCAAGGTGATCTCTTGCTGCTTGATATCAAGGCCTAAGCTCAGCTTATATTTTGGGTTGAAGATGAGCTTGTCAGCACGCTTACCTCCAGTTGAAGGGCACTTGCCATCCTTGAGGAGCAAACCAGCATCGATCAGCTGCTTTGAGTAGTTGATAGCTGTTGGCAGCGAGATATTGAGCTCGCTTGAGAGCTGCGGATTAGAGGTATAGCCCTGATCATCAATCTCCTTGCAGATAAATCGCAAAGTACTGCTTTTCGCTTCACTCGCCACGTCATACTCCCCTTAGAAATCTCGATTCCAAACACCAAATACCTAACAGCGCCCGCCCCCCTAAAAAAAGACCACGCCTCCCTGCTGCATTGTACCCGCTTTTAATGAAGCATATCCCAGCAGCATATCCCATTACATCTCCCAACCCCTGACAACAAGAATCAGCTTGAGCCCTAAAAACACCCTAAAGTGCCGCCAGCCTAGACCACATAAGGCTTCCTATATTTATGCCTTTCTTTACATTACTAAAAAATTTTAATTAAGTCACATTTTCAAAAATTGGTGCTAGGAAATCGATCGCTGTCACCCCTATAATCACTTCATAAAATTTCTTAACTAAGTTAGCACATATGAGGAACAACAGGGCGTTCCCAGTGCTGAACTTAGGGGCTCAGAGTTTAGTTAGTGATTTCGACTAAGATTGAAAAGGTAGGTAGAAATGAGAGCATGGTTTAACAAAGCCACCTGCATGAGTGCAGGCGGAGCTGATGGCGTAGGTTCGCCACTTCCAAGTACAGGTGATAGCGCCGCTACAGCCGCAGCCGCAGCAACTACTGCCAAGGCTGGCAGCAACATTGATGGCAAGGTCTCACGTCTCACCATCTTGTCTTATGGCATGGGTGACGTGGGCTGTAACTTCAGCTGGATGTTCGTCGGCAACTTCCTGATGTACTTCTACTCCGAGATCTGCCAGATCTCGATGATGGCCATCAGTACGCTTTTCATCGTCTCCCGTATTTGGGACGCACTCAATGACCCAGTCATTGGCTTCCTCTCTGACCGTACCCGCAGCAAGATGGGCCGCTTCCGCCCATGGTTGCTCTTCGGTGCACCAGTAGTAGCAGTGCTCTTAACCCTGACCTTTACTTACCAAGAAGGCATGGATGAGGGTGGCCGCATCATCTATATGTACGTCACCTACTGCCTCTTAGTGCTGGGCTACACTTGTGTGAACTTACCTTATGGCACCTTATTAGGTACTCTCACCCAGAACATGTACGAGCGCGCTAAGCTCAATACCTCGCGTTCGGTGTGTGCCATGATTGCCATCAACGTCATCAACGTCATTACCTTACCTCTGATCAACTTCTTTTCTGAAAGTCAGGGTCAGGCTCATGGCTTCATGATGGTCGCAATGTGCTACGGTACTATCTTTACCCTCTGCCACTGGATTACCTTCAAGAACACTAAAGAAGTCGTCACCATCCCAGCTGAGGCTAAGTACCCACTCAAGACTCAGTTTAAGGCAGTGCTGCAAAACAAGCTGTTCTTGATTGCTGTGGCTGGCCAGTTCCTCTTTGGTGTGGCTTGGTATGGCCGTAACGCTGACCTCCTCTACTACTTTAAGTACGTGGCCTTAGATGAGAACATCTTCACCGTCTTTTCGGCTGTGATCATCGCCCCATCGATCTTAGGTTCGTTCTCGTTCCCATTCGTGTTCTTGAAATTAAGTAACAAGGGTCACACCGGCGCTCTCTTTGCCTTAATGTCCGGTATCAGCCTCTTTGCCATCTACTTTGTGGACATTACTTCAAGCCCAATCATCTTCTATGTGTTAGCAGGTGTCTCCAACTTCTTCCTCTGCGCCTTCAACACCGCTATTTACGCTGTGATTCCAGACTGCGTGGAGTATGGCCAATACAAGACTGGCATCCGTAATGACGGCTTCCAATACGCCTTCATCTCTCTTGCTAACAAGATCGGTATGGCTATCGGTACCGCATTGTTAGCATTAGCCTTAAGCTTAGCTGGCTATGAGGCCAACGGCACCCAAAACGAGAATGTGGTTGAGATTGTCCGTTGGGGCTTCTCGATTGCTCCAGCCATTGTCTGGTTTGCCGCCGCCGCAGTGCTCTTCATGTACAACATGCGCCAAGACGACTATGCCCGCATCGTTTTAGCTCTGTCGCAGAACAAGCAAAACGAAGCCAAGGTTGATGCCGCCATTGCCGCCGTCAAGGCCGACAGCGCCAAGTAACTGGAACGCTGTAGCAACCAAATCTACAACGAACACGTCCCATTAAGCAAAAGAGACTAAGAACAAAATCTTAGTTGGAATCATCGTGGTGCGCTCAAGAGTGAGCTCTAGCTTACTCTTGGGCGCATTTTTCTTTTATGCCAACAAACGAGCGCGCCCCGCTTACGATCGCGATTTGTAGTTGCACGCGGCATATACGCACACTAAAATGTTGTGACTCTTGGGCAGCAAGTAACCGCATACTCTGTGCTGGAAGTCAAGATAGCTCGCTGATAAGCCGCACGCCCCATAATAGTGAGGTTATACGATCTTACCCATTGACAGCGCCCGCCCCTGCAAACTGCGTCACATTCTATACTCCAAACTGGTATGGTAGTTTTGATTTTTCCCCTTAAATGCTATGATGAGGGCGTTTTTACTGCTATGGAGGAATGAGGATGCGTAAGTCATTTTTGGCTCTCGCAATTGCCGGTCTATTTAGCACTACGGTAATGGCCGCCACAGGCAACGATGCCACCACTGGCGCCGCTACTGATGCAACTACAGGAGCAAATACGGCCTATCGTCTGTGCCTGCCAGAGGACTTTGGCGGTAAGGCCGACGGTAAGACACTCAATACCCGCGCTATCCAACAAGCGATTGACAAGTGCGCCGCTCAAGGCGGTGGTGAGGTACGCTTAAGCAAAGGCTTATGGCTCTCCGGCCCGCTGCAGCTTAAGTCCAACATTATGCTCAACATCACTGCTAACGCTACCTTAAAAGCAGACAATCGTGAGCAGGACTTTGTGGCAGCTTATATTGGCCGACCAACGCAAGCTAATGAGGCCTTTATTCTTGCCAATAACGCGCAAAACGTGATGCTGACTGGCTCCGGTACCATCGATGGCTCGGGTAAAGAGCTGTGGTGGGATGAGGCTTTAAAGGTGCGTGCTGCTGTCAGATCTGGCAACACCGCCGAGTTTGAAAAGCGCTTTCCTAACGTCAAGCTCGCCAATGGTATGCCTCGCCCATGGCTGATAGAGTTTAACAATGTCACCGGCGGCATGATTTACGGTCTTAACATCCAAAACAGCCCTATGTGGAATGTGGTGATCCGCAATAGTGAGGAAATTGGTGTAGATGGCGTTAAAATCTCCGCTCCAACCGACTCTCCAAACACTGACGGTATCGACATTGTCTCCTCTAACCGTGTCCATGTAGAAAACGTGGAAATCTTTACCGGTGATGACAACATTGCCATTAAGTCCGGTGTAGATCAAGGCACAGCAGAGCCATCGCAGAACATTCTCATTGAAAACTCTGTGATGCACGCCGGTCACGGTATCTCTATTGGCTCAGAGACGGCCAATGGTATTGGTGCGGTCACCGTGCGCAATACCACCTTTGATGCCACCGAAAACGGCATTCGCATTAAGTCTGCACGTGACCGTGGCAATAAGATTGGCCCACTTGAAGTCAACAACGTCACCATGGAAAACGTCGCGACGCCAATCTTAGTGACCTTCTCCTATGCTGGCAACTCTGGTGCGGAGGGCTTAGGCTTAGTCGAGCCATTAGACCGCCAAGAGGTGACCGCTACGACTCCTTGTGTTGACGGTGTGCACATCAATGAACTCAAGGCTACTGGTGCCAACATTGCGGCGCTGCTTAGTGGCCTACCAGAGAGCATTGTGCACAATGTGGTGTTAGAGAACGTTTACATCGAGTCGAAGCTGGGTATCCAAGCACGCTATGTGGACGGCTCTATCATTAACACACGCATTGAGGCCTCTGAGGGTGAGCCTATTGTGCGTGGCCCAGACTACGGCATGCGTGAGGCGCGCTAAAGCATAAGCGCTAAAGCACAAGCACAAGCACAAAAGCGCTAAAGCGCTCTGCTATACTCTGCTCTAAAAGCAGCATCTAAAGAGACATTGAGGGGCGGCAACGCCCCTCATTGCTTTTCATAATGCAAAGCCCACTGCTTGAGGTGTTGTCGCTAAAGCTGGCGGGAAAAAGACCACGCCCCCTGCCGTCAGCTACTGCTGCTACTGCCACCACTGAGCTCAGTAGCTTAGACCCGCCATCCGCCTTCGTGGTGCTCTTTTCCTTTTTCTTTTGCCAAGGACATGGCAATGCTCGATATCCTAACTCTGCCAGTCTCACCTTTTAGCCAAAACTGCCGCCTGCTCATACATGATGAGAAGCGCACTGCGGTAGTAGTCGACCCAGGTGGTAATGCCAACCTCATCGTAAGTGCCTTGGAGCAAAATGAGGCACAGCCTGTGGCCATTGTGCTGACGCACATACACCTCGATCACGTCGCAGCAGTAGGGGCGCTCCTGAAAAAATACCCAAACCTGCCTATCTACGGCCCCCAGCAAGATGACGCTTCCCTACTCTTAGCCTTAGATCAGCAGTCAGCAGCTTTTGGCTTTGCCCACACCGGTAGCTTTACCCCACAGTATGTGACCGATGGCCAGGTCTTAAAGCTCTTCCCTGATGCGTCCTTTAAGGTCTTATACACCCCTGGCCACACGCCAGGCGGTGTCTGCTACTACTGTCAGGAAGAGACCTTTGTGCTCACGGGTGATACCCTCTTTGCCGGTTCCATTGGTCGCACCGACTTTCCTGGGGGCAGCTTTGAGGATCTCATTACCTCGATTAAAAGCAAGCTCTTAGTGCTGCCAGATGAGACCGAGGTCTTTTCAGGTCACGGCCCTGACAGCACAATTGGTGCGGAAAAGAAATCCAATCCCTTCCTCTAAGGCCGCCTGACATAGCAGTAAGTGTTGGTGCTCTGACGTGCCTGTTACCCCCTTTCACTCCCCTATATTTGCACAGGATGCGTTTACAACAACACGACATCCCCCACGCAGCTATTGTGTTACCGGCATCGTTGCGCTTTGTCCCTACTTTATGGCGCAGGTTTCAGGCCACCACACCTGCAGAACTCATGGCACTCTATCCTGCTGCCCTTAACCGTACCTTCCCATCACCTCTGCGCTGCCTGTGGTTGTAAGTAAAGTGCAGCAGTATCACTACCAGCATGCAGGCGTGACGCTGTGATAGCACTGTGCTACCCCCTCTGAGATAGTTCTGGTTCCCTACCCTCAAACCACCCAAGAAGCGTCACTGCTGCAACCTGATGATGGGTGCTAACCATCCATACCCACGAACCGCAGAGGGCTGACAAAACGCAGTGTCCTCTAACATCATCTCTAAGGATGGTCTTAAGATGCTTATCTTTAGATGATTAACTGGGAAATAGCCACTTGTAGCAAGAAACTCCTAACGCTCATTGACCTCATTGGGGGTTGAAGGGCGCGGGTATGGTGTGCCACCACCCGAAAAGCTAAACAGCACTGCTTGCGCATAATCATGACAGGACAGAGATGCTGCTCTGCACCTAAAACTACGGTGCTCGTAAGGACGTTACCCCCTAACCATACCGTTTTCTACCAGCGTGTTGTAGAGCGCGTTTAATCCCTCGTCGAGGTCACGGTAGGTTGCCTCAAAGTCATCGGTGTACCATGGATCGGCGATGTCACATCCCATACGGCTGGTGAAATCCAAGCACTTGTGAATCTTCTCAGCTTGGTAGTCGCCAAACATCAGATTAAGATTGCGCAGATTATTGTTGTCCATGACGATAATGAGGTCATAGTAATCGAGGTCGCGCTTGGTGATTTGCCGTGCGGTCTTGCCCGTGGTGTCGATACCTAAGCGCTTTAAGAGAGATTTGGCTGATGGGTAGACGCCATTGCCAATCTCCTCAGTGGAGGTAGCAGCTGAAGCAATCTCAAAGTCCTGCGCATGGCCCTTTTGCTGAACTAAGCGCTTAAAGAGAAACTCCGCCATGGGCGAGCGGCAGATATTACCGTGGCAGACAAAGAGAACCTTAACCATAAGAGGCAACCTCGTTTCTAAACTTGGCGCGGCGCTGGCAGTTTTAACGTTTTACAGCCTGCTCACCGCAAACATGGTGCAGCAAAGTTACCACACCATGAGCTTTCCTGCTAGCGTACAGCTACAAGTAGGCTCCTGCAGCGTTTGAGCTCGGCACCGCAACGACTTCAGCACCACCACTTAGCGTAATGCTGTTTTAGCCTCAAGATAACAGGCGCTGGTAGGCTGAAAACCGCGCTATTGCAAAAGTAAAGAGCAGTGTTCTGCCCACTATCATCACCGGCGCTACGCAAGAAATGCGTAATCTCATAAGTGACAGAAGAAGGGAAGCGTAAGGGCAAATACACACCTCGAGATGCATGGTGCAGATGAGTCTCATCCTATTCTTAGGACGGTGCTCCCTGCTTACCCTACAGTCCATCATCTATTGAGTAAGTCGTTCCTAGGCAAACGCTACACTTGTGCCCTCAAGGCTGCCTCTCTGCCGCCAATTTATGACGCCACTCTGCCCCACTCCATACTGACGCCACTCCCTGCTGGCGCCACTCCCTAAGAGGTCGGATCAAAGTGAATGCGCTCTAAGCGCAGCAAAAAACGCTTACGCTCAAGGCCTCCAGCATACCCCGTGAGCTCACCATTACGCCCCAGCACCCGATGACACGGCACAATGATCGATACGGGATTATGTGCCACCGCTTGCGCGGTCGGACGGGTCAGACTGTAGCTGCGCTTAAGACGCATCGCTACCCGCGCGCCTAACAGACCATAGGAGACACTCTCGCCCCACGGCACCTTATAGAGCTCCTCCCATACCGCTACACGAAAAGGCGTACCGCTAAGGTCGATGGGCACCTGAAAGTCCGGCTCCATGCCCTGAAAGTAGGCATCCAGCCACTCTTCAGCCAGTCCCACATACTCACTCTTAGCTCGCTGCGCCTCGGTATTGAAGTTCTCGGCGTAGTACTTTTGGCCCTCAAACCACGCTCCCGACAGACCGTAGTCAGTGGCAACCAGTAGGATCTTACCCAAAGGGGAATCGTAGTACTGAAAGTATTGTGGTCTGCCCATATGTGTACCTCAGATCGTACAGCTGGTTTGGCTGCAAAGAAAGCCAGTTAGCTTTTGCATTAGCAATCGTAAGTGGCTAAACTTAGGCTGTACTGAGCTTGCCGCAAACAAGGAAGCAAGCACTATTACCAGCTCCTACGCAGCAACAGGCAGCAAGCAAGCTTACTGACATCAGGTGGTGCCTATCTTCGTTTTTGGAGATAAGACGCCTGATGCATTTCCCCACACCAAGAGCTCTTCCCTTTGCACTTCACACTCTGCTTTTTCGGGTAGTTAACCTAAAAGTGCTTGACGGCGCCAGATCTTGAGATTGCGCCACAGCAAACACCTTCTCTCAGGGTAAAACACCTGCTTGTAGGCAGTTATCTCCCTTGAAATGAGCTTTTTGGGATACTCTCGGTGACGTCAACAGTGACACTGCTTTACCGCTGTGCTGTCATGAACCTGCTCTACTGCCGCTTAATCGCACTCTATCTCCTCGCTTTGGAGGCCGCATGAATATCCTCATGGCACTGTCACAACGTGAGATCACTGGCGCTGAAGTCTATGCCGCCACCCTCACCCACGAGCTCATCGCGCGTGGCCACAAGGTGGTCATTGTCTCTGACACCATCACCGTGCACACTGAGGCGCCATTTATTCCTCTGGCCTTTAATCAGCGCTCTTTTGGCGAGCGCTTACATCATGTGCGCACCCTCTTAAACATCATTAAGCAGTACGACATTCAGGTAGTGCATGCCCATTCCCGCGCCTCAGCATGGAGCTGCGCTCTGGCCTGCAAAATTGCCCGCATTCCACTCATTACCACCACGCACGGTCGCCAGCCTGTACACCTCTCACGTAAGATCATCAAAGCCTTTGGTGAATACAGCATTTGCGTTTGCGAAAACATCCAAACGCAAATCACCCGTGACTTAGGCTTTGCCCTTGACCGCACCATTCTCCTGCGCAATATGGTCGATGCCAGTACCTTTGCGCCGCAACCACCACGGCTGCGCTGCAGCGATGAGGACGCGCAAGGAAAGATCATTGTCTCCCTCATTGGCCGCCTCTCAGGCCCAAAGGGTGATGTCGCCTATGAGGTGATTAAGGCGGTGTTGCCACACCCAGAAATCACGCTGCGTGTGATTGGTGGCCACGACCTGCCAGAGCGCTTTCAGCAATTTACGGCGTCGCCGCAGATTCAATTCTTAGGTTACCGCACTGACGTCGCTGAGCTTATTGCCAGCTCCGATGTCATCATTGGCGCCGGTCGCGTCGGCATCGAGGCCATCTTAAGTGGCCGCCCTGTCATCGCTATTGGTGAGGCTCTCTATGAGGGTTTAGTCACCACTGAAACCCTAGCGGCGGCACTGAGCTCTAACTTTGGTGACATCAATGACGTCAAAGAGACTCGTTTCCACTTTGATCGCCTCTACACTGACATTAAGCAGGCGCTGCAGCTGTCCCGTGATGAAAACTCGCTGCAAGAGCTGCGGGAGCGCGTGCAGCAAGAGTTTTCCTTAGAGCACATCGTCACCGCGATCGAAAAGCTCTACTCTCAGGTGTACGTGCAATTTAAGCACTACGAGATACCGGTGATCATGTACCACCGTGTCATTGCCTCCGAGAGTGAAAAGGGCGTGCATGGCACCTACGTCACCGCCGAGCGTTTTAGAGAGCACTTAGCCTACCTCAAGGACAAAGGCTACACCACAGTCACTTTTGATGACTTGCGTAACAATCGCTACAAGCAACGCTTTGATCGCGGCAACAAGTGGGTCATTCTCACCTTTGATGATGGCTATGAGGACAATTACACCCACGCCCTGCCACTTCTTAAAGAGTTTGGCTGTAAGGCGGTTATCTTCCTCATGGGTGAGGCTACCTACAATAGCTGGGATGCGGATGTGCCCGAGGGTTCGGCGCAACCTGCGGAGCGGCGCTTTGCTCTCATGACACCTGACAAGGTGCAAGAGATGATGGCCGCTGGTATTGAGTTTGGCGCGCATACGCTCAACCACCCACGCTTAGCGCATATTCCTGCGGCGGAAGCACGGCGGCAGATTGTGCAGAGCAAGCAGAACTTAGAATCTATCTACGGGCGGGAGTTTAAGACCTTTGCCTATCCTTATGGCGATCTCAATGAGGAGATTAAGGCCATGGTCAAGGAGGCTGGTTTTGACTTTGCGGTGGCTACGGACTCGGGTGATGTGGTCTTTGATCACGATCTCTACCAGATTCGCCGCATTGCCATTTTCCCTGGTAACAGTATGCACACTTTTAAGCGCAAGGTGAGCGGCTGGTACAACTTTGTGAAGATCCGGCGCGAGCAGCGGGCCAAGCGCAAGTAGCGCATCAAGCATGAGTGACCATGTGATGGCGTTTGGCGTGAGCAACCTTGGAGTGTAGTTGTTGCTGCCAATCGATTCATTACTGATTCGGTGTGCTTGCGAGCTGATCGGGGACGCCCGCGTGTAAGCTCATCGCCCCTAATAAGACAGCAGAGTTTTGCTGCAAGTGCCTCAGTATAGCGTATATTTTGCACACAAGTTGTGATAATATATCAATATATGATTTAGTCGCTCTAATGGATAGAGCGGCTCCTTGCAAGGTAAAAGCTGTGGACATGAGTAGCGCGTTAACCATCCTTTGCGGATAATGCCGTCTAGAGCTCAATGTACGCTTGCTCCCCTTGCCTCTAACAGAACCACAGCGTAACGCAGAGGGGATGGGTATGACTGAAAACGAGCAAAAACAGGCTGCTCAAGAATTCGTCATTACTTGGAGTGCCAATCAAGGCAACGAAAAAAGCGAGACCCAAGCTTTTTGGAACTCCATCCTGCGTGATGTGTTTGGTGTTGCCAAGCCAGAGCAGATGATCTTCTTTGAGAAGAGAGCATCTCTCAAACACCAAGGCTTTATCGATGCCTTAATCCCTACCACGCATGTGCTGATTGAGCAGAAGAGCAAGGGTATCGATCTGTCCAAGCAGTATCAACAATCTGATGGCGCGATGCTGACCCCTTTTGAGCAGGCCAAGCGCTATGTTGATGCTCAGCCTTACTCGCAGCGTGCGCGCATGGTCATCGTCTGCAACTTCGAAGAATTCTGGCTGTACGACTTGTCGCAGAATAATCTTCCTCAGACGCAGACCTCTCCTCAGCCCCAGGTCATCCGTCTTCTTGATCTGCCACAAGAGTTCAAGCGCCTGAACTTTTTGGTCGACCCAACAGTAAACAATGCGGAGCTGTTGCTGATCCAGCATAAGACTGAGCTCTCCATTGAGGCCGGTAAGTGCATTGCTAAGCTGTATTCTCTGCTCTTTGATAAGTATGTCAATCCAGACAAGGAGCTGGTGGCACACAATCTCAACAAGCTGTGCGTGCGCTTAGTATTCTGCTGGTACGCTGACGATGCCGGTTTATTTGGTGCTAGTAGAAAATTTCAAGAGCATATGCGCTCTGAGGCTGCTGGCTGCTTTCGCTTAGCTCTGTACAAGCTGTTTTCTGTGCTAGACACAGAAGAAGAACAACGGAATTCAGAAGACGGGGCTTATCTTACTTTCCCTTACGTTGATGGCGGCTTATTCAGTGGCTCAGATAAGGACTTGATTCCACAGCTTAGCCCTGAGGTGCTGGACTTTGTTCTTAACAAAGCTGGGGCCAGCTTTGACTGGAGCCAGATCAGTCCTACCATCTTTGGAGCTCTCTTTGAGAGTACCCTCAATCCAGAAATGCGCCGCACTGGGGGCATGCACTACACCTCGGTTGAGAACATCCACAAGGTCATCGACCCGCTGTTCATGGATGACCTCCATGAGGAGTTTGCGGCCTGCATGAAGCTCAGAAAGGGCAAGAAGCGCACACAAAAGCTGCAGGAGTTTCAAAATAAGCTGGCCAGCCTGACTTTCCTTGACCCAGCTTGCGGCTCGGGTAATTTCTTGTCTGAGGCTTACATCAGTCTCCGGCGCTTAGAAAATGAGGTGATTCGTGAGCTCTTTAACAACCAAGCTTTCTTGGGACTAGAAGAGCTCAACCCAGTTAAGGTTAGCATCAGCCAGTTCTACGGCATTGAGGTCAATGACTTTGCGGTGTCCGTGGCCAAAACCGCACTGTGGATTGCCGAGAGCCAAATGCAGGCAGAGACCAACAGCATTATCAAACGCGATATCAAGTTGTTCCCACTGAAGTCCTACCCCAACATCGTCGAAGGCAATGCTCTCACCTTACCTTGGAAGCAAGAGGTGCCGCTCGATAAGCTCTCCTTCATCATTGGCAATCCGCCATTTAGTGGGGCGCGCTACATGACTGAGGCCAACAAGCAGGATCTTAAGCAGGTATTTGG
>JAHLFE010000071.1 GCA_018884035.1 Candidatus Anaerobiospirillum pullicola
GCTGACGGCGCGCTCCTCGAACGCTAAGGCGCTACCCTGCAGCGCGCAGCTTCTAAGACACAGTGCTGCTGTACACACAGCTAGACTAGGCAGCAACACGATCTGCCACTAATGCCTCAGCACCAAAAAAAATCGCAAGGACCTAAAATCATCTCTAGGGGCGGTCTGAAGCTGCTCATCTCCTGATGATTAACTGGGGAGTAGCCACTTGCGGCAAGACACTCCTTGAGCTCCTTGATACCATGGGTGCTTAAGTTCGCGGGTCTGCCTGCAGAGTGGGCAGTACCACATCCCACATTGGCCTTTTAATGCCAAGCCTTGCACAGTACTACACATGACTGCACAGCACAGCATTGCACTGATACGCCTGTAAACACTCCCCCTGTACCACTGCCAGCAGCACCGCCGCTGGGACGGGCGCTGGGACGGGCGCTGGGGCGGGCGCTGCTATCACCAAAAAAGAGCACTTTGCCCCAGATCTTCCGCCACAAAATCCTCTACATTGAACTCGCATTTACACCTCACACTTCCCCTGCCCTCACACGTATTACCCCGCCCGCTCTCTTTTGTGCACCGTTTCAGGTCAAAAGAATTCAAAGCAGCTCACAAAGGCGCAATGGCGCCCTTGTACCCACCCTAAAGCACTTACCTTTTTGTGCTACAATCCTTGTCTTGATGCCTACCTCTATTCCCGATGGATATCATAGGAGCGCGCACAACTAAGCAGAGTTAATTCGCAGTCACCGGCAGTAGGTTTAGGATCGTCTCCTCTTCCCCCGCCACGTCCACGGCAGATAGCTTTGCTTCAAGCTTTCTTATCGTTGGCTCAGGTTCGCCTGATCTGACATAAGCGTTTCTCAGGACTGAGGGTGCTTGCCACAGCGACAAGCAGCTACCTCAAAATTAACTGTCCCCTTACCAAATCCCTCTACTGTGAGCACAGTCTCTGCGCCTACAGTGGGTGCCTTTGGCCGATGCTTAAGCTTCCGTGGCGGTGGTTTAAGTGTCAGACAGTGCTTGAGGTATCTGACGCCAAGGGTACGAGCACTAACGCTGGTGGCTACTTCAGGTCACTCTCTTACCCTGCCTTACCACCAAAAGCGGCTTTTCCCCTGTTCTGACCTCCGCTTGACCCTCCCCTTGACTACCCACTTCCATATAGCGCTTTCGGCCTTAACCGTAAACGTTTGTACAGGTTGTCTCTCTGGCGGAGTGATTGGCACGCATTCTCGTTGGGATTTAGTTTGTGAGAGCAAGCGCTGCTCTGGCTACGCCTATCTTTTGGGGGCCATCGGTCACTAAAAGAGGCGCTTGGCGTCAGCGGGCGCGGTTTTTTGCAAAGTAAAAGGTACTATCACAAGGTTCGTCTCAGAGCGCTTTTGGGTAGCTCTTGCCTCTTGATGTGGGCAATGTCACTTTTTTCGTGACTGTTGTCCCTTTTAAGAGGTGACCTTTGCGTAAGTGACGCTTCCTTGTGGCAAGCTAGCACCTAAACCTAGTAGAGGTTAGTCGTGGTACGTGGAGCGTAGCTCCGTATAGTTTGTTTTGGAATCAACCGCCTATGATTAACATCAATAAAGGATTGGATCTGCCTATCAGCGGCCAACCTGAGCAGACCATAGGTGTAAGTCCAGAGGTGAAGCACGTCGCCCTCTTGGGAGCATGCGATTACCTAGGCTTGCGTCCGTCTATGTCTGTGGAGGTTGGGGACACCGTTAAGAAAGGCCAGGTGCTGTTCGCGGATAAGAAAAATCCAGGTGTGTGTTTTACCGCCCCTGCCGCCGGTACCGTTGTGGCCATTAACCGTGGTGAACGCCGTGCCTTCCAGTCGCTCGTCATTGAAGTTGATCCAGCAGGTGCTGCTGTCGAGTTTAAGAAGACTCCAGCTGACAAGCTGATGGATCTGACGAGCAAGGAAGTGAAGGATGAGCTCCTTGCCTCGGGTATGTGGACGGCCTTCCGTACCCGCCCATTTGACAAGGTGCCAAATCCTAACACCGTGCCTCACTCCATCTTCGTCACTGCCATGGACACCAATCCTCTGGCAGCTGATCCAAAGGGCATTATCCACGCTGAAGAAGAGGCCTTTGTCAATGGCTTAACCGTGTTAAGCCGCTTAGGCGACTTCAAGATCTTTGTCTGCCACGACGACAAATCGATCCCATTAAGCAAAGCTCCTAACATCGCTGAAGAAATGTTCACCGGCCCACATCCAGCGGGCTTACCTGGCACTCACATCCACTACTTAGACCCAGTCTCTGAGTCTAAGACGGTGTGGCACTTAGGCTACCAAGATGTGATCGCCATTGGTCATCTCTTTGTTGAGGGTGAGTATTACAACAAGCGCGTGATCGCCATTGGCGGCCCAAATGCCAAGGAGCCACGCCTGATCAATACCATCCAAGGCGCTTCGATCTCGGAAATTACCAAAGACGAGATCATTGATTCCGAGTACGGTGTGCGCGTCATCTCCGGCTCTGTCCTCTGGGGCACCGCCGCTGTCGGCCCATTTGCCTACTTAGGCCGCTACAACCTGCAAGTCTCGATCATCGAAGAGGGTAAGATGAACGAGCTCTTAGCATGGTTAGCCCCAGGCTTTAAGCGTCACTCTGTCTCGCGTGCTTTTGCCTCGCACTTCTTTAAGCCTGCCGAGTACACCTTTAACACTGCGTTAAACGGTGGTCATCGTCCAATGGTGCCAATCGGCCTTTACGAAAAGGTCTTCCCATTTGACATGGAACCTACCATGTTACTGCGCGCCATCGACATCAACGACGTGGATCAGGCTAAGCTCTTAGGCTGCTTAGAGTTATCTGAAGAAGATGTGGCTTTATGCACCTACGTCTGCCCAGGCAAAGCCGATTATGGTCAACTCCTGCGCAGAAGCTTGACCAAGATTGAGGTGGAGGGCTAAGCCGTGCTGTTATCCGTGTTTCAGAAGATAGCGCCAATGTTTGAGAAGGGCGGCGTCCTTGAGAAGCTGTTCCCTCTCTACGAAGGCACTCTCACGCTGTTATATTCCTCGGGCAAAGTAACCACGGGCAATACTCATGTGCGCGACTTTATTGACTTAAAGCGCATCATGATCATTGTCTACTTCGCACTGTTCCCAGCCATGATTTGGGGCTGGTACAACGTCGGTGCGCAGACCGTGATGGCCTTTGCCAGCATGCCAAATGGTGCTGAGTTAGCAGCTGTTGACTATGCCTTATTCAGCGCTGACTACCACTATGCCATTGTGCAGTTGTTAGGTGGTTCGTTGGGTACCGATGCGGGACTTTATAGCAAGTTCTTAATCGGCTTAGTCTACTTCTTGCCAGTCTACATCGTCGTCTTCGTCGTCGGTGCTTTCTGGGAAGTGCTGTTCTGCATCGTGCGCCGCCACGAGATTAACGAAGGCTTCTTCGTTACCTCCATTATCTTTGCGCTGGTCGTTCCACCAACCATGCCTTTATGGCAGGCTGCCTTAGGTATCTCCTTTGGTGTGGTGATCGCCAAGGAAGTGTTCGGTGGTACTGGCCGTAACTTCATGAACCCTGCCTTAGCTGGCCGTGCGTTCCTCTTCTTTGCCTATCCAGCTTCGATCTCTGGTACCAATTGCTGGGTGCCTGTTGACGGCTTCTCCGGTGCTACTCCACTGGCTCAATGGCAAGAGGGTGGTGAGGCTGCCTTAGTCAACATCGCTGGCGATAAGATCACGTGGATGGACGCCTTCTTAGGTAACATCCCTGGCTCCATGGGTGAGGGCTCGACCCTCATGATCCTGGTCGGTGCTGTAATCATCATCGGCTTAGGCATCGCTTCATGGCGCATTATGGCTGGTGTGTTGGTTGGCGCTTTCCTCTGCTCCTCGCTCTTTAACGCCGTCGGCTCTGACACCAATATGATGTTCTCGATGACCTTCATCTGGCACTTAGTATTGGGTGGCTTTGCTTTTGGTACTGTCTTTATGGCAACCGACCCTGTATCGTCCGCCTTTACCATCAGTGGTAAGTGGGCTTACGGTATTTTAATCGGTGTCATGGTGGTGCTGATCCGTGTGGTCAATCCAGCTTATCCAGAGGGCATGATGCTCGCCATCCTGTTCGCTAACTGCTGGGCTCCTTTATTTGACTACTTAGCAGCCAACCGCAACATCAAGAGGAGACTGGGTCGTGCTTAAGCTCAATAAAGACTCCGTTTTCGGCACCTTTGTCGTCACCATTGGCCTGTGCTTAGTGTGCTCGGTGCTGGTGTCGAGTGCTGTGGTGGCTTTAGGGCCATTCCAGCAGGCCGCTGTAGCCAATGACCGTCAGGTGAACATCCTGCGTGTTTCTGGCTTTGATATTGAAGGTTCGGTGGCTGAAACCTACCAAAAGCACATTGAGGCTAAGCTCCTTGACGTGGCTACTGGCAAGTTCACCGATGCCTCTTCTGCTGAGGCTGATGCCTTTAACTTCCAATCCTTAGCTAAGAACCCAGACTACAATGTCGCGATTCCTGCTGAGGAAGACACCGCGAAGATCCGTACCCGTACCAAGTTAATGCCAGTGTTCTTATCCAAGGACGAGGCTGGTCAGATCGTGCGCTACATCTTGCCATTCTATGGTCAAGGTCTGTGGTCGACCATGTATGGTTATGTCGCTATTGGCCCTGATGGCAACACCATTCAAGCTGTGACCTTCTACAGCCACGGTGAGACCCCAGGCTTAGGTGGTGAGATTGACAACCCTAACTGGCAAGCCCAGTGGGTTGGCAAGAAGATCTTCAAGGAAGATGGCTCCTTAGGCTTCATCATCAAGAAGAACGCTGACCACGTAGGTGAGGGTAAGGACTACGAGGTAGACTCCTTATCCGGTGCTACTTTAACCACCAATGGCGTGGAGAACTCCACTCGCTACTGGTTCAATGTGGCTTACAAGCCATTCTTAGAGAATCTGCGCAAGGGGGAGATCTAAATGAGTGAAGTCAAGTCTCCTACTTGGAAAGAGGCCCTTTTAGATCCGCTCATCGCAAATAATCCTGTGATGGTGCAGATTCTGGGTATCTGTTCCTCGTTAGCAGTTACGTCCTCGATGAAGACTGCGTTCGTGATGGGTGTTTCGGTGACCTTAGTTACCGCCTTCTCGAACTTAGCCGTGTCGGCTGTGCGTAACTACATTCCAGGCTCGGTACGTATTATTGCCCAGATGACGGTAATTGCCTCGCTGGTAATTATCGTGGATCAGATCTTAAAGGCCTTTGCCTATGATCTGTCCAAGCAGTTATCCGTGTACGTGGGCTTAATTATTACCAACTGTATCGTGATGGGCCGTACTGAGGGCTTTGCCTTAAAGTACCCACCAATCCCATCGTTCTTTGACGGTTTCGGTAATGGTTTAGGCTACGCTCTGGTGCTGTGCATCATCGCCACTATCCGTGAGATCTTTGGCTCCGGTTCGTGGTTTGGCATCACCCTCTTTGAGACCGTGAACAATGGCGGCTGGTATGTCCCATGTGGCTTATTAGTGATGCCACCTTGCGGCTTCTTCTTAGTGGGCCTGCTGATCTGGTTAGTTAAGGTCTATCGTAAGGACCTGCAAGAGCAGCCAGAGTATGATACCCATCGGGAGGATTACTAATCATGCTAGAGCATTACCTCTCACTCTTTGTTAAGAGTGTCTTTATCGAGAACATGGCTTTAGCCTTCTTCCTGGGTATGTGTACGTTCTTGGCGGTGTCCAAGAAGGTGACCACATCCGCAGGTTTAGGTGCTGCCGTGATCATGGTGCAGGTTTTAGCTGTACCAGTGAACAATCTCGTCAACACCTATGTGTTAAAGCCTGATGCTTTAGTTCAAGGTCTTGACCTCTCGTTCTTGAGCTTCATTACCTATATTGGTGTGATTGCAGCCATTGTGCAGATCTTGGAGATGTTCCTCGACAAGTTCGTGCCATCGCTGTACAGCGCCTTAGGTATCTTCCTGCCACTGATCACTGTAAACTGCGTGATTTTCGCCGGCGTGTCGTTCATGGTGCAACGTGAGTACACCTTTGCCGAGTCGGTGGTTTACGCCTTTGGTTCCGGTGGTTCGTGGGCTTTAGCCATTATTCTGCTGTCTGCTATTCGTGAGCGCTTAAAGTACTCCGATCCACCAGCTGGCTTACGTGGTATTGGTCTGGTGTTCATCACTGCTGGCCTGATGGCTATTGGCTTCATGTCCTTCTCGGGCATTCAGCTCTAAAAAGGGGTCTGCATGTTTACAATTGTGTCAGGCGTGGTGATGTTTGTGGTGTTGGTGGCGGTACTCGTCGCCCTCATCCTCGTTGCCAAGCGCTTATTAGTGAGCTCGGGTGATATCACCATTGGCATCAATGGTGATCCATCCTTAGCAGTGACATGTCCTGCGGGCAACAAGCTGTTAAACGACTTATCCGAGAAGGGTATTTTCGTGTCGTCAGCTTGCGGTGGCCGTGGTGCTTGCGGTCAATGCAAGGTGCAAGTGACCAAGGGTGGTGGCGATGTGCTGCCAATTGAGTACTCGCACTTTACGAAGCGTCAGATCCGTGAAGGTTGGCGTTTAGCCTGCCAGGTGACGGTGAAGAACGACTGCGAGATCAAGCTGGCACCAGAGATTTTTGGTGTGAAGAAGTGGGAATGCACCGTCATTTCCAATGATAACGTGGCTACCTTTATTAAGGAGTTACGTTTAAAGGTACCAGAGGGCGAGGAAGTTCCATTCCGCGCTGGTGGTTACATTCAGATCGAGGCTCCAGCACACACTGTGTACTACAAGGATTTTGATATCCCTGAGAAGTACCGTGCTGACTGGGATCACTTTGGTCTGTTTGACCTTGTGTCCAAGGTTGATCACCCATCCTTACGTGCCTACTCGATGGCCAACTACCCTGATGAGAAGGGTCTCATTATGCTGAACGTGCGTATTGCGACCCCACCACTTCGTCAGTTAAAGGAGATTCCACCTGGAATCATGTCCTCCTACATTTGGAGCTTGAAGCCAGGCGACAAGGTCACGATTTCTGGCCCATTTGGTGAGTTCTTTGCTCGCGAGACTGACAACGAGATGGTGTTCATCGGCGGTGGTGCTGGTATGGCGCCAATGCGTTCGCACATCTTTGATCAGTTAAAGCGTTTAAACACCAAGCGTCGCATCTCCTTCTGGTATGGTGCTCGTTCGCTGAAGGAAGCCTTCTACGTGGATGAGTTCAACCAGCTGGCCAAGGAGCATCCAAACTTCACTTGGCACTTAGCCTTATCTGACCCACTTCCAGAGGATCACTGGACTGGTCTGACGGGCTTTATTGCCAACGTGCTGTATGAGCAGTACTTACGTGATCACAAGAATCCAGAGGACTGCGAGTACTACATGTGCGGTCCTCCAATGATGACCAAGTCTGCGGTGGACATGCTGCACAGCTTAGGTGTTGAAGACGAGAACATCCTCTTCGACAACTTTGGCGGTTAAAAAGATCGCGGCTACAGGGGCGTGCGAGCGTCCCTGTGGAGAAAGGAAAAGGGGAGAGCCTTGGGGCTCTCCCTTTTTTCTTGGGCGCGAGAAAAAGCCAAAAGCGGCCACCGCGCGTAACGATAAGAGCAGAGGTGCGATGGCGCAAGGCCATAGCCAAAGGCTCAAATGCACAAAGGAAGGTGCAATGGTCAAAGGCGCTATAAAGGCAGGGGCGCGGTAAGAGGACGCAGGGGTATTTCAGGCGCGAAACAGAGAAGAGATAGGGCGCCAAGACGCAAGATGCGTAAAAGCATAGCCTGCGCGCAAGCGCGACCACAAAGAGCGCCATGAGCAAGGGATAATGCGCAAAGGCATTGCGGCTGGCCCCAAGACGGGAAAAACAATAGGGGCGTGGTAGGCAAGAGCGCAGAAGGTGGAGCACTACCAGAAGTGGTGACTGTGACCGCCTGTAAGCCGTCAGTTTAAGCGCGACTGGTATGCGGGTAGAGTGCGGAGTGGTTAAGCTTGTGGCTCTAAAGTGAGCTGGGGAGGGCAAGGCGTTGCTGCCGCCAATGTGTGGAGAGATGGGACTGTACGGTGCTTTCTGACCTCTCGTAAGAGAAGAGCGTTATGGCGTAAGCTCTCAAGCTCTGGCAAGCTATTGCGGAAATGGCGCCTGATGCGATGCTCAGCGGCGCCTTAAGTGGTGCCCTAAGTCCCTAAGCGGCACCAGCAGCCTGTTCCAGTTGCTCAAGACTACCAGCAATCAGCACCGCCAGCTCTTCGGGCTCTGGCAATGTTACTTGCTGACGCTCCTGCACAATAGCTTTAACCAGTGGCTTAAAGCGCTTTTTAGCCCACTTGCGACGCGCCTTGTTGGACTCACCGGCACCATACATGTCGCGCAGGAAATCGAGGTCAATGGTCTCTGTGAGCTTATCTACAAAGATATCCATCTCTTGCTCACTCAGCAGGTAGTCACACGCCAGATCGCTGGCCACCTTGTTACACAGCTTGAGCATTTCCTCACTGTCGTCAGGAGTAATTTGGTCAGCAATGCTCTTTGCAGCCATGCCTGCTACCGTACCACCGGCTAAAGCGCCAAAGATACTACCAACGATGCCACCGATAGCAGTGCCTACGCCTGGTACTACCGATCCTACTGCGGCGCCAGCGGCAGCACCGGCCGCCCAGCCACCTGCACCACCTGCCACTGAGGCAGCGTTAACCGCGAGATTCTTGGAAAGCTGCTTCCATGAGGCCTTGCCGGAGATCGCAGCACGATATAAATCAGGGGCTGTGAGCACTGCTGTCGTCACCACGCCGGTGATAACATTAGAGCGTAACAGCTTGGAGACGTGATTAACGGCCGCTGCGCCATAGACAGTCTTTTGCAGAGAAAACGCTGCCAGCTTTTCGATTGCAGTTTTGCCTAGTGCCGTCTGATAGATACCGTGCACAGCGCAACTGACAGCCACACAAGTGAAAATCGTGCTCGGTTTGTTCTCGGCTCTCTTGCCGCAGAAAAAACGCGTCTTGCCCCGCAAAAGCTAATCACTATGCGGGTTTTTGCCTGTTTTTTCAGCTAAAATGTTCCTTGATTCCAGCTAGCTTCGCGCTTCCTGTCTGAGCTGCGTGGAAAGTGTTGCTGTTATGTCCGGCAAGCCATAGTAGCTGCATTTTCCCGCGCCGCTGAGCGGGAGATTGGAGCTCAAACCATTTCCTCAGGGAGCAGAAGCTAGCTCATCTCTCATTTCCACACCACACAGGAGCACAACCCATGTTAGCTACTTCGCTGGAGCTGGCTACCAAGTACGATTACCTCGCTGACAAGTTCCGTCAGAGCTTTAAGTGGCTGCAAGAGCACGATGCCACCAAGCTGGAAAATGGCCGCTACGACATCTGCGACGGCGCCTTTGCCTTAGTGCAGCGCTACAGCACGGTGCCTTTTGACCAGATCGCCTTCGAGGCCCATAACGATTATTTCGACATCCAGTACCTCGCTCAGGGCATTGAGACCTTTAACGTCTGCCTGCGCAAGGACTGTGAGGTTACCCGTGAAGACCCAGCCTCAGATATGGTTTATCTGAGCACTCCAGAGTCCTACACCTCTGTGACCTTAAAGCCAGGTGAGTTTGCCATTGTGCCACCTGAGGAGGGCCACCAACCACGTATCATGTACGGTGATAAGAGTGTGGACGTGGTCAAGGTCGTGGTGAAGGTCTCTGTCAAGTAAAGAGCTCGACTTTTCCGTAACCACAAACAAGCACAAGCGGCGTTTTGTGGGTGTGACAGAGCGCTACTTTGGTTACGGTGGCGCGAGTTGTTGGCAGTGAGGTGCCACGCTCGCGGTGTGTGGAAAAGACTAAGGTACGGCAGCAAAGGCGCAGAGAGCCTCAGCTGCTGTGCTGCGTAAGCTAGAAAAATAAAGGCGCAGACCGTGAGGTTTGCGCCTTTTTCGCTTTAGTAGGATCAGTGTTGAGGAATTACACTGACTAGGAGGAATCGATATTGAGGAAAATACCGATAGACCATTTGCGGCGGTCTAACTCCGTAGGGCATTGGTAGCTACCCTAAACTGCGAACTTGAGGAAAGAGTGCGCAGTAGCCGTAAGCGTTTACACTAAAAAGCGTATCTCTTGCAACTGGCAACATTATAGCGCACTGCGTGCGCCATAATTGTAGTTTAGCCGACAATATTGAGCACTTTGTGAGCATGGGCTATGTTATGGGGAGCTGCTCGTGGTGCACGTGTGGCAAGTAAGAGCGTTGAGGAGGCTCAACCACCTGCTGTCTCCGTTTTTGGGTGACCCCAGAGCACTGCTCTTGAGCACTGTTCTAATCTAATGCACAGCCACTGTTGCTCCACAATAGTTTCTCGGCAGTAAGCTGTTATCTCGGCCAAAGATGCCTCGCTCTTGGTTTTCCGGCGCAATATAGCCTCAGCTGCGCAAACGCTTACGCTGTGTTGCTATGGTCATATGCTGCCTTAGCACGCTCAATCACAAAGGAGAAAGTTATGGATCCAAGTTGGATTGTAGTCATTATTTTCACCATTGCGATGGTGGCGACCTTAGCTTGGTTTATTTACAAAACTAGGTAGTCTACTGCTGTGCCTACCGTAGAGTTTGTAAATAGCAAATCTACCCTGTCACAATAGAACAGTCTCCTCAAGCAGGGGCGCTAGCAAGCAATTACAGCAGCCATTTGTGATAGCGAATGGCGTATGTAATTTAATGTCCATGCTCTGTCGCCATTACAGCCAATGAAGCTCAAGCAGTTGCCTTAATTAAGGCATACTGTTAGCTGTGCCTACCTTAGGAGAAGGAAAAAATGATGACTCCTGCTGGTGTTGTATCAATTGTGACCATTGTGGTTGTGTGCGCAACCGCGCTTTGGGTGTTGTTTGGAATGGGTAGGAGCAGAAGAAAGCGCCAGAAGAAAATGTAGCCTGCCTCTGAGCTGGAGCTTAACGGATCTTGGAAAGATGTGGCTTATATGAGCTATATGGCCTACCAAGCGTTTGAATCAAGCACCAAACGAGTCGTGGTTCCTATATGGATTAATGGCCTATAACGCTGATATGTGTGGTAACCACAGCGGCGATAGGGCTACGTAGAGAGGAGTAGCCTAAGGCTATTGTCTTAGCTTTACCAAGATCCGTTCAGTTCCTTTAGATTAGAGGAGGCTGCGCTGTTTGAAGTGGTATAAGGCGCCGAGCATGCCTGCATCGTTTTGCAGCTGGGCAAACTCGATTCTGGTCGCCGCAAAGACGATATCTCTGAGCTTGCCCTTTAAGGCCGCCTCTAAGCGTGGTCTTAAGTAGTCACTGCGGGCCATAATGCCACCACCTAAGATCACCGCCTCTGGGTTCTGCGCAGCAACGACATTAGTTATGCCGTCACTTAAGTGCTCGACTAACTGGGCAATAGCCTCGGTGGCGTTGGGCTCGTTAGCCTCGGCCGCATCAAAGATGACCTTACCATTGACCGCTGCGGCTGCATCACCAGTTAAATGTTGCAACTCACAGTACTTCTTGACTAAGAAGGTGGTAGAGGCGAGCTCATGGAGCATGCCGCCTGGTACGCGCATATATGCGATCTCACCGGCGCTGTGGGAAGCACCGCTGACAAGCTTACCGTCGACAATCATGGCGCCGCCAATCGAGGTGCCAATGGTCATACAAAAAACGCTGCGGCAGCCCTTACCAGCTCCTTGCCACATCTCACCTAAAGCAGCGCAATTGACGTCATTTTCGACCTCACATGGCAAGCCAAAGCCTTGGGTAACGACCTTAGCGTAGTCGACGCCAGTGTAATCAGGAATAGCGTCTGGCAAGGCGTAGATAATGGTATGGGTATCGGGATCGACCATACCGGCTGTTGAGATTGCGACGCCGGTAACCTGCGCACCAAAGCGCGTTTGGGCTTCTTTGCAGATATGCTCCACCTTGCTGACGATGCCTAGGCCGCCGCTTAAGTGGGCTTCGGTAGGGATTTCGTGGCGCTCGAGGAGCTGACCATCGCTGGTGGCGATGCCATGTTTAATGGCCGTACCACCGATATCGATTAAGACAAACAGCGCTTGGTGCATCGTGTGTATCCTCGCACAGGAAACAGGCTATGAGCAGATTACCAGAGATAGCGAGCTGACTTAGCGCAGAGAACCTCTGGTACTTAGTTAGCTGCGCATTGTAGCTGATGTTGTCTCTTACTGCTGGCAATTGCTAAAGATGGCAGGACAGGACAAAGAGTCTGTAAGCGGCTGGCCTTGTGCTTACCAGCAAGTCGTTCTCAATACTGGGGCAAGTGCAGACAATTGTGCTGTCTAAGCTGCGCAAAAGTGTCATAATTAGGGCGCGAGCAGCACGTCAGTGTAGGAGCTGTGGTGTTGCCGCGTAGTTCTAAGCCAGCTTCTCTGGTGGGCCGAATGACAGGTAAAGCCTGACATTGGCGCATGAGAGAAAGCTGGCTTTTTGTTTTGGAGGTAGGTAGCTTTACAGGTAAGCACCATGTTCTACCGCCATCGCCGCTGAGGTCAGCTGGCCACGCGGAGCTGGTAGGTGGTGATGCCGTCAGGTGCCTTTGCTTACCTACTGGTAGTGTTTGTTGCTTTAGTGCTGGAGCTTAGCCTTTGAAGGCTTAAAGTTGCTCTCCCCTTGCATTCCCCTCTAACGAAAAAAGCAGGGACTAGCCCTGCTTTTGAGGTTTTAGTGGAATTGCGCCTGCCTACGATTTCAAGGTCACTGTGTCTTACCTTTCCTCATAAAGCGGGCGCTGCTGCAAGGATTTAGTTGTTTTGTGAGGAAGCTGTGCTCTTAGTCGCGGCAGGTCTTGTAAGTAGAGCCCTTTGGCGCCACAAACTCCTTGCCCGTAACCTTGGCTTGAATGAGCGAAACCACTTCGCCTACCACTAAGGTCACGACAATAGCGATTAAAGCGTACATCCAGAAGCTGATGCTTGGCACGCAGTACTTGCAGAAGAAGACCATAGCCGTAGCGGCTAAGAAGCCAATGAAAGCACCTAAGGCCGAAGAACGAGTGGTGAACGCACCTAACACGAACACACCAGCTAACGCACCTAAGGCCATGCCTAAGAACGAGTTGAAGAGCTCGTATGCAGACTTCACATCTAAGCGGGCTAAGTACATGGCCACTAAGATCGCGAAGATACCAATAGCCAGCGAAATGTACTGCGCAATCTTGGTCTGACGGTCGTAGCTCATGTTTGGCGTAATCTTGGTCTGGATGTCCATAACCCAAGAGGTAGCCACAGAGTTAATACCAGTCGATAAGGTCGACTGCGAAGCAGCGTACAGAGCAGCTAAGATGATACCGGTAATACCAACTGGCAGCTCATAGGTGATGAAGTATGCAAACACCTGATCCTGAGAATTACGGAAGGTCTCGGTAATTAAATCAGGATTCTGTTGGTAGTAGAGGTATAAGCCAGTACCAACAAGGTAGAAGATAGTAGCGCAGACTAAGGACAAGACACCATTACCTAAGGTCATCTTGTTTAACTGCTTGATGTCGGTAGTGGTGGTGAAACGCTGCACCACGTCTTGCGACGAAATGTAAGAGCAGAAAGTGGTTAAACCGCCACCAACTAAGGTCACCATCACGGAGGTGCCTAAGAGGTTGGTCCAATCCATCCACTTCTCATTGTCGGCTAAGAAACGACCACCCGTGGTTAAGGAGTAAGTCATATCACCTAAGCCGCCGTCTAACTTGTAAATGATGTAGACCAGCGTCAGAGCGATACCGCCAATTAAGATCACGCCTTGGATGAAGTCAGTCCAGAGCACCGCCTTTAAACCACCAGTGTAGGAGTACACAATGGCGATGGCACCCATGGCGATAATCAGAATGTCGACGTTAATACCAGTAAGGTTAGCTAAAGCTAAGCATGGCAGGTACATCACGATCGACATACGACCTAATTGGAAGAGCACGAACATCAGAGCGCCTAACACACGTAAGCTTGGGCTCTGGAAGCGGATCTCCAGATAGTGGTAAGCAGTGTCGATGTCGAGCTTAGCGTAAACTGGCAGGAAGTAACGGATGGTCAGTGGAATGGCGATGATCATACCCAGCTGGGCAAACCACAGCATCCACGTGCCACCGTAGGAGTTACCGGCTAAGGCTAAGAAGGAAATAGGGGAAAGTAAGGTTGCAAAGATCGAAACGCAAGTTACCCACCAAGGCACCGAGCCGTCACCTTTGAAGAATTCCTTGCCTTTCATCTCCTTCTTGGAGAAGTAGATACCTGCGAGCAGCACGCCTACCATGTAGACGACCAACACGGTGGTATCAATCCAAGTAAAACCGCGTAGTTCTTCCATACTGTGAAACCTTTGGCATCCGCAGCCTTGACCTTGTGGGAGATATCCTTACAAGGGCCTTGCAAGGCAAGGGGCATAGTGGATAACAGGAAAAGCGTGCGACAAATGCTAAAGCTTTAAGCTCAGCATTAGGCACGCAGACAGAAAATGGGATGCGCCAATTCAAGACGTGAGCACAGCCTAAGGGGGAAAGATAGTCTAAAGCACAAGCGCTTGTGACCATCTGTCTGTTGTGAGGTGTGGCTTAGGCTGCAACTCGCGCCTTAGGCTCATGCTGAATAAGAAGCGTAGAGGTGTGTCGCTCCTTGTAGGAGATTCAGCATGATGATAAGCCGTCCCACCCACAGTGTAATCACCATAGGGTTAGGCACCATGGGGTGAGGAAGGGATCGGCTAAAGCAGCTTGTAAGGTGTGTTTGTTGGCTCACAGAGCTGCTTTTCCCGTAGTGGCTGTTAGAGGCAACCACTACAGAAAAGGAGTGGCCCGTCTACCTTAAGGTTGTACTGCTAAACAGCGTAGGCGGACTTATCAGCAGAGAAAACTCTGGCACAGCAGAGGATACTCTGCTCAAGCAGATGGTGCTCTGCTGGCGCTTAGAAGTACTTGTGGTAGATTTCCTTAGCGCGGGCGATCATCTCGTCGCTGTAGCCGCCCATTGGCTTACGGCAGTAGCCAGCGTCAACACCAGCCTCTTGCAGGCACAGCTTTAAGGTGCCATATAAGCCGTTGGCCAGCACGTCAGAGATAAAGTCGTTGGTGACGTGTTGCACCTCTAAGGCTTCCTTGACCTTGCCTTCGCGGGCATACTCGAAGATCTGACGAGCACGGACACCGTTCACATTGAAGGTCGAGCCGATAGCACCATCAACACCTAACACGGTGGCTGGTAACATCATCTCATCGAAGCCAGCAAATAAGGTCTTGTCTGGGAAGGCCTTGCGGAAGCGCTCTAATAAGTAGAAGTCGCCAGCAGTGAACTTCACACCAGTGATCTTCTCGTTAGCAAAGAGCTCCTTGAACTGATCAACAGAGATGTTGACGCCAGTTAAGAATGGGATGAAGTAGACCACCATCTGGTTGTCCACACCAGCGGTGATGGTGTTGTAGTAGTCCTTGATCTCGGCAAAGGAGAACTTGTAGTAGAAAGGAGTCACAGCCGAGAGGGAGTCGTAGCCTAAGTCAGTGACGAGCTTAGCAAGGTGTACGGACTCATTGATGTTTAAGGAGCCGACTTGAGCGATCAGTTGGATTTGATCCTTAGCCTCGTCCTTAACGATCTTGAAGATCTGCTCTTTCTCTTCGGTGCTCAGTAAGAAGTTCTCACCGGTGGAGCCACCGACATAGAGGCCATCGACCTTGTTCACGTCGATGTTGTGGCGCACTAATTGGCGGATACCCTTCTCATTGAGGCTGCCGTCTTGGTTAAAGGAAGTTAACAGGGCGGAGTAAATGCCACCAATCTTCTTGTAAGCCATTGAATGTCTCCTGCAATCCAAAGAGATGTCCCCGCTTTCCTACCTCAGACGTCAAAGAACGTAAAGCGCAAGATCAAGTAGGAAAAGGGGATGACGCCACAGGGTTAGCTTATGTAGAGAACCTGTGGCTGCTCTCTACGTGCTCTCTTCCCCGCCTTAGCAAAGCCACTAGGCTTCAAGCTGGGAAGTTGAGGCGCTTAGCCCTGAGGCAGAGCGTCAATAAACCATTTGCCAATTACTTGTGGACGGGTAATAGCAGAGCCTACGATGGCACCAAAAGCACCAACCTCAAAGGCAATACGCAGATCGTCTGGGGTGTTGATGCGACCTTCTGCAAATACAGGAATCTTTAACGAGCCTGCTAAGCGTGCGACCAGACCAAAGTCTGGGCCTTTTAAGTGTGGTGAGTAAGGGGTGTAGCCTGATAAGGTGGTGGAGATGGCATCAAAGCCGATCTTCTCGGCGTTGTGTGCCTCTTCATCATTAGAGATATCAGCGAGGCTTAAGCGACCGGCATCCTTAATCATCTTGACGAGGTCTTCTAACTTCTCGCCATTTGGACGTGGACGCAGCGTGGCATCAAGAGCAATAATCTCGCAGCCGCAATCGATTAAGGCTTGAATCTCTTTTGCCGTTGGGGTGATGTAGATGTCAGAGTCGTCGTAGTTCTGCTTGATTAAGCCGATGACTGGCAGGCCCGTGACTTTCTTGATTTCTTCGATATCAGCAACCGATTGGCAGCGGATGGCGACAGCACCAACTTGCTTGGCCGCTAAGGCCATGCGGCCCATGATAAATGGGCTATGCAGCGGCTCATCAGGTAAAGCTTGGCAAGAGATGATGAGCTTGTTCTTAAACTGGTCAAATAACATGGGTTATCCTCAGTAAGTGGCGCAAGTGGCTGGCACAAAGTACGAGCGCTTGCTGGCGCAGCATTAGAAAAAAGAGCTGCATGGCGGCTAACAAGGTAGCAGCAAGTGATGTTGTCTCGCGCACATCAGGGAGAGGTAGCGCGGGGGCGGTGAGAGGAGTGCTCTCAATTACAATGACAGAAGTAACTGAGAGTCTAGCGTATACAACCACGCGTGTGTGGCGCTACGCTTGAAGGTGGCAACGCCTTTTTAAGAGCAACATGGGGGGCTGCGCTTAACAAGGGCGTTACACCTTAAAAGAGGCTCACACTTGGCAGGGCCTTAGATAACCGTCACGCAGCATCGTTTTTAGATGTTGTCAGCGCTTAAACCCTTGTGCTCTTACCTCTGAGCAAAAACATAAGGGTTTAGGGACTGAAGAAGCGTGATGTTATTGGTATTGGTGGTGGTAAAGACCGCGACGGCCTGTTAAGACCGTCGCAGTATGCTTGTAGGAAGGTTTGCGAGGCAAACCGGCAAACCTTTAAGAGCAGCGACTCTTAGAAGGTGTACTGGATACCAACACGCAGACGCAGCTGACGGTCTTCATCAGTACCATTAACGCCGATGTCACCGAACTCGATGTATGGGTTCCACTTACCTAAGCGGTAGTTGATAGCAATGTTCTGCTCGTAGTTCCAGTCCTTGCCATCCCACATCACACGCTCGGAGCCGTCAGCATTGTCGTTTAAGGCCCACATGTGCGTGTAGTTGTAGTTGATGCCGAAGTTGCCACGGTTGTAGCCAATCCACGCATCAATACGAGCGTTCTTTTGGTCAGCACGCTCATCATCGTAACGCCAGTAGTCATAGCGTGGACGAATGGCAAACCACAGACCGAAGCTGGTGTTGTACTGTAAGCGCAGGTATGGCTTATAACCAGTGGTTTCGCTGGTGGACTCAGTGATGATACCTGGGGTAATGGTAAAGCCGGTATCAGCGATCTTATAGCCCCACCATAAGCTCATCTCAGTGGCGTTGGTGACGAAGTCGCCCCATTGGCCCTCATTGTATTCAGGGTCGCTGGTACCCTCAGAGCCAGACTTAAAGGAGGAATCGACATAGAAACCGACGCCATTGTCTAAGGCGCCGATGAGGCAGATACGATCGAAGTTTTGACCCCACTCCGAGCGGTACTCGTGACGGTAGTCAGCAGTGAAGGTAGCCTCAACAGCTTGTGCAGCTGGAATGGTGGCACCAGTGAAAGCTGCGGCAGCGCCTAAGGCTAAAGCGAGTTTGGTAAAGCGCATGACATGCTCCTCAACTTAGGACGCATCCTAAGAAAAGCAGAAAGAGGAATCACAGCTCTCCTGAAGAAGATCTGGTCCTAAGATTCCTCAATGTCTAAAAACTTAATTTCCCCACGTGGGCATCGCCATCTTTGCTGGCATAGCCACCGCAGGGCCCGAGTGCAAAAGCAAGGTGTGAGGTGAGAAGTGGTACCTCATACCAGTCATCCCTTAAAAAAGCGCGAAGTACCAAAGTACCTAAGGGTGACTTACTCGGTAAGCCGCATGAGAGGGCTTACCGAGGCGCTGTCTCAAGGACAACGCACAAAGCGCAACAGACTTATAAAGCTTATAAAGCCCGTGCTGCGGTTCACACCACTTGTAAGCCGCGCCCACCGAGGTAAACCTAGGTGAGATTGAAGTTGTTAGCGGGTAGAAAGTGCTAAAGGTGACAGGCGATATGCGTCAGGCTTATGGCTTATTCCACCACGACCTGACCGTTTTGCACGGTTACGGTCTGCACGTCAGAGGTAGCAGTACCGCCAGTGGTCTCACCACCGATGAAGATGATCTCATCGCCGTTTTGGATGGTGACACCGTAGCCTAATGGCTGTCCTAAGGTGCCAGCGTTGCTCCACTCACCATTAGCGTATGTGTAGATCTCGTCGCGCCAGGTCTTGGTGCAGCCGTTGTGAGCGAAGTTTTGCCCAGCGGCATAGTTGGCAGTAGAGCCAGGGAAGTTAGCACCACCAGCCACAACTAAAGTGCCATTGGAGTAACCGGCAAAGGCACCAGCCACACCCTCTTGCACGTCCTCACCAGCAGGTGGGATTAAGTCACCGAGGAAATCCAGCTTAGCGTAGCCATCTACCACCGTGAACTTGACGTTGGTAGCGGTACGCAGGCCTGGCTTGCGCTCACCACCGACGACAGCCACGCTGCCATCTTGTGGGTTGACCGCGACTGCAGAGCCAGCGGTGCCGACATATGGCAGGTCACCTACGGTAGTCCACAGATTATTTGCTGGGTCGTATTGCAAGATGGCCTTGTTAAAGAAGTAATCCTTAACTTGCTTGCCGTTGTAGTCGGCATTGATCTTATCTAAGAGAGCCTTGTCACCTGCCTTGGTGGCATAGTCCACATCAGAGAAGTAGCCGTCGAAGATGGCCTTATTGACCGAGCCCACGACTAAGGCGTTCTTGCCATCAGCAGTGACGACAGTGTGACCAGTTAAGCCGATTGGGGAACGGGTTAAGACCTTAGTCCAGCTGTCAGAGGCGATGTCGTAGGCATAGACCTCATTGGAAACAGAGACCACATCAGAGTTGATCTTGCCGTTACCACCAAAGACGTAGACCTTACCATTGATAGCCACAGCTTGAGCCTGATCGCGGGAAGCATCAGGGAAGGCGGCAATGGCTTCCCATTGAGGTTGGGCGGCCTTAGTGTCTAACTTGTACCAGGATTGACCAGCGGTGCCTAAGCCGATGTAAATCACACCGTCGTACATGGCGCCAGCGCCGGACTTAAATGGCACTGGGGTGTCAGGTAAGGCGGCAGCCATGGCGGTGCTCGCAAAAGCACCAAAGGTGGTCAGGGCTAAGGCAGCAGCAAGTTGCTTCATCTTCATAAACAGGCAATCCTCCGAGGTGAAAGCTCTCCAAATAAGCCACAAGCTATGGTGTGAAGGCCATATGACCGCTACAGTAGCTATCTGTACGACCGTGACCTGTACGGTCGCTGAAGTCTGCTGGCCATGAACATGGGATAGATGGGATAGATGACAACTGCAAATGGCCAGCAGCGGTGCAGTGCTGTTGGAGATAAATTTCAAAATCCATGATAGTGAAAAAATATTTTTTCACAACCGGCAAATGAGAAAAGTGTGATGTAACTCTCATCTGCGCTTTGTTTTGCGTAGAAACTGCGATATTTATCGCAAATTTTGCCAAAAGTGCCGTGTGGGCTGCGGCGTGGTTGCTGTGGCGAGGTGAGGCTAGTGGTGATCAGCTTTTACTGAAAGTTTGGAAAAATTTTTCATACACTATGCAACGATTTTGCAGCAAAAGTGCGTTAATTTTGTAAATGACCTTGCAGGGGCTTGGAGTTATGGGGTGTGGTGGTTAAGTTTTTTGCAGTTGCCTCCTGCAAAAAATGCAAAAAGTGCTGAGGCACAAGAAGTAAGCGTGCTGTAACCAGCAGGAAACAGCAGGAAAAAGAGGCTGTTGACAGAGGAGGGGGACGAGGCGGAGGGGGCTTGACGTGCGCGGTGCGGGACTGAAAAAGAGGTGGCGTGGGCTAGTGTAAGAGTGGGGATAGAGGTAAAAACGCTGCAGCACAAAGGGTGCACCATTATGGTTATTCGGGAGCAAAGGCCGTAAATAAGACCTTGTTTTGCTAATCTTGCTACTTGCGATCTTGACGCTGTTGGGGGACAGTTGTGGGTGAGGGTTTCTTGGAAAATGGCCAGATTCTGTTTTGGGTGCTACAGCGTTTTGTGATACTTTGTAGTGAGTTTGTAGTGCCAGTGAAGAGCGACACAGTGTTGCTTGCCACTTGGTGCTGACGCTGACCCTGTGTTCTTACAGATTGCTGCTTACCTGCACTAAAGAGCATGTTTTGCGGTGTCAGGAGAGGCTAATCTGTTTTTTTGCAGGCCTTGATGCTGATGGAGATAAAGATGCGTGTGCCTTGCGGCAGTGCTGAGCTGCAGTGGTGCACAGCGTAGCATGAGGCCGTTTATTTAGGAGGGTGTTCTGCTTTGGCAGCGCGCTCTATTTTTCTTTATTTGCGTATAAAGTTGACAGCGGGGAGGGATAGTACACCTCCTAGCAACATGTCACTTGCGTTTTATTGCTGTAGGGCGGCTTAGCGAGGTTGTTGCCACTTACAGCAAGCAAGGATACATGGTGCTGGGGACGTGGACTGGTGTTTTTACGCAGCCTTGCGGCGTAGCGCGGCTTGGCGGCAAAAGCAACACAGTCTGATGTCTTAAGTGGTGTAGAGAAACGCTGGCTGTGCTTTGAATTGGAGCCTGTGGAGGGCTTGAGGTAATGCATGAGTTAAACATCCCCATTTCTGTCAATGGCAAGATCATTACAACCCTGCGCGCGGTGCAGGATGACTTGCCTATTGCCTTAAAGCGCCTGACCACCTACATCCTCGAGCACACTGAGGCGGTGATTGTGCAAAACGTCACCGAGCTTGCCAAATCGGCCAGTGTGGGGGAAGCGACGGTGGTGCGCCTTGCTAAACTCTTAAAGTTTCAGGGCTTTAAGGAGTTTCAGCTGGAGATGGCCAAGGAGATTGCCGGCAACTCCCAAAATGAGGATGAGCAAATCCTCGACTCCAATATCAGCGATGGTGACGACTGCCAGATCATTGCGCGCAAGATCAAGGTGGCCATGACCAAGTCCATTAGTGAAAACATCCGCGCGGTCGATGAAAAGTCCTTTTACACCGTAGCTGAGGCAGTGTTTAAGGCCAGACGGGTGTGCATTTTTGGTGTGGGCAACTCCTGCTTAAGTGCGCTCTTTCTAAAGAACAAGCTCAATCGCATTGGTCTTGATGCGCAGTGCGAGGAGATGAGCCACTTTATGTACACCTCCATGTCGATGCTCAGCCCTAGCGATGTGGTGATTGCGCTGTCGCAAAAGGGCAACAGCTACGAGACCTTAAAGGCCTTTGAGATTGGCAAGTCCACGGGAGCGCTCGCGGTAGCGATCACCAACAATCCTGTAGGCAAGCTGGCGCAAATGGCGGATGTGGTGCTCTTTAATGGCAACGAAGAGGGCGCACTGCAAGGCGATAGTGCAGCCACGATTGCTGCGCAGATTCACGTCTGCGAGATCATCTATGCCTTAGTGGTGTCGCTAAACCGCACGCGCGCGGTGAAGACCAAGCAGCTGACCTTAAAGGCACTGCGGATGGATCCGCAAGAGGAATAGTGAGTGTTTTGCGCTTGCTCTACGGTGAAAAGTCACGTGAGGGATAAGCTCTGAGCGTGGCAGCGGCAGAGAGTGGGTGAGCATCTTTAGATGGTAGTAGTGATGGAGTTTAAAAGTATTTACCACCAAGCGGCGTTTGAGGCCATCAAGATAAACCGCTAATACAGGTCATCCAATAGTGATCTTCAAAGTAGATCGCTGATCGGTGTGGCTCGGTAAATAATTTTGAACTTCATAAGTAGGTAAGTTGCTCTTCAGGGTAGTGTCTGACGGCCGCAAACGGCGGCCGGATCCCACAAACCATTAAGGGAGAGTTATCCATAAAGGAGAGCATTACCGCACGCTGAGGCAGTTGCTTCTTTTTTCGCATGCTGCCTCTAAAGTCACAGGTATTCTCAGGTGTACTTGCTCCAGTCCCAGCAGAAAAAGCGGTGAGAGCTCGCGTCTTCATCTTTTGGTGCTTGGGATAAACCGCGCTTTGTGCTAATTTGCTCTCTATCCTGAGGCGCGCTTGCAGGCACTTCGCGGCCGCCGCTGCTGCTTTACGTTGGTGCAGGGGTGATAAGTTGTCATGCTCTTGGGGTAACGAGAGCTTTTTGGTGAACCTTATGCACGTTAAGCACAGCTATGCGTAGTGTCATGCCAGCAATTGGGCAGTACTTGCTGCCTTTGCCATCACTTGCTACCTTTGGCAGCATTTGTACTGCTGCCTGTATGTACCTGCCGTAGTGCAGCGCCAAATGTACTGCCGCAGGCCTTGGTCGTAGCGCCGATTGCAGCGCGCTGCGACTTCACATCCTACCTTGTTTGCACTTATCTACAGGCCACTGTGCTCTAAATGGCGTCTCTTTGGGGCGTACTCTGTCTCCAGTGCTCGTCCAGCAAAAAGAGAATGCTCCCAAAAGCACGCAGTGCCCGCTGTGATAGCCAATAAACATCACAGTAGCGAACCTAACCCCCTGTGCTCCTCTCGTAACTCTCTTAGCATAGGGCTCTTTTCCCTCACGATTTCCACAGCAAAGGAGAAGCGGTGAGCAGCGAGTACGCACTCTCAGCGCCAGCGTCAGCGCTAGCGCCAAGCATAGCGCCTGCTAGAGCACGCTCCTTACAAGAGGAGACGCGCTCAGCTGTGGCCATGTCTATGGCCATGCCTATGGCGGTGGCGGGAGCGGTGCTGTCTCTGAGCGCTCTGCCGCTGCGGCGCGTGTTGCTGGTCTTGTGTTTCTGGCTGCAGCTTAGCGCCATGCTCTTGTGCTTATTGGTGCTGTGGAAAAATGCGGGCAGACTATCGTTACGCATGCGACGCCGCTCTCTGCTTTTAAGGAGGCAGGGTACTAAGCACTATCGTTTGCTGCGGAGAAGACAGCTTTGCAGCAGTGGGGCGACTTGCCATGTGGTGGCCCATTATCAGTTATTAGGAGCCTGCGTCATCGCAGGGGTGATGGGGGCCATCAGTAGGTTGTGGCAGCGTGTGGTGTTATGCCTGCTCCTATGGGGTATGAGCTCGTATGGCTCATATGTCTGGGCCTTGCCAGTATCGACAAGCGTGGGCTTAGGGCAGTTTTGGGAAGCAGGGCGTCTTGATTATGTCTACGGTGGCTCTGAGGTCGCGGCCTTTGTCAACACTCCGGAGCAAATCCAGCTGCAACTGGTGTTGTGCGCCCATAATGAGGCGGCGCCATATCGCCTCACCGTTTTGCTGCCGCACAATCCGGCAGCCTCGGGCATTATCCCTGTTAAACTGCAAGTGGACGGCGTGACCACGCCAGTGTATGCCGAGATTGTGGGCAATTCCCTTGAGTTTCAGGTGGGGACAAACTTTTTAATCACCCTGCCAGATAGCCCCACCTTTGTCATGGAATTTACCAAAGAGGATGCGGCTTATCTTAAGATTCCACGGCAGGTGCAATTTCCTATGGAGCGGGCGGCACTGGCTTTAGAGCAGGTCGCAAAGTCCTGTACCATTCTTTGTCAGAGTCAGGATTTCTCCTGCCATCAGCCTTTGATTGCGGGCATCTTGTGGCCACGCTCTGGCTTTAATACGGTGGCGACCTTAGCGGCGTTACAGCGCTATCAGCAGCAGGATGCAGTAGCGGCGAAAGCGCAGGGGCAGCAGGATACAGCGCAAAGTGCTACCACCACCACCACACCTGACACCACAGAGCAGGCTTATACTTCTCCTTTAGAGGTGATTGACCTCGATGCGCTGTGCCTGCGCTGGCCTCAGGACAGCACATTGAATACCGCAAACGGCAAAAACTCACGGTGGCAAAAGCAGCTCTTAAATGAGCGCCGCTCTATGGTAAGTGGCCTTGTCAGCTCTATTCAGGCGCAAGAGAGCATGCCGAGCTTTGTGCTTACACAGAAATGCCGTGCCGCTTTAGATCAGGTCTATGAGCGCACCGGTAAAGATGCACTGAGCTTTTTGCACGAGCTCTTTTATCAGCCTAGTGGCCACTACCAGCAGTATATGCGGCTGTGGAATGGCGTGGTCATTGACACTGCGCACTGGGAGCTGTTGCAGCCCGAGCCACAGATTAAAGACTTTGATTACTACTTAGCGCTCTTTTCCCTCTTTAGTAATACCGCAATCACACAGTACCCGCAGAGCTATTACGACATCCTCAAATCCCGTGAGGATCCCTCTTCTTTTATCTACGGCATCGAGAACCGCTACGAGTTAGAGACCGTAAAGTACTACGCTGTGCTGGCACGACGTATCAATTCTTCACTCTCGTTAAAGCGCAATGTCAGCAAAGCACTCATGGCGTGGGGCGAGTTTTATCAGGAATTTACCATGGCGCTGCCGCCGATTGCTAAGGCCCAAGCGCTGCGACCGGTGATTTACCGGCAGATGCTGATGCGTATTTGGCGCTTAGCCGGTTACCCTGAGACGCTGCATTTGCGCCCTGAGAATAGCTTTGTGCATGGTAGTGAGGGTAAGACCACCACTAATGAGCTTTTAGAGGCGCGCTGCTCGGTCTTTGAGGGCAATAACGGCGATCAGTTCTTCTTTGCTAGTCCCGCGTGTGTGCAGGCTATCTCTTTAGATTTGCGCAATTTAGGCTTGAGTGGTGCGCCCTTACAAGAGGTGGTAAAGCGCTGGGATGAGTTTGCGACGGCATGGCAGCAGAGCGTGTTTTACTTGCCAAATGATGAGGATGTGATTGGAGAGCACCCGCGCTCAGGATTAGCGCTGGCGTTACTTTCTATCTACAAGACTTATGGCTTTGGTGACTACTTCCTCTTGCGCAAGTGTCTTTCTAGTCGCGATAGCGATATCTGCGCTTACGATGCTGACCTCAATTACGATGTCTACCAAAGTGAGCTCAGAAAAACGATTGCGGCGCTGTCGACAGTTTCGGGAAAGGATGCACGCAGCTTAAGTGATCTCAATAAGCTGTGGAGTCGCTATTACGAGAGCTTATGCGCTTATACCAATGGCTTAGCACAAGCTGGAAAAATTGAGGCGTGGCGCGCGCTGTTTGTGCAAGCGGTAGCAAGTACGCTGCAAAGCGAGACCGTGCTTAATGCGATGTTTGCGCGGCAGTATGGGATCGATCTGACAAAGGAGGGGGATCTCGAGTAGCTGGAGCTGTAGCTGTAAAGAGCGTCAGCGCAGTGCGCGCATCTATGGGATCTCTGAGCGCAGCTGTGGCGGAGAAAAGAGTAGAGACAAAGCAAGGTGGTGGGGCGCGACTAAACAGCAGCGCAGCACGTTACGGGGAGAGAATCTGACACTCCTTGTGGTAGTGATGAAGTTCAAAAGTATTTACCGAGCCACACCGATCAGCGATCTACTTTGAAGATCACTATTGGATGGCTTGTATTAGCGGTTTATCTTGATGGCCTCAAACGCCGCTTGGTGGTAAATACTTTTA
>JAHLFE010000072.1 GCA_018884035.1 Candidatus Anaerobiospirillum pullicola
GGCACTCTGGCAGCACAATCTTGAAGATGGGCATAATTGCATCGTGTTGCTATGGGGTAGCTCGCCATTCCACAACTTAATTAACGGCGTTGTTCTCTCTAATCGCTCTACCAGTACAGCGCCTTGTTTCCGATCCAACCTTGCAGCTACGTCTGACCACGGCCAGCACACTGCTGCTTGATGCGCTTACCAACCGGAGGGAACATGCTGCAATTTTTTGCTGGTCTTATTATTATCGTGCCGTTTATTGCTCTGCTGGTGTACTTACTCCATATTATTGACGAGATGATGGACGGGCAAAACAAGAATTAGCTCCTAGCTGTGCCGAGCAAGGTATCTCGGGCTGTCGGCACTTCTGACCCAATCCATCACCCAGCTGTCGGTGTATATTAACGCCCTTTCCTGCTATCCTCAAAGTGGCTCGCGCCACTTAGAGCGTCATACATTCTCCCTCATGGTGATTACGCTGCGCAAAACCAGATGGTAAGCTCTAAGCAACCACTTGCTGCACTAATCACCATGATCATGGGCGTACCCCCAGAGCAGCCTCAAGCCATTATGAGCTTAAGATCGCGGGTATGCACACAGCCCTACCTAACAACCTAACCCCAACCTACACATCCCCCCAACTCCCCACCGCCACGCGCTCACCTCAAAGGTATGGCCACCTCAGGCACCTCAAGTGGCGCCGTTACTGCGCTTTTGCCCCGCTTTTGAATTCCCGCCACCGTCACAGTCTTTTCCTTTTTTCCTCAGCCCCCTTCTGACGCTAGTGCTACAATGGCCGTCGACTGTCTGTCGAAGTTTAGTTAGCTCCAGCCCGAGGCCCCCTCGGTGATGAGGTCTTACCATCAATGGTAAGGGTTTAACCTCCCTTGCGGGCGCTACCCTCTTTTAAGAGTAACCCCCGCCGCTGCGAAGATTTAGCACGGCTGAAAGCGATGCCCTGCGGATCTGTGTGGCAGCCCAAAGCAAAGGCTCTGGGTACCCGCACTAACTCGGTTTCCTCAGACGCTGCTGTCACTTGTATTGGAGACTGCGATTGCTCGCCCTGCCTTATAAAGGCCGTGGAGCGGCGATCCAGTTCATCGTTTTATGAAGCCGATTGAAAAATCACATAAGCTCGATCACGTCTGCTACGATATCCGTGGTCGTATCCACCAAGAAGCTTGCCGCATGGAAGATGAGGGCGTCCGCATCTTAAAGCTCAACATCGGTAACCTCGCCAGCTTCGGTTTCGAAGCCCCTGAAGAGGTGATTCGCGATGTCGTGAGAAACCTGCCTAACGCCCAAGGCTACTGCGAATCCAACGGTATTTTCTCGGCTCGTAAAGCCATTGCCCAGTACTACCAGCAAAAGGGCCTCAAGAACGCCGACGTCGAGGACGTCTACATCGGTAATGGCGTCTCTGAGCTCATTACCACCTCCATGAACGCCCTGCTCAATAACGGCGATGAGATCTTAGTTCCAGCTCCTGACTACCCACTGTGGACTGCCGGTGTGACCTTAGCTGGCGGCCATGCAGTGCACTACGTTTGTGATGAAGAGCAGGACTGGTTCCCAGATCTTGAGGACATCAAGCGCAAGATCACCCCACGTACCCGTGGCATTGTGATCATCAATCCCAATAACCCAACTGGAGCCGTGTACAGCACGGAGCTGTTACAAGCTCTGATCGACATCTGCCGTGAACACGATCTCATGATTTTTTCCGATGAGATCTACGACAAGATCCTCTACGATGACTATGCGCACCGCAGTATCTGCACGCTATGTGATGACATCCCTGTGATCACCTACAATGGCCTGTCCAAGGTTTACCGTGCTTGCGGCTTTAGACAAGGCTGGATGATCATCACGGGCCCAAAGAACAAGATGCGCGGTTACATTGAGGGTATCCGCATGATGATGGCGATGCGTCTGTGCGCTAACGTGCCACTGCAATACGCCATTCAGACGGCCTTAGGCGGCTACCAGAGTATTAACGAGCTCATCGTCCCAGGTGGCCGTTTACACCGTCAGCGTGAGGCGATGTACGAGCGCTTAAGCGCTATCCCTGGCGTGTCAGTGAAGAAGCCTCATGGCGCGCTGTACATGTTCCCTAAGCTTGACATCAAGCGCTTTAACATTAAGGACGACCAGAAGTTCTGCTTAGACCTGCTGCGTCAAGAGAAGATGCTGGTGGTGCAAGGCACTGGCTTTAACTGGATTGCTCCGGATCACTTCCGCGTGGTGTTTTTACCAGACGTGGACGTGATTGAAGATGCAGGCAACCGCTTAGAGCACTTCTTAAAGAGCTACCACCAGTAATGCGGTAGCTCTAAGGAACAGGGAAAAGAAAAGGGAGCCCCTTGAGGGAGCTCCCTTTTCTTTTGGTGCGGTGCGCAGGGCACCGCTAACACGGTGCGTCATGCGCCACTGCTGCGCTGCGCTGCACTGCTCAGCGTGCCTCCAATCAGGTGTTTTCCCCTGAAAGGAGGTGTCTGCGACGGCGCGCCTCTCACGATAAGGCGCCTTCAGGCGCTTTGCGGCTCCTCCAGTGCAGCTAAGCCTAACCTCAGAGCAGCTTAAGAGCTTTTAAGCTCTCTTAAGCTACCCTGAGGCCACGCCACCTTACTCCGCATGCAGCGAGAACAGGTCGTTTAACTGGCGATCGGACATCGAACCAATCCAGTTCTCGCCCGTCACCACCGCCATGTCCGCCAGATCTCGCTTGGAGATCAGCATGTCATTAATGCGCTCCTCAAAGGTGTTAGCGCAAATGAAGCGGTACACATTGACCTTACGCTTCTGACCAATACGGAACGCACGGTCAGTCGCTTGGTTCTCTACCGCCGGATTCCACCACAGGTCAAAGTGAATCACGTTGTTGGCCTGAGTGAGGTTAAGACCAGTACCCGCCGCACGCAGCGACAGTAACAACACACGCTCCTTAGCATCGTGCTGGAACTTGTCCACCATCGCCATACGCGTCTTGACATCAAGACCACCGTACAGGAACTGTGGCTCGCGCCCAAACTTGGACTCGATCACACCCTGTAACAGACGGCCCATCACCACCGACTGCGTAAAGATCAGCACCTTGTCATCAGGACGCGACAGGATGTCCTCAAGCAGCTCTAATAAGCGCTCCACCTTACCAGAGTCCTCAGGTAAGCACGTGGCGTCATTAGGCGCGTACTGCGCAGGCGAGTTGCAGATCGCCTTTAAATTCTGAATCAGGCTCAGAATAATAGCGCGACGCTCTTGGCTATCTTGACCCGATTCGCTGGCTTCCTTCAAGATACGCATCTTGTTCTCCACCACCGCCTCGTACAGCGACACCTGCGTAGGTGTCAACGTGCAGTACTGATCAGCAATGATCTTATCTGGCAGGTCATTGATGACGTTCTTGTCGGTCTTGAGGCGACGCATGATAAACGGCGCCGTTAAGCGCTTAAAGCGCTCCACCGCGTGGCTGTCGTGGTCACGCTCAATTGGCACTGCAAAGTTGCGGCTAAACTTCGAGACCGAGCCAAACATGCCACGATTGACGAAGTCGAGAATGGAGTAGTACTCCAAGAGACGGTTCTCCACTGGCGTACCCGACATGGCAATGAACTGGTCAGCCTCAATGGTACGCAGCGCCTTATTGACCGCCGTGTTAAGCGACTTAATGTTCTGCGCCTCATCAATCACCAGCAAGCTAAAGTGCTTAGCTTGCAGCTTATCAATACGGCTGCGGGCCGTACCGTAGGTGGTGAGAATGATGTCCGCCTCTACCCCCTCAAGCGACGTCGCCGCGTTGCCATAGAAGGTAAAGATCTTTAAGTTATCCGCACGATCATTGATCTCACGGATCCAGTTGTTGATCAGCGAGGTAGGTACTACCACCAGCGCTGGGTGCTCTGGGGTTAAGAACTTATCCTCCTTCAAGCGCAGGATAGCTGCAATCACTTGCAACGTCTTACCCAAGCCCATGTCATCGGCGAGAATCGAGCCCACCTGAATGCGGCTATTGCGAATCAACCACTCATAGCCACGCACCTGATACTCACGCAGCTTGTTGTTGTCCGCCTGCTTTAAGCCCTGTGGCAGCTCAATTGGGTCATTGTTGAACATGCCTGAGAGGATGTTCTCGAGGTTGGCGCTTAACGCCACATCGTGATCCTCAAAGGTGCCCGTGAGCAGTGCCTCTAAGAGGTCGCTCTTGGAGGTCTTCATGTTCTTGAGCTTCTCATAACGCGTCTGGATCTGCTTTAACATATCCGGATCGGCGTAAACGAAGCTGTCCTTAAAGCGCACCACTTGACCGGCATTGGCAAGGAGGTGCTCAAACTCCTTCTTGTCTAAGGAGTGATCACCAATAGCCACCTGCCACTTAAAGGACAGTAAGCTCTCAAGGTCGAGGAACTTGACGATCGGCTGGCCTTTATTCTCCGCATCCATCTTCATCACAGAGGATGGCTTTAAGATCTGCTGCAGGCTCTTTGGCAGCACCAGACGCACACCCATGAGCTGTAAGGCCGTGCGAGCAATGTGAATGGTGTTGTACAGCTGGCTGAGCGGAATCACCGCCACGTTGAACTTGTTGTCAAAGATCGAATTGAGGCTTGGCGCTAAGACCGCTAAGCGCGACACTGTGCGCAAGCACTCCTGACGCACCGACTCAAAGACCGGCTCCTTGACGATATGACGCAGACCCACAAAGCCAGTGGCGTCAATTACGCCTGCCTCTTTGAGATCCTGCAGCATCTCAGCAGGGAAGCCGATAAAGCCCAGCTCAATACCAACGCCGCGCTCCTGCGAAAAAGCCCCCTGCTCCTCTTCAGAGTAAGCTCCCTCAGCGCTGTAGACGCCGTCAGCATTGCTGACCGTATCCACCGCATCGGCCTTAAAGCCGTCACGGCCGATACCCGCTTGCTTTAAGTCGTCATTGAGCTCTAAGAGGTCGGTGTCGAACTTGTTCGCACGCTTCTCGTAAGCAGCCATGCGCTTATCTTGCGCCTGCTGCTCTTGTTGCGCTTGCGCGATAATTTCCTCTTCGAGGTCGGCAAAAATGGTGTCACCATAGGTGCCGTAGTTGAGCAGGTCGACAAAGCGCAGTACTGGGATGTACTGCATGGTGCTGCTACTGCTCAGTGGCGCCAGCCAGTTCTCTAAGCGGTAGCGTAAGCCCTGATCTTCGATATCTTGGCTGTGCATGTCGACGGCACGATGGTTAAAGAAGACATGGAGGTCTTCAATCGTCTCGTCGTCACGCTCAGGTACGCGGAAGGCCCACGCCATGTACGACTGGATAAATGGCGATAAGACCAGCTCACCTAAGAACTGTGGATTGAGGTAGTACTGGCGATCTAAGCGGTTAAAGAGAAAGTGCTCATAACCCTGTAAGGCTAAGCCTACCTGGGTTACCAGATCACGAATTTCCTCAGAGACCGTGGCTGGAATCCAGCGGCACTGCATCTCTCCTTGCTCATTTAAGAGCAGCTGAGGCATCACCGCTCGGGCTTGCACTAAGTTCGAGGCGATATACCACAGGTAGTAGAGGATACGCGTCTCGGTACCTTGTTCAGCGATATTGTTACCCTGCACAAAGCCCGAGAAGAGTTCAAAGAGGCCGCCGCAATCTTGCACATGGCGCTTGACCAAAGACTGGTCAATCTCCATTTGCTTATCGCGCTCCTTGTCCTTGCTCTTGATCTCACTGAAGAAGTCCTTCCACATGCGGTCTTCAGTAGCCGCAGGCACAGTGGCATCGTCAGCAAAGACGAACAGCGACAGGTGGCGCTCCGTGCCCTTAGAGAAGATCGAGACGTTAAACGGCACGTTTGGCTTTAAGACCAAGCTGTTCTGATCAAGATAGAACAGAGGGAAGTGCGAGAAGTAGCCGTGCTCGCTAATTGGGTCGCTGGAAAAAGGCGCGGCACAGGTTTCAGCATTACCAAAAGCCACCACTGGGATCTTGGCAAGGGCTGCTGCTTCCTGAATCGACTTCTTAGCCTCGGCTAAGAGCTCATTGATGTCCTGCCCCTTCTCGACCGCCGCAAAGATCTTGGCACGCGCATTCTTGCGGGCCACATTGACCGCCGCTAAGACCTCATCTGGGGTAGCAGCTGGCTTTGGTGGAGCCTTTGGCTTAGCCTTGGCATTGGCCGCAACCTTAGCCGTAGTAGCAGTAGCCGTATCAGCTGTAGCAGTAGCAGCAGCCTTAGAGGCAGCCTTAGTAGCAGTCTTAGTAGCTACCTTAGGCGCAGCGATAGTAGCCTCAGCCGCAACGGCCTTGACCGTCTTAAAGGCTTTAATGCCGACCTTGGAGGAGGCAATCTCTCCTAACTGCTGTGGGTTAGCTTGCAGTTGCAATAAGGCCTGACGGCGCAGCGGAATGGCTCTGACATCAGCCTTTAAGAACGAGGCAATATTGTTCTTTAAGGTGCTGATAGCGTCGTTTAAGGCCGCGCTCTTGGTGACGCTTTCTTGAACCAGCTCTTGCGCGTCCTTGACTGGCTTTGGCTTTGGGCCTGGCTTGCGGCCATGAGCCTTTAAGGTCTCATTAGCTTTGTTGACAGCCGCCGAGAGCTCAGCTTGCTCTTTTTCTTTGGCCGCTAATTGTAAAAAGAGCTGGTTAACCTTGGTGACCTCGCTCGGATCGCTTTTAGCAAGGAAATGGGTGGCCCAGTCTAAGAGGGCCTTGTCCTTGAAAGGATCAAGAGGTACCGCATCTAAGAGCGCGAATAAATCTTCGTCCAGAGCGGCGCCTGAGCCAGCTGCTCTCTTGTTAGCAGCTTTCTTTGCCCCAGCAGCGCCCTTGCCAGCGGCTGCACCTTTAGCGGCAGCAGTGGTAGCGGCAGTAGCAGGAGCAACTGCTTCAGCTTCAGCCTCAACACTGTCAGTAGCGGCAATAGTCTTGGTAGCAACAGCCTCTGGGGCGGCAGGAGCGACCGCATCCTCATCTCCACCGTAATCAAATTGCACCGGATCACGGTCGGTCTTGTCCTTAAGCTGCTTGGTGGCCATGGCCGCTGCTTTTTCTAAGTAGCGGTTAAAGCGGGTACGCAGATTACCCTTAGTAAAGCCTGCAGCGGACTCGGAGAAGAGGTTTAACAGCGACTCACCGATGTTTGGTAAGGTGACGTAAGTGAGGCGGGCTAAGAGGTTAAGCGAGCCCTGATAGCGGCGCACCTGTGGCTCGCCACTGTCTGTCTCAGCTCCCTCTGACGTCGCGGCTAACGCTACCGTATCACCAGTAACAGTAGCAGCATTAGCTGCCACTGCGGCTGCCTGCTCTGCTGTAGCCTCGGACTCCTTGATCTCAGTCTCATCATTGGCTGATTGTGCCTTGCTCTTACGCCCCTTACCCTTAGCCTTAGCGGCAGGAGCAGCCTTACCCTGAGCGGCAGTATCAGGTGATACAGCTTGCTCTCGCGCATCGAGAACAGAGAGCTCAGTGTCGTCCTCAGCAATATCAATGGCGTCTAAGTCGCTTAAGTATGGATCAGCTTGCGCATCTAAAGCGCTTTGTGCTGCCTCCGCCTCTTGGACTGCCTGATTCTCACTGTTGAGGAGCTCTTGCTCGCTCTCAGGGTTATAGCCTAAGCGCAGCTCCACATCTAAGCGCTGGTGGTAGGCGTCGAGCTTAGCCTTATTTTCTTGCTGTAAAGCCTCAGTTTGGGCTTGAGCCTCGTTATATTGCTGCTCGAGCTCCTCAAGGCGCTTACGCTGTGGGGCAATCTTATTGCGCAGACGCTTCTCGTCCTCTTGGAGGTTACCATAGAGGGCTAAGATAGCGTCTTCACGGGAGGAATGACGGCCGCGCTTATTGTTGATGCGCTCAACGACCGGCGCCTGCAGAGCGATATCTTCGACCTTGTCCTTAAGCTGCTGCTCGACGTCAGCCATAGCCTGCTTTTGCTTGGTAATGGCTTCTTGGTAGCTTAAAGCACGGTTTTGGTAGAAGCGGACTGACTTTAAGTCGTTACGCAGCTCCTCGTCTAAGATCACCTCTTTATCGGAGTAGCGATAGAGGTTGTCTGCACGATAGAGCAGCTCGGCGTCAGGCTCGTCGATTGGGGTTAAGGTCAGATCGACTTGATGCTCTTTAGCGATCTGCTTTAACTGCTCAGAGCCGATTAAAGCATTACGGTAGAGGTGAGCAAAGGAAGGGATCTCGATCTTATCGTCATTTTGCAGGGCATCAAAGACGTGACGGGCTTCCAGCTCTTCAGTGAGGTTGATACCGATCAGCTCAAAGATGAGGTAAGGGTTAGCATCAAAGAGCTCACTTACGGTGTAGATCACGGCAGCGATGTGCTTGCAAGGCACTGCGAAGTCAGGGCAGTTGCATTGCATTTTGATATCTTGCCATGAGGTAGGGAAGAGACGGATGCCTAACTTTTCGGCCAGATCGAAAAGCTTAGGGGAGAGCTCACGGTTGGTGAGCTTGGTGAGGATTTCCAGATCTTGGACGACGAGATCGAGGAAACGCTTTTTGGCGATATCATCGATGCGCTTAAATTGTAAGGAAACCTCGTAGTAAGGGCTATAGCGACCGACGACACGGGCAATAATGGTACCGTTCTCGGCGTTAATTTTGACGCCGAAGACCTTATCGTTACGGGCGTAGGACAGGCCACGCGGAATACGATTAGAGAGGTCGATACCACTAAGGGAATCGAGCCATTTGCGGCCCCACCACGTGGTGCCGTATTGTTTGTACGCCATATGATCTCAAAAGGTTGTCGCTACGCATGTCGAGGCGCACGCAGCAATCAAGAACAGAAAAGAACTGACTCTCCGCTAAGGGGAGTGGTTAGTAATCTTTGGGAGTGGTGAGGAGTGGTGAGGAGTGGCAAGTCAGGGTTAAAGGAGTGGTAAGAAATGCTGAAAAACAGCGGCGGAGTGGAAAAATCCAGCAATTGCGCTCAGATGCCTTTACACCCCCGCATAAAGCAAAGCACGCGTGAGCGTCACGAGAAAACACTGCGTAGCGGCATGGGTAAAAGCTTTTACACCCCATCCGTGGGGAGAACGATGTGAGAAACAGCCAAGACAAGAGCCAATACAAGCCAAACGCTGGCGTGGTAGGAGTGGTTGTAGTGGTACTGGTATGAGGGTTAAGAGCTGATGTGACGCTGCAACACAGCTACTGCCGTGCTGTCGGGGCCTACCACTAAGCCATATACATACAGCACCTCACATGGCAGAGCAAAGAGCAACCATGCGCTCACCGCACAGCTGCCATGGGCTTACTCTGACAGCAATCTTCATGTGGTGCTGTGTCTTACAGAGATAGCCACAAGGCCGAGATGACCGCAGCACTCAGAGTGTCTGGCGCTCATGTCTGCGCTCTTTTGACATCCTCCCCGCTCTTACGAGCGGGGATTCCTTCTGCATCAGAGTCCTTAACCGCACAAGCTCGCCTGCTTAGTTAAGGTGAGATTGCTCTCCTCTGATGTTCCGGC
>JAHLFE010000073.1 GCA_018884035.1 Candidatus Anaerobiospirillum pullicola
AGCCCGTAGTGATCCGCAATCTACATCAGAAGATCAGATAGCGGCTCGCTACTAGAAAAAAGCAGTGTTAACACTGTGTAAAAGCAAAGTTAGCACTGTGAAACCGCAGACGGAAGTCTGCGGTAGTTCATGGAGAATTGATATGGTTAATGACGTCAAAGACGATGCCCAAACGCGCATGAAAAAGGCCGTGGACTCGTTAGGCAGCCGCTTAAATAAGATCCGTACTGGACGTGCTCAGCCAGGGCTGTTAGATGGCATTATGGTTGATTACTACGGCTCGCCAACGCCATTACGCCAAGTGGCACAGGTTAATGTCGAGGATGCCCGCACCTTAAAGCTGGTGGTGTTTGACCGCAATGCGATTAAGGCTGTCGAGAAGGCTATCCAGAAGTCGGAGCTGGGTTTAAACCCAGTGGTGGCTGGTGTCGACATTCGTGTGCCGCTGCCTCCTTTAACTGAAGATCGTCGTAAGGATCTGGTGAAGATCGTGCGCGGTGAGGTGGAGCAAACTCGTGTCGAGATTCGCAACATCCGCCGTGACGCTAACCAGGCCATCAAGAATCTGCAAAAGGACAAGGAAATCTCCGAGGACGAGCAGAAGAAGGCTGAGGAGCAGATCCAGAAGCTGACTGACGGTGCCATTAAGCAGTGTGAGGAAATCTTAGCTGCTAAAGAAAAGGAACTGATGGAAGTCTAATTCGTCCTTTCTTTTTGTCATGAGAGGCCCTGCACTGCTTTTGCAGTGTGGGGCCTTTTTGATTTTTGCGCTGTGCCGTACAATAAACGTTACATGCGCTAGCCTGAAGTGACGTCATCGCAGAGAGTATCCAAAACAGCAAATCTCCAAGGAGGTTACTGCCTGCAAGCAGGTGTTTTACCCTGAGAGTAGGAGTTGGCTGCGGTGCTACTCTAAAGATAAGGCGCCGTTAGGCGCTTTTGAGGCGATCTTTAGGCGCTTTTGAAGCGCTTTTGCGGTTACTGCCTCACCTCAGAGGAACACCACCTCAAACGGTGCAGTAGTCACAGAGGCTGCTAGCAATCCACCACAGTGGATGCTACTCCCAATAGCGCTGTGTTGGGTTGAACCTTAAGAGTAGCGTGGTATGACGTAGCGTACCGTGATGTGAGCTGCCAGACTCTAGTCTGCAGCACACTGCCGCTGGATGCGCGCCACGGTAAAGGAACGACTGACTCAATAGATGACGGAGTTTAAGGCCAGTTAGTGTGTGTCCAGCCTTAAGATAGGTTCAGGCTTGCCTGACTATTCATCTCGAGGTGTGGCAAGTACCAGCACTCAACCTTGTATCCCTCATCTATTAGATCACTCTTGCCAAAGCTACTGCGTACCCGTACCCACCCCCAAGAACAGGCTTAGTGCCGTTTTCACGCCCCTCACGCTTGTGCCGCTATCTACTATACTGGGGAGCCATATGTACACGAGAGCACCTGCCACCTTAAGTGACAAGCCAGCTGACGCCAGTGCAATACAGGCGGTGGTTCCACGTCATGTAGCCATTATTATGGACGGCAATGGCCGATGGGCCAAAAAGCGGGGCATGATGCGTCTGATGGGACACCGCCAAGGCGCAAAAGCGGTGACGCGTACTGTTGAGGCAGCAGCGCGCATGGGCGTTAAGACCCTGACGCTTTTTGCCTTTTCCTCAGAGAATTGGAAGCGGCCAGCGGACGAAGTGGCTGGTCTTATGGATCTCTTTGCTAAGGTGCTGCAAAGTGAGCGTGATAACTTGCACCGCAATCAGATTAAGGTGCGCTTTGTAGGCGACCTCCAGCGCTTCTCCACTAAGCTGGTGACGGCCATTGACGAGATGGAAGAGCTGACGCGGGACAACCGCGCCATGCAGCTTAACATTGCCATAAACTATGGCGGGCGCTGGGATATATGCCAAGCGGCGCGGGCGCTAGCGCTTCAGGTGCAGGCAGGGGAGATTACGCCTGAGGACATCTCCGAGGAGCGCTTGCAGGAGCAGCTGGCGGTAGTTGAAGACGTGGATTTGTTAATTCGCACCGGTGGGGAGCAGCGGATTAGCAACTTTCTGCTCTATCAGTGCGCGTATAGCGAGTTCTACGTTACGGACAAGCTCTGGCCTGACTTTGATGGCGCGGCCTTACAGGAGGCGTGCGCTTACTTTGCCCAGCGTGAGCGGCGCTTTGGTATGACCTCAGAGCAGGTGCAGGCTCTCGCGACGCAGAGCAAGTAGCCTGCGAGGAAGAGCGTTTTTCCCCTTGTTCCTTCAGAGATAGCACGCGTCGCTACCGCGACCTACCTCCAAGGTAGGATGGCTACTGGCAAGTAGCTTTGCTCACACATGTGTAAAACCCCTAACCATGCGCGCACAGCAAATTCCACAGGAGATAAGTGCTTCGCAGCAGGTGTTTTACCCTGAGCGTAAGAGTTTGCTGAGGCACTACTCTCAAGATAAAGCGCCGTCAGGCGCTTTGAGATTTACTCCCCTCACACACTAGCACATCCCAACAGGCTGTACCCGCGCCATTTCCTTGAACCTACAAGGAAACTTTAGCCCCTTGCTCCTGAGAGGATCTAAGTCCCTCACCCTTGTTCGTTTTCCTCATCACGTCTCACATACTTCTACTTTAGGCCTTGACGTACCCTCCTTTTCCCTTAAGATTTATTACGCGCTGGCGGTGGTACCGTGCATGCCACCCACTGTAATCATCTGTTAAGAGGAAGCCTCTATGGGCGTGAGAATAGCCACCGGTATCGTGCTGATTGCCCTCGTGGTCGCATGGCTCTTTTTTGCTGATTTTGCCATCTTTACCATGGGTGCCCTATTCATGTACATGGTGGGCGCCTACGAAATGGGCCCCCTCCTCAAATTCAAAAGCCGTATTCCTTTCGTCGTCATCGCTGCCATAGCCGCCACAGCCATGTTCGCTCTCGCTCCACCTGGTGCTTATATCGAAGACGGCGTCCCTTATTACATGCGCTACTTTGTAGCCATCGCCCTGCCTTTTTGGTGCGTAGCGGTAGTCCTCGTCAAGCAATACCCGCATATGACCAAGTGGCACGATAATGTCGTTGTAAACTGCATTGTCGCGCTGCTGATGCTCCTGCCTTTCTTGCAGGGACTCTTAATCCTGCGCTCTACCAGCTTCGCCACCGATCCCCACATCGGTGCCTTCCTTGTTATCTCCGTAATGGCCTTAGTTTGGGCTGCTGACTCCGGTGCCTACTTTACTGGTCGCGCGGTGGGTAAAACCCCACTCATGCCTGAGGTGAGCCCAAAAAAGACCAGAGAGGGACTCTATGGCGGTATTGTGTTCGCCATTGTCGTCATGTACCTCGCTAAGCACTTTCACTACTTCTCTGTCTACGGTGAGGACGAGCTGGCATGGCTGGTTGCTGCTTTTGGTGCGGTGATCTTCTCCGTCTTTGGTGACTTAATGGAGAGCGTCTTAAAGCGCTTAGCCGGTATTAAGGACTCTGGCAAGATCTTCCCTGGTCACGGCGGTATGCTCGACCGTATCGATTCGCAGCTTGCGGCTATCCCGACCTTCTTAAGCCTCTATTGGCTTGTCAGCGGAGAACTGTTCCATGTCGCCTCATGATTCCCAATTAGATCAGCTCCGCCAGCGCTTAAAAGACATTGTCGCGCAGCAAAACCAAGCAGCGGCCAATAACAGCGTGCGCAGTAGTACCTCACGGGCGCAAGCTGCTGCTTATGGTGCTACTAGCGTTAAAAGCATCATTACCAACAATAACAACAATACTGGCGCCAGTAAGCGCGCTACAAGTGAGAGCAGCGCCGTCGGCGTAGTGGGCACAAAAGATGGTGCGCACTCTGCGCAAGGTAATGGTGCAGTGCGACGTACCACTAGCCGCGCGTCGGGAATGGGGCAGAGCGCCGCAGGTGGCGGCCGTGGTATGGGATATGGTCGCGGTGGCCAGCGAGGCCAAAGCAGTGGCCTTGGCGGTGGCTTTAGCCAAAGCCACGGGCGGGGGGGTCAGGGACAGCGTAGCGCAGCTTCCACCGGAGGCGATGACCTCGGCTTAAAGCTCTTTGAGACCATTGTAGGCCTCGCTCAAGATGGTATGGAGCGGGCCGCGCGCTCTTTTGCCAGTAGTCTCTTTTCCACAGGAGAGCAGGGAGGTGACACGCCGCAACAGCAGCAGCACGCCGCCGCGCACCAGCATAGCCACCACGATCATCATGGTCACCATGGTGGCCATAATGGCAGCCAGAATGGCCTTTTTGGAGCGCCTGCTGACAGCCACGTCGATGGTATGACTGGCGCCTCCGCCCGCGCCGGAGGCACGCCTCAGCACCGGAGCGTACAGGGGGCAGGCCGCGCTCCAGCCTCTCATGGTAGCTTAGCCTCATCTCTTGAGGAGTGGGCTGATAACTTTGGGCCGGACTCTGCCACCATTGAAGACCCAATCATGGCCATTGGCAAACAAGAGATGGGGCAATTGCGGCATGATCTGGTACAGGGCTTATACGAGGGCTTAGTGCCAGCGGAACTGCGCTCGCGCATTGCGCAGGACTGGCACATTGGTACTGATCCTTTTGCGAGGAGAGAGCAAGGCACATCACAGGGCGCAGGGAGAGGTGCAGGCGCAGGCTATGGCCGTGAACACGGTCGCGGTCAGGGCCAAGGAAATGGCTCTCATCATGGTGCCCATAGTGTTCGTACCGTTGAGCCTTTTAACCTCAATCCCGCTGCCTTAAAGCAAGGTGAGGAAGCAGGCTTAGCCGCGATGCGGGCGCTGCAGCAAGCGCAGATGCCAACTCCCCAGCCGGTGCCCCCATTACAGCAGACAGAGTGTGAGGCAGACGCCGTGTCACGCACTGATGCTATTGCTACCACAGGAGCAGAGCAGGCTAGCACGTTAGAGGGCTCCTCTGCTGTAGCCTCAACCAGTGCTCTTGCAACCGAGCCGCAAATGTCAGCCACTACCGCCGCGTTGGCTGTAGCTGAGGCTACGGCTAAAGCAGTTACGGCTCAGGCTACGGCAGCTACAGCGGCAGCTAGTGCTACGGCGCCAGCAGAGTCTGCTACCGCTAGTGCTGAAGCTGCGCAAGCGCAGCAAGAGGCTCTGGAGGTGGCAGCAGCGATTAGCCGTGACTTTACGCAGACGTCAGATGTGCACATGTCCTTAGAGGAGCGCGCCTCGCTCATAAAAGACTTACGCACTACGGAGATCATGGCCGATTTAGCCGCTGAGCAGGCTATGGCTCAAGAGTCAGCAGCGCAGCAGGCAAAAGCTATTGCCTCTGATATTCAGCAGGTAAAGAGTCAAGCTGATATCCAGCTCGATCCGGAGCAGCACGAAGCTCTGCGGGCAATGGCTGCTTTTGATGGCCTTGGGGCAGAGGAGAGTGGGCTGGGAGCGGAGGGTAGTGCTTTGCGCTCTTCTCTTGAGGCCAGTAAGTCTAATGCAGCTCTAAACAGCACTACTATTACTACTACAGAGCCAGCAGCGACCGCATCTGCAGATACGGCTAACAGTGCGGAGCAGACAGCAGAGGCCGATAACAGCGAGCACGCGGTCTTTGCGCGTACTGGTATCGATCATGGTCACACCCATCCATGGGAGCAGGGGCCATTGCACTGGTGGCATGAGCATGCTGCCATTAGACACCAGCACGAGCAAGTGTTTGCGGAGATCGTACCGCAGCTTATCGAGCAGCTAGAAAGTGAGCTTAAGCTCTTACCACTTGAGCACTTAAGTGCTGCGGACGTGCACGCGTACTTAGAGAGCTTGCCTGCGGATGAGGATATTGAGTGCCTCGGACACAATGTCTTTGGGCAGCAAATGCTAAAAGCGCTAACGCAGAGTATGCGCGAGCACTTACAGGCTTTATTGCCAGAAGCAGAGAGGGCGGCAGCTGAGACAGCCTCAGCAGATACAGCCACAGCCCCAGCGGCTGCTACTGACAGTGGAGCAGCTGCTAACGCTGCGGATACAGCACAGCATAAGGCTACTGCTACTACCGCGACTGTGACTGCGGCCCGTGCTCCGGCTGCACCTACAGTAGAGACTACTGCAAGTGAGCCAGATGCTGCACAAATAGCGATGCGTGAGGATATGGTGCAAGGTGATTTCGGCCCACAACGGGTAACGCTCTTAGGAGCAACCGGCTCTATTGGTGACTCTACCTGTGAGGTGATGCGCCAGCATCCAGAGCTCTACGTGATGCATGCGCTGGCTGCTAATAGCAATGTTGAAAAGATGCTACGCCTCATTGCGGAGTTTAAGCCGTCACGTGTGGCGCTGCGCAATGAGCAAGCTGCTGCTACCTTAAAAGAGCGCTTAGCCGACGATCCTAGCTTACGGGCGCTGCGTGTCGAGGTCTTAGCTGGCGATGCAGGTGTAGTCGAGGTTGCTGGTGATGGCGCCGCCGAAATTGTGGTGGATGCCATTGTCGGTGCTGCAGGCTTAGCCCCTGTGCTGGCAGCGCTCAAAACTGGCTGTCGTGTGTGCCTCGCGAACAAAGAGTCACTGGTGATGACCGGTCAGCTCTTTTTTGATGTGGCGCGGCAGTTTAACAGCACCGTTGTCCCTGTAGACAGTGAGCACTCCGCTATATTCCAATGCTTACCACCACAGGAGCAAAGACGCTTAGGTGCGTGTGACCTCAAAGCTGTTGGTGTGCACGAGATCCTGCTGACGGGCTCAGGTGGGCCATTTAGAGACTGTGCGCTCAGTGAGCTCCAGAACGTCACCCCACAGATGGCGATTAACCATCCGGTTTGGTCAATGGGGCCAAAGATCTCAGTAGACTCCGCTACCATGATGAACAAGGCACTAGAGTTTATTGAGGCGCGCTATCTTTTTAATGCCGCCCCTGAGCAGGTGCGTGTGGTGATTCACCCACAATCGGTGATTCACTCCATGGTGTCTTATGTTGACGGTGCGGTCTTAGCGCAATTAGGCATGCCTGATATGAAAACGCCGATTGCGCATGCCCTTGCTTATCCACACCGCATCAGTGCTCCAGTGGCGCCACTCGACTTTACTAAGATCAGTGCACTGACTTTTAAGGAGCCAGATAAGGAGCGCTATCCATGTCTGTTTATGGGCATTGAGGCCAGTAAACAGGGACAGGCGAGCACTACGGCCCTCAATGCGGCTAATGAGGTGGCGGTAGCAGCTTTCTTACATGGGGAGCTCAGCTTCTTAGGCATCTCGGAGGTAGTAGAAGAGGTGCTGAGCAAGCTCAGCGCAACCACGGCTTACTCTTTAGAGGAGATCATGGCGGTGGATGAAGAGGCGCGCAGCATTGCAAAGGCCGTGATTCAGCAGCGTGCGCAGTAGCTGTCCACAAAGGGATAGCTCTACCACTACGCACAGAGAGGGGCGCTTGTAGACTCCTGATAGCGATAGAGCTTCCCAGCAAGATGGCGGGGAAGGGGGGGCGATCCATACCCACGAACCTAAAGTGGGTCGACAATGCTTTGCGCCCGATAACATCATCTCTAAGGGTGGTCTAAGGAGCGCATCTTCAGATGATTACCAGAGGAGTCGCCACTTACAGTACGAAACTCTCGGAGCTCCTTGACACCATTAGAGGGTTAAGTTCGCTGGTATGCTGCACAGGATCTGTGGTTATGGCGTTTCATGTTAGCCCCCTTTAGTAGGGTAGGGGCTCTATCCACTAAACTCTAAGGCCACCAAACGCTAAGGAGAGCCGCAAAGACGGTTCAATAAGACAAACAGCGGCAGTTGGTCTGTTCCCCAAACAAGTCGCTGTGTGTGCCGGGGTAGGTTAGCGTCAGAATCAGCACATCATCCTCGATGCGGTAAATGAGCAGCCATTCAGGGAGAATGTAGCATTCGCGATAGCCTACCCACGCGCCAGACAACGCGTGATCTTGGTTTTGCTCTGGTAGGGGAGCGCCTGCCGCCAGTAGTACCACGACATGATTCAACAGTTCGATGTTCAGGCCGCGCTTAATTACGCGTTTGTAGTCCTTTTTGAAAGCGGTTGTGGGCCTGACGGCGTACTTGGTTGTGCTCATTTTTCTAGGTCAGCAAATAACTCGTCAAGGTCAGTGTAGGTCTTTGCGTTTGGGTCTCTGGCAATCGTTGCCGCTTCCAGCATGGCGGCGATCGTTTCCTTGTTAGGCTTACCACGCTTCACTTCAAAGGGAATGCCGCCCTCACGAATAGCTTGGCGCACGAAGATATTGAACGCCGTATTAAGATCCATCCCGAGATCAGCAAAGAGAGCCTCGGCTGCCTCCTTCAGATCAGCATCCATACTGATGCTAAAGGTTGTGGTAGAGCTAGACATGTAATACCCTCCTTTTTGTTAAGGATCTGCCATAAGTTTTACCACATTTGCGCTAGCACTCCAACAAAGCCACACTGAGAGGACTTCCTCAGTATCGCCCAGCGCACTATAGCCACCTCTTAAGTGTTAAAGCCGCTGTTTTCTCGTACAATGACGGCTATTGCCTCAAGGCCTTACAAGCCGCAGGCCCCTCACTATCTACTGCGAGTACAACGCCGTATGACAGCAGCCCTCTGGAACTTTCTCTTTTTCCTCATCGTCATTGCCATCCTCATAACCATCCACGAAGCTGGTCACTTTTACGTGGCTCGTAAGTGCGGTGTCAAAGTGTTTCGCTTTTCCATTGGCTTTGGCCCTGTGCTCTTACGTAAGCGTGGTGCCGATGGCACTGAGTACGTGCTCTCCCTCATCCCGTTGGGTGGTTACGTCAAAATGAAGGGCGAACTTGGTGAGGAAGATGACGCCGAGGACAGTGCCACCTCACAAGGCTCCGCGCGAGGGCAAAGCAGTAACGCTACAGCACAGAGTGGTGAGTATGCCTTTGATACGGACTTTGCGCATGTACGCACCGGTGCCTATGCAGGGGACAGCTTTGCAGAGCAGAGTCTATGTAAGCGCGCTTTAATCGTGGCAGCAGGCCCCCTTGCCAATATCCTCTTAGCCTTAGTGGTGTACTTCCTGTGCAACATGATCGGCATGCGTACCTTACAGCCGGTAGTGGGTACCGTGGTACCTGAGGGGCGGGCAGCAATGGCAACGCTGCAGGAGTACGACCTCATTACTGCTGTCGATGGGGTGGAGATCCGTGACTGGAATGACTTTAGTTCGGAGCTGATTCCGCACTTAGATCAGAGTGTGACCTTACAGGTAGCAGGCAACTTAGGTGAGGATAGCCAGCGTGAGGTGGTGCTCAATTTACAGGGGCTAAATGTCACCCCTGAGATGGGGCTCTTTTCTCAGCTAGGCATGTCGCCTTGTGTCGGTAAAGTCTCCAATAAGGTTGCCACCGTTGAGTCTGGCTCCCCTGCAGATAAAGCGGGACTGGCGGTAGGTGACCTCATTGAAGCTATCGATGGTAAGCAAACGCGCTCATGGAGTGAGATTACATCGGCCATTATGGCAGCTCATGACAGCACCCAAGCGCAGGTGCGCTTTGGCTGGCAGCAAGATGCAGCTGGTGAGTACAGTGCAGCGGCGGTGTCGCCTGTACAGCAGCAGCCTATCATTGCAGAGAGTAGGGGCAGTGAGCGGCGTGAGGGCGATCGCGCTATCGGTGGCGCGGTCGGTCAGCAGCAGGATGCAGCTGCTTCTGCAGCTGGGGCGGGCGCTGATAACGACACGCAGGCCAATACTGGTGCGCAAGAGGTGCATTTAAGCGCCACGCCACTGCAAGGGCGTCCTTTGACTTTGGACATCAACCGCAATGGTGATCGCTTTAGTGTGGTCGTGGTACCAGAGTGGAAGGTGATAGGAGAGAATGGCCAAGGGCGTCTGATGATTGGTATTGGCGCTCAGGTCGAAAACTTACCTGGCCTCTTTAAGGAAATCCGCTACGGGCCGGTTGACGCAGCTATTCATGCGGTTACCGATACCGCGCGAATGAGCATGCTGATTGTCAGCTCCATTAAGCAGATGGTGGCAGGTGCACTCAGTGTAAAGAACATTGGTGGGCCAATTGCCATTGCGCGGGTTGCAGGTGACTCGGCCTCGGTGGGTTTAACGCCGTTTTTGTGGTTCTTAGCGACGATCTCGATTAACCTCGCCATCTTTAACCTCATCCCAATTCCGGTGTTAGATGGCGGTCAGCTGCTGTTCTTTGCTTACGAGAAGGTAACGGGGCGGGCGCCGAGTCCAAAGGTGCGCTTCTACCTCACGATGGTGGGCTTATCGCTGATTTTGAGTCTGGCCTTTGTGGCGATCTTTAACGACCTGATGGCGCTGTAGATAGAGGCGTAAGCCGCTTGGGCACACAAGCACCGTCTTGTACCTTAAGAGTAGCGTCGCGGTGCTGCTCTTAAGGTATGTAAGGCGCTACCGCGTAGTAGGCGCGATTGTCAGTGCCAGCATCGCAGACCTAAGACCTCAAAGCGGAGTGACCTTGAGTGCACTCCAGCCCCACTTGTTCTTCTTTTTGTTGTAGCTGCGCACGGCTACCACCTCAAGCTCTTGCTCCTCTTTGAGGTTCTGGGCATTGGACAGCGCAGCAGGGATAAAGATGTCGTCCTCGGTAAACGCGATGCCATCTGGCAACACCGTCCACACCGTAGTTGTGACCGTCTTCTTGATGCTGCTTGAGGCTGGCTCTGTTGGTTTGGCAGCGTAAATCACCGTCAGGCGCGGCTGCAAGGTGCCTTCTTTAGGGGCGCTGATACCAATACCCAGTGCGATTTCATCACCTGCCTCAAGCTTATATGGGGCTGTGGCAAAGTTGAGATTCACTACGCGGTCATGTGGCAGAAGGCACTTGTAGAGTTTGCGCTCGTGGTTCACGTAAGTGCATACCGCCGTTTGTAGAGGCAAGTGAGCCCAGCGCTCCTCCTTGCTGGCACGTACCTCCAAGAGGGTGACCTGACTTTTCAGGTCAGGCTTTTCTGGGGTAATTTTGACCTCGATGCTGGTGCCTGGTGCCATGCCTTTGAACTTGGCAGCAGGGGCCTTACAGGACAAAACCGCAAAGGAGGGAAAGGCGCCTGTAGTGAGGTAGTAGTTAGTGCGCTTTTTCGTGGTCTCGCCGTGTTGCACCGTAAAAGTGTCACCGACAATAGCCGCCTGCCATGGCAGCTGCGCATAGAGCAAATCATTGGCGGCAGCAGCGTGTTGCTGGTAGCGCTGTTGCAGCTCACTGTCGCTGAGCTGCTGGTCTTTGTAGGAAGCTACCCACGCTTGCTGTAGTTGTTGTTTGCCCTCAGCAGGCAGATCAAGGCCCGTACTGGTGCAGACCTGCTCTAAGAAGTAGAGCTCACTTGCTGCCCATTGCTCCTGCCCCATATCTTTGAGCAAGGTGGCCAAATCCATATGGTGCTTAGGGGAAAATGGATGGTTGAGCGTTTGCGCTTTGCACAGGCAGGTTAGAGCTGTGTCTTTATCGTGATCAAGCTCTAAGCGTCCCATGAGCTGCCATGCCCAGTACTCACTGGATTTGCGCCGGAGTAGAGTTAACGCTAAGTCGCGCCCATGCTCATTGTCATCTAGGTGTTGGTGTAACTTTGCCTCGTACAGCAGTAACCAGATCTTGTTCTTGTGCTCAGGGGCATTGAGATTAATGCTGCCAGCCTCAATCTGACGCATGGTGGCAAGATTAGCCTCATGGCAGAGCTGCACGACAAACTCGAGCGTGGCCTCGTTGGGTCTCTCACGGGTGTCAAGGCGTTGCAGGGTGTTTTTGCTCATATGCCTCAGCACCCGCTGCCACAGCGCTTCATAAATAGGAATGCGGCCGTTTTGGTCAGGAGTTTTGCCACGGCTGGGCTGCAAATCCTCAGGGGCTAAGGTTTGTGGATTGAATGCCTGCAGGAATTCGGCATAGTGAAAGCGCTCGTCCGTGATTTGGTCGGCAAGGTTCAGCATACAACTGTTAACTACCGAGGGTTTGGCGATGTGCTGTAAGGACAGGTAGTAGCAGAGATTGTTGGTAATGGGGACAAAGTTGCGCTTTTCTTGAGTGAGCAGCTGCTTGGTGTGGTGGTAGAGAGCCCACGCAAAGCTCAGCTCTTCTTGCGCGGTGAGCACATCTAAGCTCTGGGCTGTAAGGTAGTGTTGGACTGCAGCAGCGTAATCTTTGTCTTTGTCGGCTTGGGCAGCTGCAGTAAGAGCCGCGCTGTTAGCACGTGCGGCGTTGACAATGCGGTTAATACTGCGGACAAAGGCAACGTCAGGATCAGGCTGCTCTTGCGACGTGGTGGAGGTGTGTGCAGGGATTGTGTCAGAGTCAGCAAACAGCTGCGGCATCCTTTCCCTAAGCTCGCGGGCCATTGAGGCTAAGTCATACAGGGTAAAACCAAGTTGCGCCGCCACGTTTGCTTGTTTGTTAAGATCGATCAGGCAGTAGCCAAAGGCACGGTAGTCCCAGTCATTGATTTGTGGCTGTTGCATCAGCTGCCACGCCATGGCCCATGCCTCTTGGAGCTTACCGGCTTTACGCAGAGCAAAGACTTGCTGCGAAGTAGGGGCCTCAGGAGCGTTGGGGTCACTACGAGCAAGCGAGCTGATTCTTTTCACAAAGTAGGCGTCTGGGCCATCTGGCTCTGTATTATTGCTCTGGCCTTGCGCGTCGCTGGCAAACAGCTGTGGCATTCTTGCCATGAGTTCTTGGGCCATGCGGGCTAAGTCATAGGGAGTGAGCCCACATTGCGCCGCCACACTTTCCTGCTTGTGGAGGTCTATGAGGCAATAGCCAAAGGCACGTAAGTCCCAGTCCTCGATTTGTGGCTGCGACACCAGCTGGCAAGCCATGTCCCATGCCTCTTTAAGCTTACCCTCTTTGCGCAGCGCAAATACTTGCTTGGAGCTTGGGGTAGAGTCATCTGCGGTGCCGTATGAAGACGGGGCTGTAGCATTTGCTGAGTCAGAATAATAGGCCATTCTCTCCTGTCTCCGTTAGCATGCACTGCGTTTGCTGTCTTTACTCTACGTTGCTGTGAAAAGCTGCCCCCATCAAGGGATACCTGAGGGGGCGCCTTAGCATCCCGCGAACTTAAGCTCACCATGGCTTTAGGATGCTCTGGGTGTGCGTTAATCACCACATGGTGATTAGTGCTACAAGTAACAGCCATAGCGCTTACAAGCTGGTTGGGCGCATCTTAATCGTCTCTCCTCAGAGTTTGGTGGTTACCAAAAGCAGCATAACCCCTGCGATCAAGCAGTAGTCCAATGTGATGGCGTTTGGCGTGACCAACCTTGAGATAGTGTTGGAGCCACATCCACCAAACTCTGAGGAGAGCCTCTTAATCACCTTGAGGGATAAGGTTATGACGCTCTGAGAGGTGCGGTTCACTCTTAGGTTCGCTGGTATGCTGCTTAGCGGGAGTGCTTGTATGAATTTGCAAGCAAACAGCATGCATTTATCGAGAGAGACGGCCTATGGGGCTTAGAGCTTGCTGATAATGTCCGTCACCAGCTGCTTAAGCTGAAGCGAGGTTGTGCAGCCTGTGCGCTCTACCCATTGCACCGTGCCGCCTTTCTTTCCCCAGAAGAGGTTAAACTCGCCATGTTCGCCATTAGCTGGCATCTGCACCTCTACTTGCAGAGTATAAGGGTTAGGGATCTGTAAGGAAGTAATCACCAGCTGATTCCTCACCAAAGCTGCACAAGCCTGCGCACCAATGTCTTGGAATTTTGGCATTAGAGAGGCCAATTCCGCTTGGATAGCGGCAGGCGATATGGTCGCGGTCTGTGGTGGCAGAATGCTCTGCTGTAAGAGCTGTTGCTGCAAGGCTTGAAGCTGAGGCGCAAATTTCTGCAACACCTTAGCCTCGGCATACACCTTAGTAATGCGGCTCTTGCCGTTGTAGTACACATTGACGATAAAAGTGCCATCAGGGGTGCTGATGGTGCAGGCCTTAAGATAGTTGGCGTCGGTGATGGCGATGTTGGTAATGGCAAAGCCACTTAAAGCCTTGCGCAGGAGCGACTCAAAGTAATCTTGCGGAGCGCTTGGGTGGTGAAAAGGAGCGCTGCTCGGGACGAGAGTGGTGTGATACGCGGCAGTGGCAGACGTGCTGGTATCTCCAGTGGTCTCTGTGGAGGCAAAGGCGCTGGCTACAGTCGTGTCGCTATTAGCCTCTGGGGTGGTAGTGGCGTCAGTGGCGTGAGAGTAGTTGGTTGCTGGCGTGATCGCAGTTACTGATGCGGCGCAAGAGGAGCCAGTACTTGTAGCATAGGTGGCGTTAGCGGCAGCAGAGCCGTTAGCGTGCGGGGTATTACTGAAGCGGAAGCGCTGCCCTAAGGTAATGTGGGGTGGGTTAATGAGCCTGAGCTCGCTTTTGGCGCGAGTAATTGCGGTGTAGAGCCAGCGGCATATGTCCTCATTGACTTTATTGCCGCCATTCGTGCGATTAGTGCAGTCCACGTAGACGCGTTGCCATTCACTGCCTTGTGCTTTGTGGCAGGTAATGGCGTAGCCAAACTTGGCATACAGGCAGTTGAAATAAGGGTCATTGCTCATGAACTCTTCACGCTTTGCTTTGCGCTTTTGCTGATAGTCCTGAAACTCGGCTTTGGTGTCAAAGTCCCTTGATTTGCGCGGCGGATATTGCTCATCAAAACGCATATTGCAGTTGATGAGCACGGCTTGCATGAGGTTTTCTGCGCTGACACCTTCATCCTCAAAGAGGAAGTTTCTCAGTAACAGCACCTGCTTTTGCTCTTCGGTGCCGTTTGCGGCGTGCACTAGCAGCGTGACGGGCTGAAAGTGCAGGGTAATCTTGCTTCGTTCGGCATTGCCATTACGGTCGCGGTGCGAGAAAAAAGATGGTTGCGGGTAAATCTCATTACTAACCGTTACAACCAAGGCAAAGTCGCCATTAGACAATAGGTAGTAATGGTTGTTTTTGCTAATAATGAGCAAATCGTTGCGCTGGAGGTTAGTGGCAGAAAAGCCGCGTTGGGCTCGTACTTGGTTGTTGTAATGCAGGGCGGCTGCATTAGTTGCAGTGATAATGCAGACATCAGAAAAGCGATGGCTGCGGCAGTACTGCAGATAGGAATCAATCAGCAGCGAAGCCTCAAGTTGCTGGCAATCAGGCTGAGTTAGATCAAAGCTAAGAGTGATGAAGTTTTCCTGCTCAATTTTTTCTCGCAGATACGTAGCATTGCGTAGGATGGTGCTGTTGCTTTGCTGTCTTACCACCTCTTTTAGCAGGAAGCTGGAGATGGCGCTCAAGCCATAGTTGTCCTGCATGTGCTTGGCATTGAATACAGGGGAGTAGCTCATACTCACGGGTGGCAACTGCGCCGGATCGCCGCAGAATAGCAATTTGCGCTGGGGGTAAGACACAAAGTTCAGAGCCTCAAGCAGATCACACAAGAGTCTACCTGAGCCAAACTGGTAGTAGTTGCTGTCATCTGCAACATCGGATATCAGGGACGCCTCGTCCACGATAACTACCGTATCATCGATGAGTTTGAGGTCTCTGGCTTGTTTGCAAGGAAAGATCCACTGAAATTCTGGTTTGATCTTGAGGAGCTCAGGTGGGGTTTCTTGGTATAGCGGCGGGGTGTTGTAGAGAAAAGAGTGTATTGTGTAGCAATTGCTTCTTTGAGTTTTCTGCGCGAGAATGCGCACGGCTTTACCCGTAGGAGCTAACAGCTGATGATCTCTAAGCTGCTCTGCGAGCCATTTTCTGAATAGGCCCAGCACAAAGGTCTTACCAGTGCCAGCAAACCCCTGCAACACAAATATGTGCTGGTTTTCATCCTCAAGAAAGTCAACCATGGCGCTTAAGGCTGTCGCTTGGTCGGTGGTGAGGGTGATTTGTTCACGTGCTAAGAAGGCATCGAGATCAGCGCGATGGTTGATGGTAGCATGGGGAGCGGAGTTAGCAGGGTAAGCAGGTGTAGCAGGTTGCGGCACAAGGTTGCTGTTTTCCATGGCTGTTCTCAGTGCTGGCGACGGGACTTTGTTCGGCCTATAGCAGGTGGGGATGCTGGTCATTACCCTCAAGTGCAGGCAAGGTGTGGCTTGATGACTATAGGGCCATAGCCAGTGTGCTTAAGAGGTGATGGGAGAGGTAAGTGGCATCTCTTGTAGTTTGCAGTGTACTTTGCTGTTGCTGCGTGCAAGTCATGCAATTCAGAGGTAAGCGCATTTGACGCGTAATTGCAGTCTACTGCACCCCCTATGCTTGAACAAGGGAAATTTATGTGCGTCGTGTTGCGTTTTCTGGAACTAATAAGCAATGTGCTTACAGCTTGTAGTCAGTCTCTACCCTGATGTAGATGAATAAAGTCACTTTGGAGTCGAGGCCCTATTGTGAGCTGTGAGACAAGTTGCGCCAAGATCGCTACTGCCAGCCTTGTAAAGCCACCTGAGGCCCCGCCGCTCACCGCAAAGGACTTTGCCACACCACTTCCTAAGACCATTCCTAAGCCACGTTTGCCGCCTCTTCCTTTGTCGCTTCAGCTCCTTGCTGCCTGTTTCTTGGGCGCAGCTGCACTCTTTTCCATTGCACATTGTGCGTTTCGCTGTAATTTAGGGCTACTCTTGGCTAAAATAGTAAACTTATCAGCGTGTTTTTGGGGGCATACCCCTCCTGCACGGTAGTCCCGCTTCCCCAAGGTAAAGACAGCCTCTCCTGAGGTCGCACCACAGGAAAACACCCCCAACGGTGTTACCGAGGTCTTACTTTGGAGCGTGACTCAAGCAAGCTCTAGTTTAGGCATGTACAATAGCCTCGTGCTTCGCGCTTTGGTGCAATACCGTGGCAGGAGTGCTGGGGTGGCATCCACATAAGCCTTGTGTGCTTACGTGTGATGTCAAGGTGCGGTTAATTTGGATAGAAGATGTCGAAGAATAAGCAGCACTTGAAACACTCTCTGCTCTTAGGCGGAGTGGCTTTGGGTATGATGGCAGCTCTGGCGCCAGTAGGTTTCGCTGCCCCACAAAACGCAGCTACCGCTGCTAGCGCCGCTCAGGGTGTCCGCATTGACAATATCAGCGTGCGCGGCCTCAATCGCGTCAGCCTCGGTGCGGTCTTGTTAGCGTTACCAGTGCGTCAAGGTGATGTCTTAACCCCAGACAACGTCTCCTTATCCATGAAGCGCCTCTACGCCACCGGTAACTTCTCGGATGTGTCCTTACAGCTCTCGGGTAACACCTTAATCGTTAATGTCACCGAGCGTCCAACCATTGGTACGATTACTTTCGCCGGTAACTCGCAAATCCAAGAGGACGCCTTACGTGACGTTATCGAGCAGCAGGGACTGCGCACCGGTGAGCCAATTAATGTCCAGCTCTTAGGCCAGTTAGAAAAGTCCTTAGAGGACTTCTACCACTCTGCTGGTATGTACCAAGCTGACGTCAAGCCAGTGCTTACCTATCTGCCACGTAACCGTGTGGACATCAAGCTCGAGTTCTATGAGGGTGAAGCCGCCGCCATTGAGCAAATCAACATCGTGGGCAATAAGGCCTTTGATGAGGACGAGCTCTTAGCCCAGTTAGAGTTACGTGACGACGTGCCTTGGTGGAATGTGGTCGCTAACTCCCGCTACGATGCCCAAAAGTTCAGTGGCGACTTAGAGACGCTGCGCTCTTTCTATATGGATCGCGGCTACGTGAACTTTAAGGTCGATTCGACCCAAGTGTCGATGACTCCAGATCGTAAGGGTTTATACCTCACCATTGCCGTAAACGAGGGTGACCTCTACACCTTTGGCGACTGCACGGTGCAAGGCAACACCTTAAAGTATGGCGATGACATGCGTAAGCTCATCACCATCCAAAAGGGTGAAGTCTACTCTGCCCGTGAAGTGAGCAATATGGAGACGGTGCTGAGCAACTACTTAGGTAAGTTTGGCTATGCCTACTCCAAGGTAACGGCGGTACCAGATTTTGATGAGGCCAATAAGGTCGTCAACTTAAACTTCATGGTCGACCCAGGTCAGCGTATCTACGTCACCAACGTCGATATCCGTGGTAACACCCAGACTAACGACACCGTTATCCGTCGTGAAATCCGGCAGATGGATGGTACATGGCTGTCCAATGAGTCGATCGAAGCCTCTAAGGCTCGCTTAAACCGCTTAGGCTACTTCGAGACGGTGGAAATGAACGTCGAGCGTAATGGTGCCAGCCCTGACACCGCCTCGGTGGTCACCACCATTAAGGAGCAACCTACTGGTACCATTCAAGGTGGTATCGGCTATGGTACTTCCTCCGGCTTTATGATTTCTGCCGGTGTGTCGCAGAACAATGTCTTTGGTTGGGGTACCCGCGCCAGCATTTCCGCTTACCAAAATGATTACCGTGAGCACGTTGAGGCGGGTTACACCGACCCTTACTTCACGGTTGATCAGATCTCCTTAGGTGGTCGTGCTTACTACGATAACTTCCACGGTGATGATGCTGATGTGGTCTCTTACGATAATGAGACCATTGGCTTTGACCTTACTACGGGTTATCCAATTTCGGAGAACGTGTATGTCAGCTACACCTTAGGTGTAGAGAAGATGGACATCACCTCCAATAAGTTCTTCTTACAGGCAATCGACTTCTGGCGTACTTATGGTGAGGGCAGTCTCTCTAACGACTTCTTAGACTTCACCTTCCGCTTTAACATCTCGCGTAATAACTTAGACCGCACCATCTTCCCAACGTCCGGTTCGCGTCAGAACTTCTCGGCCTTTGCCACCTTGCCAGAGATCTCTGATCTCCAGTACTACAAGTTAGATGCGCAGACTTACCACTACTTCCCATTAGACAGCGATCATGACTTCGTCTTTGCCATTCGTGGTCGTGCGGCCTATGGTGATGGCTACGGCTCAGTGGACGGCTTAGACCAGAAGTTACCATTCTTTGATAACTTCTACTTAGGTGGTGACCAGTGGTTACGTGGCTTTGAGCGCAATAGTGTCGGCCCTCGTGCACTGTACCCAGCAGCTAATGGTCGTGTCACTATTGATGATAACGATAACTTAGGTGGTAACGCCTTATGGGCGGTCTCGGCGGAGATTATTGTCCCAACGCCATTTATCTCCGAGAGCTATAAGAATCAGGTACGTACCTCGATCTTCTTAGACGCGGGTGCGTTGTGGGATACCAACGCTGGTGAATACACCGCAGGTTACACCGGTGCCCCTGATTACGACGATCCTGGCCGTTACAGCGCTGCTGCAGGTGTTTCCTTAACGTGGATGTCGCCAGTGGGCCCACTGTCGTTTAGCTTAGCCCGCCCTGTTAAGGAGCAGGATGGCGACGACAGCCAATTCTTTAGCTTCGACATTGGTGGTCGTTTCTAAGCGGCGCTTCTTTGCTCTTGGTGGCGGCTGTCCTCAAGAACGCAAGCTGTCGCCATCCTCAAGGTGGCACCCTTTTAGTTAGGGAGTGTACCTGAGGGTAGTGGGCAAACAGCACTGTTCTCGGAGCTGCCTTAGAGTCCCTGCGGTGTTGCTGGCTAAGAGCCATGGGCACAGTCCACGGCGGCTGCGCTCACGGCAGCAGAGCCTAAGGCTCGGCAGCGCCAGCGGTTGTGCCACGGCAGCGTGTGCATCTCCGTAGGGGTACACCAGTGCGCTGTGGCTCTAAGGCAGCATGATCTCCTTAAGAGCGCAGCGGCACCTAAAGTAATTGCGGCGGCGTGCGGGCAAGGGAACCTTTCTCGTTCGCTCGCTTGTTTGCTTGTGCGCTGGTTGCCTTGCTTTGGGCACAGCGCGCAATAGAGCCACCATCACGATGTGCTTGGTGGTTTTTGCGCACTTAGGGGAGGCCCCTAAGCACCAGCTCATTTTGGCTGCGTAAGCTAGAGTACTCTGGGGTGGTGGCTACACACCGTCAGCAGAGGCTGTGCTGCTTTTAGTTAGTAGTTAGCCGCTTCTTGTGCCCTGCTACAGCTCAGGAACAACTGTCTTTTAGATGACGGCATTGCAGGCAGTCATGCGTGCCCACGCTTAAAAGAGGCTAAGTCTCGCTTGCACCTTTCATCTTAAGGTGGGTAACGTTACCCTCACTTCACCTTGTCGCTGTCACTTATGAGCTCACTCCGGCCTCAGAGCTACAAGCACAGCCGCGTCTTACACCATACCGTTTTCTTGGGGCGTGTGGCCTGTACCTGAACAGGACACGCTTACTCTGTGGCCACTTACAGCATCTGGTCTTAAGCTGCAGTTGCGGTGCGTACACAGAGACACACTAGTTCTATTGTTGAGTATTTGCTTCTATGTTGAAAAAAGTCATCTTTGCTTCGGCTCTGAGCGCCGTCTGCGCTCTGTCTGTGGTTTCGCTGCCAGCTATGGCTGCGCCTAGCACGACGCCAGTTGCTGCCGCTGCCCATACCCCAACTGTGGCTGTACTCAACCTGCCTTACATTATGAGCGAGATTCCTCAAGCTAAGGCCTTACAACAGACCTTAGCCAAAGAGTTTGGCCCACGTGAGCAAGAGCTGCAAAAGATGCAGCAAGAGGGCATGAAGTTAGGTCAGGACTTAAATGCTGGTAAGTACACCGGTGATGAGCTCGTTTCCAAGCGCCGTGAGCTGGAGCAAAAGCAGGCTGACTTCCGCTTAAAGGCCCGTGCTTTACAAGAGGATCAGCAAGCTCGCGTCCAAGAGGAAGAGCGTGCCTTAATGGTCACCGTACAGCGTGCCATTGACTCCATTGCTAAGGAGCGTGGCATCGACTTAGTGTTACGTGGTGAGGCTATCGCTTACACCATTGATGCGCTGGATATCTCGCAGGAAGTGATTGCCCGCGTCAGCGCTGATAATGGCACTGCTAAGTAAGAAAGAACTCAGAGCGCAGCTAGCTCCCACGGGGAGGTAAGCAGAGTCACCATCACCTCCCATGAGGCACCACTACGGTAAAAACGCCTGTACGCAGCAGTGACGGCTTTGTCTGCGCTGTTGACAGAGCGCTGCTGTGGTAGCAGCGACGGGGGCGGGCGCTGCAACGACAACAGTAACCACCGATGCAGTTGGTGTGGTTCTTCGCAGGCCAGCGCTCATGCGGGGCGGCGGTTTACGCTCTGACGTAGTGTAGTGTAGTGTAGTGGCGTCACACCTTTGAGGAATGACTGACTTCTCGATGACGTCGTCTAAGGTAAATGGTGCCCAGACCAAGAGAGGCTTAGGGTCACCTGTACCTTTCATCTTAGGTGTGTATTTGCCAGCACGCAGCCAATACTCCGTCATTGACGTGATCACGCATTTCGTAGTGTTGCCACCATAAGTTATGGGGATGGGGGCGGAGCGGAGCTAAAGCGCCTAATGGACACTGGTCGCATGGGAGCGCACTAAGCCTGTCATGCTGGTAGTTGGGGAATAGGGGTAGAGCACAGTGTTAGTCAAAGAGATTGCACAGAAACTCGGTGCTGAATTTCGGGGCGATGGTGAGGTCGATATCCACCGTGTCGCTAACTTACTCACAGCCCAAGCTGGGGAAATCAGCTTCCTCTCTGACACTAAGTACCGCTCGGTCTTAGAGAAGTCGCAGGCCTCCTGCGTTATGGTCAAAGAAGCCGATGCGCCTCACGTCAAGAGCACCGCCCTGATTGTGCCTGACCCTTATTTAGCCTTTGCCCGCGTGGCACAGCTCCTTGATAAAGAGCCACCAATTGCGGTAGGTATCCATCCTACTGCCGTTATTGGTGAGGACGTGGTCTTAGGGCAGAATGTGGGAATTGGCCCGCATGTGGTCATTGGCCGTGGCACGGTCTTAGGCGACAACGTCCAGATTGGTGCTAACTGTGTACTGGGCCCTGAGGTCAAATTAGGCACAGGTACGCGCTTATACCCTCTTGTTAGTGTCTATCACCACTGTGTGTTAGGTGAGCACTGCTTAATTCAATCCGGCACGGTGATTGGTGGTGATGGCTTTGGCTATGCCAATGACAAGGGCGAGTGGGTAAAGATTCCGCAAGCTGGCCGCGTGGTGATTGGTGATCGCGTCGAGATTGGGGCTAACACCTGCATCGATCGTGGTGCCTTGGATGACACCATTATCGAGAGCAATGTCATTATCGACAACCTCTGCCAGATAGCCCATAACGTCAAGATCGGCTATGGTACCGCCGTCGCAGGCGGAACTACTTTTGCCGGTTCTGTGACCATTGGTAAGTACTGCATCATTGGTGGTACCTCGGTCTTTAATGGCCACATCAGCATTGCTGATCAGGTCACCATTTCTGGTATGTGCATGGTGATGCGCTCGATTAAAGAGCCAAAGAGTGTGTACTCTTCAGGCATCCCTGCACAGACCAACGCCGAGTGGCGTCGTACAGCCTCCCGCGTGCTGCATATTAACGACATGTATCACAAGCTCTTGGAGCTAGAAAAAGAGGTGCGTGAGCTGAAAAAAAGCCAATAGCGCGGCGGGGTAACGCTAAACTGTCATTTTTGCGAAAATGGCTTTTGTTACTAGCGTTTTTGGCTTATGCTTAGGGGGACTTAGACGTGTCGGGGCGGGTTAAGTCACGCTACAGCACGTTTTCCGTTTTGCAAGGTAAATTCAAGTGTCAGAAAGCAACGAGAACCAGAACCAAGAAGTCCAAGAGAAGCACACACTTAACGTGGAGCAGATCATGGAGCTCTTGCCTCATCGTTACCCATTTTTGATGGTAGACAAGGTGATCGACTACAAGATCACTGATGAGCACAAGACTTTACGTGCGGTGAAGAACGTTAGCTTCAATGAGCCTTTTTTTCAGGGGCACTTTCCTGGCAAGCCAGTATTGCCTGGTGTCTTGATTTTAGAGGCCATGGCGCAAGCGACTGGCGTATTAGCTTTTACCATGGTGGGCAAGCCAGAGCCAGGTGAGCTTTATTACTTTGCCAGCATTGACCACGCACGTTTCCGTCGTCCTGTGGTGCCTGGTGATCAGCTCATCTTAGACGTGGAGTTCTTAAAAGAGAAGCGAGGTATTGCTTCGTTTAAGGGCGTGGCCACGGTTGATGGTGAGGTGGTGTGCTCAGCTGACCTGATGTGTGCCAAGGTGCGCACTTAATTTAGCTTTGAGCGGCAGTGGGTAGTTTGCTCTCGTCTCTTTGTCGTGTTGCGGCTCGCTAGGGCCGCTGTGACCGCAGAAGTGGCGGTGTTACTCCTAACTTACGCTCTGGGGTAACTCTGAAGCGGGCTGTAGCATTAAGGCTAGGGATAAACCTCATGAGAGGGCGGTGCACCTTTAACGAAGCCGCGTAATTCCCTATGCGTAAGCGTAGGGATGTAAGCGGCCAATATCAGCATCTGTTATAATGTTCCCAAGAACTCAAGAAAGGATATTTCGTCCCTACTTGATGGGGGCTTTGTGG
>JAHLFE010000074.1 GCA_018884035.1 Candidatus Anaerobiospirillum pullicola
CGCTATCTGATCTTCTGATGTAGATTGCGGATCACTACGGGCTTGTCCACAAAGCCCCCATCAAGTAGGGACGAAATATCCTTTCTTGAGTTCTTGGGAACATTATAACAGATGCTGATATTGGCCGCTTACATCCCTACGCTTACGCATATGGAATTACGCGGCTTCGTTAAAGTGACAGTCTGTAGCAGCCGCAGCACCTGAAATCGGCCTGCACTCTTAACCTCACCACCAACACAAAGGGCGCCTCATGGCGCCCTCGGCAGAGATCCGCAGCAGCTATCTTAAAAGCAGCAGCGGTGAGTAATTCTCTGTGTCCGCTCAGAACCGCCTAGGGGGCTTCGTGGCGGTTCTTCCTAGAGATTCTCTTGGCGGAAGTAGATTAAACGGCGCTTGTTCTGCGCACGGTGAATGGCCTTTAACTGTAAACGGCGACGACGTGAACGGCGAATGGTAATGCCATGCTTAGCCATGTGAGGGCTACGTCTCATAGTGAAACTCCTGTGCGGCCCTTCCTTAAGCTTAAGCTTAAGCTTAGCCTTAAGCTTATGCGTTCTTGACGCCTACAGTTCGTACCTGCACCACAGCTTTGCTGTTGTGGCTTGCTCTTAAGCGCTCTTATTTTAGAGGCTGCTTTCTGTAGTCTGGTCAGTGCTGCAGTTATTTCTTGAGCACGGAGCGCCTTAGCTTAGAGCGCGCTTAGCCTACAGCGTCCCTGCGCTGTAAGTGGTCTCTGCGCTTACTTTATCAGCCCAGCATCAGAGCTGATAGCACTTAAGACGTAAGTACAGGGGCTCAGACTTTTCTTTACCCCATAACCACGGCGCCAAAGTGCCGACGGGGGCGGAGCCTTACCTTAAGCGGCGGAGCAGAAACTATCCATGCAAGGATCTACCGCGCTTTGAGCAGCGGTGGCCATACACATTCGTTACTGCATGCACTTCTTGGTCAGAGGCGTGCACTTAGCTTCGGGGGTTAAGCAAAACACCACGTAAGCTAACTGTAAGCGCTAACGACAATAAGGAAGGGATCTTATGTTGTGTACCAATTGTTATCCCATCTGCATTATAGATAGCCCGTGTTAAGAACGCTATGCCCCGCAAGTAAAATCGTGATGAATTCTGAAAAGATGCAAAATCGCACGATAATTTTGCACGTGCACGGTGCACACGTGGGCAAAATGTGGTAAAGGGCGTGCTTGTGCCGATATGAAAAGGCAAAAAGGCTTTGTAAGCGCTTACGTTGAGGGTAGCACAGGGCGTAAAGCTGTCTTTACCAACAAAAAAGGCCTGTACTTACAGGCCCTTGAGGATGATTACCGTATGCGCCTTGCGCCTTGCGCCTTGCGCAGTCGCGGGAGCGGTAGCTGTGCAGGGCATGCAGTGCGGTGCATTGCAGAGCAGTGCAGGGCAGCGAGCTGGCCTTAGTTGTAGATAGCCTTTTCACTCTCCGCATCAAAGAGGTAGAGACGCTTGAGGTCAATTTGCAGGTTGATGTTCTCGCCCTCAGTTAAGCCCATAATTGGTGGCAGCTTAGCGCAGAGCTTGTCGCCATGCACCTCAATAAAGAGGTAAACCTCAGAGCCAATTGGCTCTACGAGGTCAATGAGTGCAGTGAGGTTAGCCGTATCCTGCTCACCTGGGATCGCACGGCCCGTGTAGATGTGCTCCGGACGGATGCCCATAATGACCTTTTTGCCCTCATAGGCCGCGAGGTCTTGCATGTTCTCGCGTGGCAGCACGTTAAAGCGGTGCTTGTCATCAAGCACGCAGGTAAAGCCCGTAGGAGAGGTTGCCTCTTTCTCTAAGGTCACCTCAAGGAAGTTCATCTGTGGCGAGCCAATAAAGCCAGCCACGAACTTGGAGTTAGGGTGGTCGTAGAGCATCTGCGGGGTGTCCACCTGCATGATGTCGCCGTCTTTCATGACCACAATGCGATCGCCCATGGTCATGGCCTCGATCTGGTCGTGGGTCACGTAGATAAAGGTTGTACCTAAGCGCTTGTGCAGCTTGGCAATCTCCGAGCGCATGGTAGTACGCAGCTTGGCGTCGAGGTTAGACAGAGGCTCGTCTAATAAGAACACATCAGGATCACGCACCATAGCGCGGCCTAAAGCCACACGCTGACGCTGGCCACCGGAGAGTGCTTTTGGCTTACGGTCTAAGTAAGGGGTAATGCCTAAGATCTCCGCAGCGGCACGAATGCGGCGGTCAATCTCGTCTTTTGGCATCTTACGCTGCATCAGACCATAGGCCATGTTCTTGTACACAGTCATGTGTGGGTAGAGCGCGTAGTTTTGGAACACCATGGCGATGTTGCGGTCTTTTGGTGCCACGTCGTTGACAAGGCGCTCACCGATGTAGAGCTCACCGGCACTGATGTCTTCTAAGCCAGCAATCATGCGCAAAGTAGTGGATTTGCCGCAACCTGATGGGCCGACGAAGACCACGAATTCTTTGTCGTTGATTTCGAGGTTAAAGTCTTTAACCACACTGATGTTGCCAGGATAGACCTTGGCGATGTGTCTTAAGGAAATGCTTGCCATAGTTCGTGTGACTTACAGTGCTCGGGTAAGAAGAGGAAACTTGAGTAACGGCAGTGCTTTTCAGGAGTTTAGCCGTAAGTAGTGCGGGTTAAGGGCGGAGTCATCTCATAAGTGATGGCATCGTTCCACACCTTGAGATAAATGGTGCAGGTAATCTTGAACCTATTTTGAGATGGGGGATGCATGCTGACCACAAATCCGTCATCTCTTAAGTCAGTAGCCCTAAGCAGCCTGAGAGCATCATGGGAGTGGTGGCGTACAGGCCGCGTGCGGCAGTGCAGGGGGCTTACTACTTGACGGCGCCCACCATACCAGCGACGAAGTACTTCTGCATCAGGAAGAAGATTGCTGCTGTTGGTAAGGTGGCGAACACGATGCCGCACATGATCATGCCGTAATCTGGGGTATAAGAGGAGCCCATGTTTGACAATACCAGAGGCACGGTGCGCATCTCTGGCGATTGCAGGGCTACCAGTGGCCATAGGAAGTTATTCCAGCTGCCCATAAAGGTGATAATGGCGGCCGCCGCATAGGTTGGGCGCATTACTGGGAAGTAGACCTTAAAGAAGATGGCAATCTCCGAGAGACCGTCGATACGCGCTGCTTCTAAGATGTCCTTAGGGAAGGCCTTAGTGTTTTGGCGGAAGAGGAAGATTAAGAAGGCGGTAGCCACCAGCGGGATGACCACAGCAAAGTAGCTATCGAGGCCCATCCACTTCCATGGGGCTAAAGGATTGCCCTCATCGTCAAAACCCAAGCTGCCAAAGGTACCGAATAAGCGGTACAGAGGGATCATTAAGGCGCAAAATGGCACCATCATCGATACTAAGAGGATGCCAAAGACGATATCGCGCTTTTTACTGCGGAAGATTTCAAAGCCATAGCCTGCTGCCGAGGACACGGTCAGCGCACAGACGGTGGTGACAAGGGCGATCAGCGCAGAGTTGACAATGGCGCGGGCAAAACCTAAGTCTGGGTTAAAGAGGTTGCCTAAGTTCACCATAAGCTGGTCACCAAAGGTCATGGAACCGGCATTGATGGCCACGGTGTTATTGGTGGCAGCGATAAGCATCCAGACGAATGGGAAGAGCGACACAAAGGTCGCAACGATGAGGATGCCGTAGCGCAGCACCGTCATATAGCGATTAAAGCTGGACTGTTTGATAGCCATGAGATCAATCCTGTTGAAGCGTGGCCAGTACCTTGGTAGTGGTAGTGTTTGTGGTTGTGGTGCAAGCCACGCAAGCCTGCTCTGAGGAGCGCTGCTCCCTAATGCTTTGGCTTAGGAGCACAGCGTGCTTGAAGTGTTACCTGATCGGTGCTTTAGTCCTTATCGCGGGCTAAGCGGAACTGGATTAAAGACAGAATCACAATGAGCAGCACCACCACAAAGGAGACGGCGCAGGCGTAACCAAAGTTTGGTGTGAACTTAAAGCACAGGTTGTAGATGTACTGCGATATGGTTACCGTGCCGTTGGCCGGGCCACCGTTAGTGATGTTTTGCACTTCATCGAAGAGCTGCAAGGTACCAATGGTGGAGGTGATGGTGGTAAAGAGGATGATTGGCTTTAACAGTGGAACGGTGATGGTAAAGAACTTCTTTACAGGGCCCGCACCATCGATATCGGCGGCCTCATACACCGATGGCTCGATATTCTGGAGACCAGCTAAATAGAAGACCATGTTATAGCCGATCCAGCGCCATGTAATGGAGATGATGATGAGCACCTTTGCCCAGAAAGGATCGGTAACCCACTTGATAGGCTCATCTAAAATGCCAAAGTCGAGCATCACGGCGTTGAACATACCGTTATTGGCGAAGATAGCCTTCATGATGAGGGAGTAGGACACCAGTGAGGTGACGCAAGGCAGGAAGATAGCGACGCGGAAGAAGGACTTAAACTTGAGCTTGCGATCATTGAGCATCACGGCCACGACCAGCGCAAAGAAGAGCATGATCGGGACTTGGATGATGAGGTAGATAAAGGTGTTAAAGAGGGCCTTTTTGAAGGTGGAGTCTACGAGCATACGCTGGTAGTTATAGAGACCGGCAAAGTGGGTGTTATTACCGGTACCACCATAGAGGGAGAGAATAAAGGCCTGCACCATTGGGTAGAACACAAACTCAATGATGAGGATGGTAGCGAGGGCGACGAAGCACCAACCCCAGATATCGTTGCGTTTCTCGAGCACTCCTCGGGTGTATTTAAGCTCTGACATCGCTTGATTTCCCAACATAGCGCGCAACCTAAGCCGTGGGGGCAGGTGCGTAAGAATCGAAGTGGCGGCTACCAGTGACATCCTACATGCGCCTCAAATTGAGGATGCTGTGCTCAGAGTAGAGCCAAGCCGCGACTTTAGTGATAACGTTTACATTGCCCTTTATAAAGGCTTTATTCATATTACCGGTCTGGGGCGGTTATGCCTAAGTGCAGTGGTCTGTTTTGCAACAATGCTCACATTACGCAGGCTGTTTTTTATGAAAATTGTTACCTCAAACCATTTTTGGGCGTGGGGGAGACGGAAATAAGGTAGGACTGTGCGGCGAAGTGGGGTGGGGTGAGTTTTATGCGATAGCAGCGGCAGCTAGCGCTGGCGTAGACACTGGTACAGGCGCAACGTGACATATATGGCCTGTAGCGGTGGTGCCGGAGAGCGGCTTTTTACTGCTGCTATCGGCGTCGCATGCACTGACCGCTCAGCGCTGGTAGCTAGTGATGGAGTTTAAAAGTATTTACCACCAAGCGGCGCTTGAGGTCATCAAGATAAACCGCTAATACAAGCCATCCAATAGTGATCTTCAAAGTAGATCGCTGATCAGTGTGGCTCGGTAAATACTTTTGAACTTCATCACTAGCTGCAGGGGCGTGGTGCTGCACGGACTTGAGATCAATGCCATGGTGCTTTCAGCTGTGGGGCTTGTAGCTGCAAAGAGGGCGTTTTCCCCTTGTGGGAGCACAGCTACTTGCAATTAGCCTATCTCAGGGTCGATGAGCTTGCACGCTGGCATACCCAATCAGCACGCAAGCACACCGAATCAGTAATGAATCGCTGGGCAGCAACAGCCTCAGCTTATTGCTAGCACCGATAAACATCAGGTTTTTGCGGCTGCAGTGAGCAGCACTGAGCGCATGATCGGTGCTGGGATTCAAGATAGGGGCTATGAGCTTGCACGCTGGCATCCCCAATCAGCACACAAGCACACCGAATCAGTA
>JAHLFE010000075.1 GCA_018884035.1 Candidatus Anaerobiospirillum pullicola
GGTCTGGTGTTGGCGCTGTCTCGGCGGCTGCTGGGGCGGCAGGAGCGGCCTCAGCAGCAGGAGCTGCAGGCGCAGCTGGCGCTGCATCTGCCTTCGTGTCGGCTGCAGCGGCAGCAGACTCTTGAGCAACACTCGCGGCTGCGGTGGCGCTTACTACAGGGGCTTCCTGCTCAACCGCAAGCTCAGCACTTGCTTTACCGCCCTTTGGTAAGTGGCTCTGACGGCGATCTAAGCCCTGCACAAATTCTTGGCACAGCTTATCTGAGGCCAAAGGAGATGAGCTAAAGAGTCGACCATCGGAACTCTCGGTTAAGAAGGTAGCGCTCGCGTAAGTGAGAGCAGTGCTGTAAAGCTCAGGAGTGCAGACGTAAGTGCTGTTCACATTGCTACAGAGGCTGCGCATGGTATCCAATGGGCGGCAATCAAACAGACCATTACGCACACTCTCTGAGAGCTTGAACACCTGTGGGCTCATATTCTCGGCAAAACGCGCCACCACAAAGTCACGCACTTGGCCCTCTTGCTGGCGTAACTTACCAAAAACATCACGCACCTTATCGCAGGCCTCACGCATCGTGGACACGCCTTGTAAGGTCTCAACAATATTGACCGTGTCGTAACCCCACACTCGCTCAGTAAAGAGGAAGTTTTGAATCGCGAGCAGGTCATAAAGCGGCAAGCACATGTAGCTTGCTTGTGGCATCTTTGGCTCGACGATATCACCAACAGGTGCGATTAAGCTCGAGGTAAAGACGAACATCAGGTTCTTGAAGTTGTACTGACTCAGTTCGTCCATCATCTTGACCGTGAGCTGACGGAAGACTTGACGATAGTGTGGGTGCAGCGAATACAACAAGTACTCACTGGCAGAGTCTAACGCTACCTTACGGCCGTTGCGATCATAGAGGTTATCCTGATTTACCTCGATCTTATTGGCCTTGAGGATCTCATCGTAAGCTTGAGCAAAGGCAAAAATAGGATAGTCTACACGAAGAGCTGAGCGGAAGGTCTTCTTAAACTTGATGGCCTGATCGTAGTTCTTACGGAAGACCTCACAGGTCTCACGGAAGATGTCTTCAGGGTTGGAGCCGTAATCAAAGTCACGCAGATATTGCGCATCTTTGAGCACATCTCCCGTTGGGCGTGGCACTCCCTCGGCTTGCGGATGTCCCCAGCGATCGTACTTAATTGGGGTGTAGAGCTTATTGATGCCAGGGAAGACCACATCCTCACTGACCTCAATTGGCTGCGTCAACACCTTGATCGGCATGTACAGATGCGTCTTCTCATCTAAGGCTGCGGCCGTGTAGGCATAGAAGTAATGAATACGGCCTTGAGGGTCGTACTGACTAATGAGCTCCATTTGCAGCGTCAGCACACGGCACTTGGCAGCGACCTCCTCAATAGGGATCTGCACCGATTGCAGCTCCTTTAGCGGGTCAGCAAAGAGGTGCTCGTTTAAGTAAGCATTGACATCCTTAAAGCCAGGGGCAGAGTGGTTGGTGGTGTAGTACTGCATGATAGCCTTAATGTCGTCAATCGAGAGATGACAAACAATAAGGCTGGCCGTCAGTGCTTTGGCGATCTGGTCTATAGTGAGGTTTTTATCCGACACTAAACCGCTAAGCTGGTTAGTGACATGCGCAAAGTTAAATTTGCGGGTGTAACGATCAGGCACATGCAAATGGCTGTGGAACTGATCAAGCACCCAGCTAAAAGGCACATCATACTGGCCGATACCAAAAAAGGCGCACAGCAGCTCCGTAGTATCAGAGCCAAACTTATCATCAAGGGTAATGGTATCCGCTACCTTTTGGCGTAAGGTATTGAGGTGCTCATCAATGGCTGGCTGCACAAAGATGTCAAAGAAGTTCTCCACTTGGCCATAGGCGTTTTGCTTGAACTTCTCAAGGAACTCCTCATCGCTCAGTCCCATGGCAATCAGACTATCGGCCTTATTGCGCGCGGTAGCTTGGCTCGGGGCAAACTTATCCACTGCCAGCTTTAAGCGCACATCAAAAGGACGATCTTTGAGCTTCTTTGGCTTTTTCTTGCCATAGAGCGCATTGATGCTGCGCATGATGTACTGCCGCGACATATCAGCAACTTGCTCTTGGAAGTAGTCGATACTCATTTCAGGCAGATTCTCTTTTAACAGAGTAATCGGCATATCACCTGAGCTAATCTTGAGTTTGTCCAGCTCGTACATAATGGCTCCACAAGCGTTTTTATCAATAATCTGTGCGGCAGCGGCAAGCGCAGTCTCTGTACCATGCCAACGTATACTGAGCGCAGGCGGTATACACTGGCGCACATGTGTACAGTGTACAATAGACCACAGCTGAGCAGCGCTTTATCGCAGCTGAGGCGTAACGCCTCCAACGGGAAGAAAAGTGCATGCCCGACACCGACAACTCCACATAATAGCAAATCCCTCAGAGCTTAATCCCCTCATGACACAACAAAGTCAGATTATGCCATCTCAAACCACTGCTTTTGCCTTACTGCCACGCTTAGGCCACAAGCTTTGCGGAGCGCTTGTAGTGCTGGCTCTGCCCCTACTGCCTCTGCCTGCTCAGGCCAATAGCTTTATGTTGCAAGGCACAGTCAACGTCTGCGCCAGCTACCAAAAGGCCGATAAATCGTGGTCGCCACGCTATCGCGCTATGGTGGCCTATATGGATGGTGCGCACCTCAATAAGCTCATGTATGGCCGGATGCACGCTGCTGATGACGATCTCTTTGCGATTATTGTCTGGAGACGCGGCGAGCCCACCATCATTGACCTCCAGCAACGTCAAGGGCTCTCGACAGCAGCCACGGTGCTTAAGGATGTAAAGGGCAAAACATGGCAAATCAGTCGTACATGGCGGCGCTGCTCTGATCACTTCTAAGGGACTGTCATCAATGGCGTCAGGGAATGGCTTCAAGGTAAAGACGTCAAGGCGTGACGTCAGGAGTGGCGTCAAGCAGGTAGCGTCTGTATCCGCCAAAGCGTCTTATTACTAGTGATGGAGTTTAAAAGTATTTACCACCAAGCGACGCTTGAGGCCATCAAGACAAACCGCTAATACAAGCCATCCAACAGTGATCTCCAAAGTAGATCTCTGATCGGTGTGGCTCGGTAAATACTTTTGAACTCCATCACTAGGAAAGGAAGGGGTTTCCCCTTGTATGAGCAAAACTACTTGCCATTACCCTACCTTAGAGCTACTTCCGCTAACGACGCTTGCTGCTCCCTATCAGGTTTCTGCATCAATGGGCTTAACAAGGGGCTTAACCCCACCTCAAAGAGCGATTTTAAGCCCATCACAGAGGGGAAAATACTCTTCAGCCCCCTAGAAAAACGTCCCCCTGCAAGGGCTGCTGGCAAACAACCTTCCTTACACCCCCCCCACCTACCTACCTACTTACCTCCTGAAAGTACCAAAAAAGGTGTGATGCTCTTTGGTATAACCCACTAAAACCCCATAAACATGCGATATTTTGGCTAACCACAACTATCACTAAAAACAACTAATGGTGACTAGTGATTGGTAGCTATCA
>JAHLFE010000076.1 GCA_018884035.1 Candidatus Anaerobiospirillum pullicola
GATGTGCTATCGCCAAGTTTTGAGGCTACATCCTTACCTGTGATCGATGCCAGTAAGGGGCATCACTCTTAGGCAAAGGCCGTATATTAGCGGTTTTTGGAAAATCAGGCTCAACTCCACGACGTCAGTACGCCTCGCTGCGGGAGGGCGCGGCGCACGCGCCTCGCCAGTTTACGCGGTAGCGCTGCTACGCAGCCCTACCGCTAGTTTAAGTTTTGGGCTTCTCATCCTTCTTTCTTCTTGCGATGGCTATCGCCACCGTCCTTACTCCAAGCAGCGGAAAAAGCCCCCGCGTGCCCGTGAACAATTACCCTGCTGCCTACAAGATCTGCCCACGACGACCGCCAGCGGCCGTCATCGCGACGCCCCACAGCGTCTTACTCCACAGTGCTCCCTAACCCCACACCGTGCTACCTCACAGGGTGCACAGCCTGCTACACGCCGCTACCGTTGTGCTGCTCTTTGGGGCTCCTTTCTCACCGTGCTCACCTCCGCCTCTGACAAGCTCCATCTCGATGATGAGGTAACGAGAGTTACCTCCTGCTCAGGGTATTACACATCACACCACCACCACGTCCCTGCTCTTTTACCCCGAGGAACCACTATCCGCTTTAGGTTCTGTGCCTTTACCTCAGCACCAACAAAAACGGCAGCCACGCTCAGTTGCAGTGCCGCTACTTTTAGCAACCTCATACGCCATCATTTAAGGTAATGGCTAAGCGCAGAGCCCACGTTTCATGCTCAAGCGCTATCCAGCGTTACTGCTCAAGGGCAGTTACCACTGCGTAGAGAGCGTACCAGCCCTACTCACAGTGGTTAAGACTGCCTTAGCTCTGAGCCTCGCCTGCTTGCAGTCGCGGTGCTATTTGGGGTGCTTTCTTGGGCGGCCTCTTTTTCTTTTCATGACCACGGCGCTATCAGGCAAGCTGTCCGCAGACTCTGTTTTCAACAGCTGAAACATGACTGCGTTACCTTGAGGCATCTTTGGTGTAGCTGTAGCCACCGCTCTGCTCTGTTGAGCCTTGCCTGGAATCACTCTGATTGGCGGCGTACTCTCCGCTGGCTCTGCGTAATCAGCCTCATAATCGTCATCATCTACCGTAGTGGCTGTAAAAGAGGTGTGATGCTCAAAGTATGACTGTGACTGGGCTTGCAGCATTTGCTGGCGCTTAAGCGTATTAGATAGAACCTTATCGTAGTAAGCGCCATTGGCGGTGTCATCCTCAAGCTCGTACTTGGCGCGCGTCACCGCTACGTAGTAGAGATTCAGCTCCTGCTCAAAGCTCTGCTTTGACATCACTGCCTCCCCCTTAGTAACCTGCTTCGTCTTCTCGAAGCAATCAGGCAAGTCAGGGAAGTCATTAGCTAACGTGACCCTATCCCACTCTAAGCCCTTAGCCGTATGGGCAGTGGTGATACAGTGGGTGGCATCGCGGTTAGCTGCGAGCGCTTGCGCCTTGCTAAAGATATTTAACAACTCAGGGCCGAAGTCGTTAACCAGCTTGAGGTTCTGCTTAATCTCGATATCACCACAGTCCTCAATGTACTTCTCGAGCTTTTCCTTAGAGGTAAAACGCTTGAGCCAAGAATAGGCAGGATAAACGTTACCCACACCGTAAAACACGGCCAAAATGCTCAAGGCACAGCTAAAAACCGCCTCAGCTGGACGCAGTAAGAAGTAATCCCCCATCTCTTGCGGATTCAGATCGCGAATGGTGCGAATGATCTCCGCATTAGTACGGGTAATGATGGCCTCGTAGTGACACTGCGCACTTGGCTCCGCTTGGGAGGTCATGGGTATGCTATTGTGCGCATCATAGCGGTTTAAGAACCAATTGGCCCGATCCAAAATCGGCTGCAAAGAACGGAACGAGTGCGTCAGGTTTAAGTTGTGCTCCGCCTGTACGCCATTTAAGCCATTGATAGCACCACGAAAGCCATAAATAGCCTGATGGCTATCACCGACCAGAATGCGCCGACAGTCATTGTCGGTAAAGATGGCCATGGTCACAGCATTGGTGTCTTGGGCTTCATCGAGGAGCACGTAATCGTAGTTACGGAACTTAGGCTGACAGCGTAACTGATAGAGCTTAAGGTAGAAGTCGTGCGTCAGTGGCAGTTTCCCCTGCTGCACCGCCTCAAAAATCTTGGCCACATTCTGGTCGTAAGGCTCTTCTAAAGACGAGTAGAGGAAGTCACGATACTCCAGCAAAAGCCCGTTGAGCTCACGATTACCGAGCCTTGGAAACAGCGGCTCAATGTCAAAAATCTTATAGCCAGGCTTAATATCGTGCAGCCGCTCATTACCATAGACATACGCGTACCAGTAGTAGGCAAGGCCATGAGTGGTGTAGATCTTCACGTTGGCAGGAAAGCGCTGTTTGGCCTCAGAGACAATGGCGCGGTTAAAGGCTAAATACAAAAAGCGCGCATGTGGGTTGGCTTTAGCGATTTCGACGAGGGTAGAGGTTTTACCTGAGCCCGCACAGGCATCCACCTTGAGCATTTCTCGAGGCAGCAGCTGGCGTGAGACATCCACTACTGCCTGCTGTTCTTCAGTAAGCATGTCATGTTTCCCTTAGGGCATTAATCGAACCTGATGATTATACGCGCCCCTGCGGCAAAGTCCAAACAAATGCGGTATATACAGGCTTTGCTTAGGGGGAAGCATCTCCAGCAGCAAGGATGCTTACGTGTTACGTGACACCTTTTGGCTCTCCTCTGACTTTGGTAAATACCAAAAAGCAGCCTCGCACCTGCGCTCAAGCATAAGTGCCCATGCCATGCCATGCATGGCGTTGGACGTGACCAACCTTGTGGTAGTACCTTGGGGTAGTGTTGGTGCTCTATCCACCGAACGCTAAGGAGATCCTTGCTTTGGTGGACATGACAACATAAGCCGGGCTTTTGTCTCGTTACAGCTTCAGCGTAAGCAGTGCTGTATGATAACTAGAAACGAGGCCTATCACGCTACAGTAAAGATGGGTTTGCCTTGAATATATCTGCTTCACGCCGTAACAGAGCTGCGCGCGTTGCTATAGCTGTATCCACAATTACTACGGCTCAGCACAATAGGTACTCTCAAAAGCTTAGCCTTGTACCGCTATGGAGGGCCAAGCGTCATTGCGTGTCACGAGACTCTGAGCATTGAGAACGCTGTGGCTTAGGCGGTATGGCACTTAGCATACTGGTGCAAGTAAACGTTTTCACCAAGCGTTACCCCTGCAAGCCTGTGTTTTCACCAAGAACATTGTTTCTCTGCGCGCTACCGCATCGCAGGAGGCTTGCGCATAAAGCACTCTTTGCCTTATTTTAAGGTATAGGCATAATACGCACATGCTACAGCGTAGCGCAGCTTTCTGTGAACGCTTTTGGCATTAGCGTCAATTACGAAGCTGCCCCAAAGTTTTGTACTCGCCTTATACAGCACCCTGAGGTGCGTACAGCAGGCTCTTAAAATCTTGTGTCCGGTTACAGAGCGGTGTTTTCCTCCCATCAGGACAGCACAGCCTTGCTGCACCACCAGCTTTTGACCTCTTTTCAATTCTGGCCACCGGCTGCCTCTTAACATGCAGCAATCTATGGGAGCTCAGACTTAATCATGATCGCAGTCAACACCAACGTATCCAGCCTCAACGGGCAACGCTACCTCACCAACGCCAACAATGCGCTCAATACCACCTACCAGCGCCTCTCCTCTGGCTTGCGTATCAACTCTGCTAAAGATGACGCTGCTGGTTTACAGATCGCCGATCGCCTGACCTCGCAGATTAATGGTCTCAACCAAGGTTCCCGCAATGCCAATGATGGTCTGGCCTTAGTGCAGACCATTGAAGGTGCCCTGGAAGAAGTCACCAACATGCTGCAAAAGGGCCGTACCCTGACCGTGCAGTACCTCAATGGCACTAACACCCAAGAGGATCGAGAGGCTATCAGCCAAGAGATCTATGCGCTGCAAGAGGAGATTCAGCGTATTGCCACGGATACCACTTACGGTGGCAAAACCGTGCTCAATGGTGTTGATACCAACGATATCTACGGAGTCAGAGCGGAGAATCTACCACCTGCAACGAGTGGTACGGGTGACCCGATTCAAGGTGGCAAAATGGTACTGCAAGTAGGCGCCAACTCTGGTGACACCATTGAATTTGAAGTCGCGGCCATCTCGTGGACAGTCTTGACGTCAGAGGTGTTAACGCAAAATACTACGGGCTTAGCTGTTAATCCTGGCTTCTTTATCGATTTTGCTAATCAAACTGGTTTTGACGCCAATGTCGCTCTTGAAGACTTCGATACACTCATCCAGTTTGTCGACGAGCAGCGTTCAAACTTAGGTGCCATTGCTAATCGCTTAGAGTCGACCATTCGTAATGCGCAGAACATCTCCGTAAACGAGGCCGATGCGCGCTCGCGCATCCAAGATGCGGACTTTGCTGAGGAGTCTGCCAACCTCTCGCAGCAGAGCATTATTCAGCAGGCCGCTGCCTCGATGCTGATGCAGGCCAACATGCGTCCACAGCTGGGCTTAAGCTTAATCGGCTAAGCTCATTCGTGGTAAGACAGTGATGGCCCGCTGGTGGCCATTGCTGTCAGTAACTCCACTGCTGATAGCAGCAATTCGCTGCTCCATACACATCTAAGAGCACTGCTCTGCCTCTCCTCTGCCGCCCTCTCGTATCCCCATCCTATTCCTCTACCCAGCCCCCCAAAGAAAAGCCCCAGATGCTTTAGATGTTTTCCTCGTAACTGACAGGCTCGCCATGCTCACCTCACCGTCTAAACACCTTAACCTTGAGTAATGGGGCTCGCCTAGACGCTTAGAGAAGCTGACGCACATGCGTCGACATGACGCTAATGCAGGCCAAGTATGCTACTCATTAGTAGGCAACCTCTAAAACGCCTTGCGTCCCTATTATCTGGCTCTCCTCAGAATCTGTGGGTATAGGCTCAAGCCCCAGTCTTAGGTGGTTGGGCTAAAGGCCAGTGCTAATCAGCAATTAGCCGTACCATTACCTCCTAAGCGCCCCACAAATTCTTAGGAGAACCTATTCCACCTGTACGGACAAGCCCACACAGGCGATGCGCGATGCGTAAGATGGATCTTGGCCAACGAGATCTGCGACCACGCCACAGACGTTGTGGTAGATCTCATTGAGGTCATGCTCGACGTAGCCCTTATCGTTAATGATCTGGCGATGTGGGCGGGAGCATTTGGCGATTAATTGCCCGTGCTCATCAAGGAGCAAGGCTTTGGTGCCTTGGGTACTTTGATCGATACCCAGAACTAAAGGAGCTGTGCTCATGGGATTGGCGTCTCCTGACGAGGCCACCACATACAATCACAAGGCTATTTATAGGTAAGCACAACAGAGCACCGCAACTCAACTCAACTCAACTCAACGCAGAGCGACATAACCACATTCCTCAGGGTGATTCAGCGGCGCAAAACCAGCTGGTAAGCTTTATAGCGAGATTATCCCCACAAGCACATCTCAAAGGATGTAGCTGCCTACAATCAGTAGGTCTTTGCTGCGGCGCTACATCGAGATAAGGCGCCGTCAGGCGCTTATGGAGGGCTTAAGTTCGCTGGAATGGTGGCAGTATTAAACTTATATGGGAAAGCTACCGCTGACTGGTGCTGTGAAGGTATGGTGGGAGTGTGCTCTGCTCTGAGCAGAGGTGGTAAGCGTCTGCTCTGGTGTTGCCAGCAATGGTAGTAGGCGCAAAGAGGATAGAGATGGCAAGCGGTAAGGTTGTAAGCCCCTAGAGACGCAACCATGTTGTAAGTTGCGACCATGAGGTAAGGCCGCAGTCGCAACTTAGAGCATGAATGGAGCTGCTCTTGGCTGCTCTCTGGGCAGCTTCGGATCTACTCATAGTTTGGTGGATAACCCCCACACTACTTTTAGGTAGCTAACCTGAAACGCCATAACCACGGCTCGGGTGCTGGCCTAAAGGCCTAAGGTGTGAGGCTTGGTTGGTGTATCACCCAAACTCTGCGTAGAGCCGCTTTTTAGCCACGGGCAGAGGACTAAAGGCCCTTCCAGCAAAGGACAGCATAGGGGGGCCTTGCTACTTCCTACCAGCTAACCGCTTCCCTGCAGGGAGTGCTTCAGGCTATAACCTTTTGTGGTTCTACCTGTTAAGAGCCTTGAGCGCTACCATCTGCCCTTCTTGTACTCCGTACCGCTGCTTCGAGCTTCTTAGAAGGAGACCTTCGACTCTAAGATCACGTTGCAGTAAGGATTGCACTCACCTGTACGCACTACCGCCACTGAAGAAGCCGAGCGCGTCTTAAACTCGTCATGAGGTACCTCTACCACCTCAATCCCGTTATCCGCCGCCCACTTGGTAATAAAGCCATAAAACTCAGGATTCTGCTCCTTGGCTTCGCTGGCAATGGTGACTTTTTGGAACTTAGCCTCGGCGTCTACGACCTTAAACACGTCCGTAAAAGCAGGCACCCCGTAGGTGACCGCCAGATCGATACGCTGTACCCCCTTTGGTACAGGTAAACCACAATCGCCAATGGTGAGGGTATCAAAGTGGCCTAACTTGGCCAGCACATACGAAAGCTCAGAGTTGAGGCAACCAATCTTTTTCATGTTAGCAACCCACAGGTCTGCTTACACTGCCCTTTAGCGCTGGGGACTTAATGGCTAAAAGCAGCGTAAACACTAACCCTAACAGCTCAACTACCCCTACCAGCACAGTAATACCTCTGCAAGTGGCGGCATCTTTGCATGCACGCCGCCGCAGCAACGGCCAAAAAAGCCTTGTCGTAGCATACGGCACTACGAGGCTTTGCTTAGTAAAGGGATGTGAGATGGTCGCAATCTTGGTGACAGCCTACGACCGCAGAGAAAAACAAAAGTAAGTAGAAAGCGTCCCTCTCAAGCAAGTTGAGGCAACGCAAAACGAGCTTAAAGATCGGCACTCTGTCTTTAAAATCGTGCAGGCAGTTGCCCCCAGCAACGCGCTGTTGGCAGCACAGGCTGCAATCAGCAAAGCAAAGTTGCTGCTCTACAGCAAAGGCTGGGAGAGCGTAGCACAGGCACATAGCAATGCGGCAGGGACTATATGCTGTGACTACCACTAAGCTCGCAAACGGGGATTAAGCTCATCTTAGCGTAAATGTGGGCTCTTAGAGTTTGTCCACTAAAGTACTGCCATGCTCCTTAACAAAGGCTAAAACTTCTTCAATCGCTGGGATTGATGGTACGGCGCCCTTGCGGGTAACCGCGATAGCCGAAGCAGCTGTCGCTCTTTGTAATGCGATTTGTGGCTCTACATTGGAGGAGATTTGCTCCACAAAGTAGCCTAAGAAAGTATCGCCTGCGGCTGTGGTGTCAACCGCCTGCACCTTGTAGGCTTTACAAGCAATGACGGCATCTTGCTGCGCCATGCTCAGTAAGGAGCCTTTCGACCCTAAGGTCAGCACAAAAGAGCTCTGTGGGTACTTCGCCTTGAGCTTAGACAAGATGAGGTAAGGATCGGCATCTTCCTTTTCCTCGACCAGAGCTGAGCCCTCAATTTCGTTAACGATGATGAACTCGCACTTCTCAAGTGGCATCTCAAAGATGGCTTGATTCAGAGGCGAGGCGTTGACGCATACCTTAAGGCCCTTAGCGGCAGCTTGAGCCATGATGTACGCGACATCGTTAGTTTCGTTCTGGAGCACGAGGTAATCGCCGCTTGCAAAAGTGCTTAAGCAGGTATCGATTTCCTCTTTGCTGTGAGAATGATTGGCTCCACCGTAGAGCAGGATGCAATTTTGGCCATGAGGATCAACCTGAATGACGGTGTGACCACTGGCCATATTGTCACGCTCTTTGACGAAGGTCAAATCAATATGATTGTCTTTGAGGACTTGCAGCAGTAAGGTACCATCGTTTTTACCAACGGCACCCTCGAAGTACACATTACCACCTGCTTTAGCTAAGGCCACTGCTTGATTTAAGCCCTTACCCCCAGCAAATTCCTGACGGGAGAGTGAGAGCAGCGTCTCACCAGGCTGCACAAAGTGCGGCATCTGATAGACGTAATCAATGTTCAGTGAACCATACACCAAAAGCTTTGCCATAAGCCGTCACCTTTTTTGGTTCTGATGAGAGAAAAACCTGCATTTAGTGACCGGAGCGCTCTGACAACAAGGTGAGGAGATCTCGGGAGGTTGTTGCCAGAAGCAACATCCAGCTTACCGTCTCAGGCTTATACTTCAGGTGCATAAGGCACCTAAGCCCCAGCCATGAGGCGGAACCTACTTTTATGCGGCGGAGCGTTTACCACGAGCGCGCGCGTAAGAGGAGGCCCAAACGAGATAACCGGCAAAACGATAAGAAATTTGCCTGCTAAAGTAAAGAGCTGAGGGACAAAAATGTGAGAATGTCCACGAACCATTAGGGTGCAGGCAGCTTACGCTCTACAGCCAACGCTAAGACGTTATGCCCTCACCATCTCTTTCTTCTCATCCACTTCCTCTTGCTCATGGCGCCAGCGCTGAGCGCCATGAGGCCTCCCCCTGCGTAAACTAAACGTCAAGCAGTGCGTTCGTGTACCACTGGAGAGAAAACAACCATCCCTAATTAGCCTCTTACAAGGTCACTGCCATGACGCTCCCGCGCTCTGTGGTAATTGCGGGTTATCCTCAGACTTTGGTGGATAGAGCACCAACACTACGCCAAGGTTGGTCACGCCAAACGCCATTACATGGGATCCCATGCTTGATCGCAGGGCGTTGCTGCTTTTTGGTACTCACCAAACTCTGAGTAGAGCCTAATTGCGCCTTACCAGCGGCGTAAATAGGAAAAAGCACCATGTCTGTGATGGTGATTTGCCCCCCAACCACCTCTAAGTGGTAGCAGACCACACTGTTAGTCTGACATCGAAGCGTGCGGCTGCTTCTTCCCAAACCGCAAAGATACGGCTTTTACCTCAAAGTGGCTCTACTTACAACTAACCACCTCAAGGGTAATGAGCCAGTTCTTAGCGTCAGCAGCTTCCCCTGCGTAAACTAAACGTCAAGCAGTGCGTTCGTGTACCACTGGAGAGAAAACAACCATCCCTAAGTAGCCTCTTACAAGGTCACTGCAATGCTGCTCCCGCTCTCTGTGGTAATTGCGGGTTCTTGCGATTTTTTTAGTGCTGAGGCATTAGTGGCAGATCGTGTTGCTGACTAGTCGAGCTGTGTGTACAGCAGCACTGTGTCTTAGAAGCTACGCGCTGCAGGGCAGGCCTTAGCGTTCGAGGAGCGCGCCGTCAGCACCAAAAAAATCGCAAGGACCTAATTGCGCCTTACCAGAGATGTAAACAGGACACACATCGTATCTGTGGTGATGATGAGCTCCCTAATTACCTCTAAGTGGTAGTAGACCACAAGGTCGTAACACAGCAGCAGCAGCAAGGCCTCACAGGGGCGGGCGTTGTACAAGCATGCCTCCTGCCTCCTACGTAGCGTATGTCGCACACCTGCGCAGTGCCCGCCCCACTATGTCCATGCCCAGTGCTTTGTGCTTTGCAGAGCGTGGCTACGCTAAGCCTTGCTCTTGCAGCCTAGCAAACAGTTTGGTTGCAGTCAGGTTGTCTACCTGTAGCAAGTGGCTCAATGCGCGCTCAGTTATGGTAGCGCCTTGCTGCTGCAAATCCTGAGCTAAAGCCACAGCTTTGGCTTGGAGCGCAGGGGACACACCAGCAGAGCTGGTACTACTCACACTAAAGCCCAGTGCGGCGCCGAGTGCAGGCAGATACTCAGGATCACCATAACGCGTGTGCCATGCTTTAACCAGCGCTCTAATCTCGTTAGAGGAGACATAGGCACCGTGGGCACGATGCGTAGTATCACCAGTGAAGTGATACAGCATGTCTCCCTTGCCCAGCAGTGTTTCGGCACCAGTCTCATCTAAGATGATGCGTGATTCGGTGTTGCTACTGACACTAAAAGCAATGCGCGCGGGCAAATTACCCTTGATCAAGCCCGTGACCACCTCTTTGCGCGGAGACTGCGTCGCTAAAATCAAGTGAATACCAGCAGCGCGACATTTAGCTGCTAAGCGTGCCAGCAAGCTTTCAAACTCACTGCCTTTGGTGCGACCTGCAGCACGTGTCTGCGCCATCAGATCGCTAAACTCGTCGATCATGACCACAATGCGAGGCAGAGGCTCGAGGTACTCTTGCACCTGATGCTTTAAGGCGAGGTAATTGGTCTCTGGAGAGCCACACTCCAGCGCCTTGGCCACGTACTGGTTATACTCCACTAAGCTATTTAGCCCCACGTGGTGAAACAGCTCATAGCGGCGCTCCATCTCGGCAATACACCAGTCTAAGATAATACCAGCCCCTGCAATCACATCATTGATGGCAGGAAGCAGCATGTGAGGGAGAGCGTCATAGGCTGTAAACTCACGCTTAGGATCGATGATGAGCAAACGCAGCTCTTGCGGCGAAAGGTGCGTAATCAGCGAGAGCAAGATGCAATTGAGGCCAACTGACTTGCCCGAGCCGGTGGTGCCAGCTACCAGCAAGTGCGGGCCGCCCTCTACTAAGTCACACACCACGGGAAAGCCCTCAGGAGTAAGTCCTAAGGCTAGCGGCAGCTCCGCATTACTCTGCATAAACTCTGGGCTGGACAGCACCTCACCTAAGGCAATGGTAGACCGGTGCTCATTAGGCACCTCAAGGCTGCCCGATTGCGCGTCAAAGCGCACTGATTTCACCTGCAGCTTACGCGGCATTTCCGCTACGATACGCTCAATATGCTTAGAGGCTTCACCGTAAGCCAACTTCAAGATGAAGCGGGTTATGACCGGCCCCAGTTCCGTTCTTAAGACAGTAGCTTTACTCCCAAATTCGCGCAGCACATTGTTAATTTGCGTTGCTCTCTGCGCCAGCAAATCTCGCTCGGCGGCAGCATCGCGCGGTGTGTATGGCAACAGTGTGGCGACATCAGGTCTCCAAGCATCATAAGCACGTCGTGGCAAGGTTACCAACCATATACTGCGCGATGGCGCCAACGACAGCTCTGGTGCAGGCACCAGATCTGATACAGGCACAGGCACAGGCGCAGGATCTAAAGTTGCGGCTCCCTGCCGTTGCGGCTGCTTTAAAGCAGGCTGGGTGGCTGCAAACGGGTATGCTGGATACGGTGTGGCAGAATGTGGCTGCACTTGTGCTGTAGCAGTCGGTACTGGCATTCTAGGCATTACAGGTGTTACTGCCTGTGTTGCTGCAGGTGGCACTGACGGCTGAGATAAAGTTGGTACCTGCTGTGGTGTAAGCACGCGCTGCCGTGTTGCCTGTGGCTGTGCTGGTTTAGGCACAGGCGCTGGCACCATGGGCGGTGCTGTCCTTGGCGTGGTAGCCTGTGTTGTGGCCAGCGTCTGGGGTTGGGACGTATTGGTCTGCCACTGCTCCGATGCAGCAGCAGTGAGTGTAGGCTGAGGTCGGTGTTGCGCTGCTGGGGCGGGCGCTGTAACTCGCTGCGCCATGGCTACCGGCCGCTTAGAGGTAACGATCGGGTTAGATGGTTCGTCCCAGAATCGCATCTCACGGCCTAAATCACTGCCATCGCCTCCCTGCTCAGACGCAAACTCTGCCCCAGACTCTGGCTCAAGATTGAACTCAGTTGCCGCTGCCACAGCAGCTGCTGAGAGCTGAGCCTTTAAGAGAAAGCGCGCATCATCCTTCAGACAGTAGGAGCTGATGAGGTCATCATGCGAGCTCAGTTCCTGTAAAGCTGCTGCCTGACCGTAGCCATGGTATTTGTGGAAACACTTAAGCACATCATTGACGCCCGCTCCCGTGAACTTAATCTGCAACAGAGGAAAGCCTTGATCAGCGCTTAATTTATCTTGCCCCGCCGCAATGGTGGCGCTGCAACGAGGGGCGGAACTCAAGGCCGAGACAGCATCTGCGTCACTGCTAACAGCGCGGTCAAAGATAATGGAGCAGCCTTTGAGCAGGATGTCGACCTGCCCATCACGAATCAGCTGCTGCAGCTTACTAAACTCCTCAAGCTCAAGCTCGTGGTCGCTCCCCCATAAGGCGCGCTCTGTGGAGGCTTGCTGCTTGTGGTCGCGATTGTCGACTAACATGTCGGCAATACGCGCCAGCCATTGCTGGCGATCGAGGCTGTTATGCGTGTGGTAATCCTTAAAGGCACGGTACAAGAGTTCGGTGGTCTCGCGCGTTTGCTGTAAGGACTTGTTGCTGGTGTCCTTGCTGGCATTTTGCGCAAACTTGCTTTCTAACACCAGCAAGTTGATTAGGTAGCGTGTCTCACCCTGCTCTTGGACTTTGAGCACTTGCAAGCCCAAAAGATCAGACAAGCACTTGTGACGCTTGCTTCCTACCTCGGTGAACAAAGCCTTGTAGTTATCAAGGTACACAAAAGAGCGATAGGTCTCAGTACTGAGTGGGTACTTTTGCGCTGCAAGAGAAGTATGGGCACGAGATGCCACCACAGGTCTTTATTCCATACAAGGAAGTGCTTACCCTTTACCGTAAAGGTTTAGCGGTGCCAGATGATGTCACCTTGATGTGGACTGACGACAATTACGGCTATATGCAGCACTTGCCAACGCCCCAAGAGCGGGAGCGCAGCGGTGGTAATGGCCTCTACTACCATGCCTCGTACTGGGGACGGCCTCATGATTACTTGTGGCTAGGCAGCCAGAGTCCTTACCTCATGGCTTGTGAGCTGACACGTGCTTACTACTCTGGCATCCACAAGGTATGGGTGCTCAATGTCGGTGATATTAAGTCTCTAGAGTACCAGCTCTCACTTTTTGCTGACCTTGCATGGGACATCAACTGCCTAAGTTTGCTGCAGCCTGCGCTCGCGGTAAAGCAACCAGAATTTGCGACCTTAGCGGAGAAAGATGTATACGACACAGCGTTGCGCAACGCACTTACAGCCTCGGCAGATTCTGCATCTGCGCTGTCAGCTGCGTCAGCAGCGTCAGCGGCGTTAACAGCGCCCGCCTCTGCCGCAACAACTGTTACCACAGCTGCCACAACAGCGACTGCGGGTACGCTGGCCCCAGCAGCTGCGGCAACAACAGTAGCGCATACTTACGAGCTGCCACACTTACTGGCAACAGCGACTTGGGGCGTTAAAGACCACCTGCAGAGTTTCTACCAAGAGTTTTTACCTGCAGACATGGCCAAACAGGCAGCAGACCTCGTCAATGAGTTTTACCGTCTCTCCTTCCGCCGCAAGCCTGAGTTTATGGGTAACACGCGCGAGGAAGAAGAGGATGCAGCATGGCGCCAGATTAAGGATTTACCTTTTTCAGCAGAGCTGACAGCCAAACTCATTGCCAAGCACCAAGCGCAGCTTACTGCTGCTGATGACTTCTTTAGTCAGGTACCAGCAGCGCTGCAAGACTGCGTCTATGAGTTCATAGTCTACCCCGTAAAAGCCGGAGCGCTCTTATCGCTGAAGATGCTGACGGCAATGGAAGATAGGCACAATGGTGGCGATTTCTCCCGCAGTGACGCTGCCTTTGATGAGATTAATGCGCTGACGCGACGCTACAACAGCGGCTTTCATAACAACGGCAAGTTCAACAAGATGATGGATGCACAGCCCCGTCTCTTACCGGTGTTTGATCCGCTGCGTGATAGACGGCACGCTAAGACACCATTACCGGCAGCGTTGCAGCTGGCGGCGCAAGTTAATGGTAGTGACTTTACTGGCACGTGGGCGCTGCCAGGGCTGGGCTACAAGCAGCAAGCTGCTTTTATTCCGCAGCAAGGCCTTGCGCAGGGGCGCTTACCGCTTAATCTACGCTTAAAGCGTAGTGATGTCAGCCTCACGGAGCAAGCATGGGAAGTACAAGTACACTTCCTGCCGACCTTTTCGGGGCAAGGCGAGAGCCTGCGCGTTAAGGTGAGCTTACTGGACACTAAGGGTCAAGCGAGTTGTGCTCGTACTTTTGACCTGCAAACACATGGGCGCAGTGAGCGCTGGAAGGAGAACGTGCTTAACAACCGAACATCGTGTGTGTTAGCGGTGCCACTGGCAATGGTAGTAAAGCTGCTACGGCATGGAGAGCCGTTGCAACTTACGATTGCGCCTCTTGATGATGGCGTGATTTTAGATGAGGTGTACTTGACCTTAGGAGCGAAGGCGAGCTCCCAGCAAAGTACTCTGCGCGCACCAGAGAAGCAGTGCACAGAGTCGTCGGCTTAAGGCTTAAAGAGACAAGAGAAGTAGCGGGAAGGCGCAAGCTGACACTCCCAGCTCTTCTTCTTCTTCTTCTTCTCTGTCACGCTTTTCCAGAGAAAGGCTCCAATCAGCCTATCTTAAGGTACACCTCACTAAGTGAGCTCAAAGCATGGAGTAAGGAATAACGAGCCTAAACCCGCGTATAGCGTATAGCGTATAGAGGCGGTTGAGGCTTTCCCTCTTTAGTTACTGTGTTCTCACGCCTGCCACAGGCGGTCTGCCACAGGCGGCTTTGCTACTAGCCATAGGCAGGCGTTGCTTTTCCTACTCCTCACTCCCTTTTTAACTCCTCCAAACAACTTAAGCGTCGAGGTGCTTTGTAGCAGCAAGTGTTACTGAGCTCAGGGCGCTCAATGATGATGATTCGTGGTAGCAGAATGCCTTTGGTTCTGCTACCTTTCTTTTCTTTTCTTTTCTTTTTGTTTTCCCCCGCCTGTTTATCCGCTCGGCTTTGCTCTTTGTTGCGCTTAGTCTGCTTAGTAGTAAGTCAGCTACCACTAAAGCTTCGTCAACCATACCAACCATCATAGCGAAACAATGACGCCTCCTGCTGTTCAGTTGGCAGCACCTAAGTTCTGATAACACCGACCTTTCCTACCTCGATATGAATGGTGCAGGTGTGCTTGCTGGGCCCCATGAGCCCTCATGCCCTCTTGGTCACCACCTTAGAGCCATCTAACCCTCAACCCCCTCAAAACTCACCAAAATAGCAACCCTTCAAGAATGGCTCTTTACATCCCCGTAAGGAGTACATGCTGCCAGCGGGGCGGGCGTTGTTAACCATACCCGCGCACTGAAGCTCACCATTGCTTGAGAGGGCTATTTAATGTGTGTAAATGCCCCATGGTGATTAGTGCTGCAAGTTAAGCTTAAGAGCTTACCTGCTATTTGGGCGCATCTTCATCACCCTGAGGTGATAAGGTTATGATGCTCTGCGTGGCGCTGTTCACCCTTAGGTTCGCGGGTAAGGTTGTTAGTCCGCAGTTTCTGCCAACAATCTCACCATCATCACCATTATCCCCAGCTTGCTACCACCACCACCGCCTATTTGCAGTGACGCAAGGCAGCACTGTCTCAAGGTAGGGGCGGGCGCTGCTATTGCCTTTGCCTTTGTCCTTGCATCCGCCTCTTCCTCTTCAACAGCTTCAGCCATCGTAAGTTCCCCCATCTCCACCACCTCAAATAAGCCGTCTCCTGTTTGAGGTTTCTGACAATGTCCATCCCTCCACCATTACCCCTCAGGAATTCGCCCTCATACTCCCGCGTTTTTGTGATTTTCCTCACTTTTCTGCACCATTATCGAACGCACTTTAAAAGTTCATTTTCCGCATTTCGCCTGCAATTTACCTCTCTACAAGCTTCTACCCCCTACTTTAGTGCAAGCACTATCTCCTTTATTTATCACTCAAACTACACAGCAACGCCTCATAGTGATACACCACCATTCAATTTACTGCACTAAAATAGAACTTATTTTTTAATTTCCAAAACAGTGCATAAACCGCCTAAAACAGGGGTATAGCGCGCTTTATCCTTTGCTAAAACCTCATAAATAAGTAAGAATTAGCACCAACAGCAACGAGCGCAGTAAGCCAAAACCATCTAAACTGTGTTTCTTTTTCGCTGTGTATTTTGGTGCAAAACTAAGCATCACTAGTCGCTGGTCACAAGCGCCTCAGACCTCTTAGCGCCTCCTTGCTTAGAGGCTGGTGTGACCACGACTTGAGGAACTATCAGGATCTTTCCTTTTTGGTTCATCCTTGATGGGGGCATTGTGGACATGCCTGTGGAGCAAATCTACAAAACTCGCTAGGCATGAGTACTTAAGCTCTTTGCGCTTGTACTCATAAAGACAGCGGCCGGTGCCACTGTCCACAGGCAACCACTACCAATCAGGGGGCACCTGCATTCAGGGGCTACGCCCCCACGGAGCTTGCTTCTTATGACTTACGAAGAATTACAAAACCTGCTTGAAAGCCACGACATTAAATTCGCTGACCTGCGCTTTGTTGACACCCGTGGTAAAGAGCAGCACATCTCCCTGCCAGCTAGCTTAATCGACGAGGACTTTGTAAAGGAAGGCAAGCTCTTCGACGGCTCCTCCATCGCGGGCTGGCGCGGTATCGACAAGTCCGACATGCTCTTAATGGCTGACATGGACACCATCTTTGTCGATCCATTCTACGAGACACCAACCATCGCTATCCGCTGCGACATCTTAGAGCCAAGCACCTTAAACGGCTACGATCGTGACCCACGTTCCATCGCCAAGCGTGCTGAGCTCTACTTAAAGTCCACCGGTGTCGGTGATGTCGCTTGCTTCGGCCCAGAGCCAGAGTTTTTCCTCTTTGACGACATTCGCTTCAAGACATCCATGTCTGGCTCTATGGTCGCCATTGATGACATTGAAGCAGCATGGAACTCTGACCGCGCCTATCCTGAGGGCAATAAGGGCCACCGTCCAGGGGTTAAGGGTGGTTACTTCCCAGTTCCTCCTGTTGATTCCTCGCAGGAAATCCGCTCGCAGATGTGCTTAATCATGGAGCAGCTGGGCTTAGTAATCGAGGCTCACCACCATGAGGTGGCTACCGCCGGTCAAAACGAGATTGCGACCCGTTTCAACACCTTAACCAAGAAGGCTGACGAGGTTCTGCTCTACAAGTATGTGGTGCAGAACGTGGCACAGAAGTTTGGCAAGACCGCTACCTTTATGCCAAAGCCAATGGCCGGTGATAACGGTTCGGGCATGCACTGCCACCAGTCCATCACTAGCGATGGCCGTAACATCTTCGCTGGCAACCTTTACGGTGGTCTGTCGCAAGAGGCTCTGTGGTACATCGGCGGTATCATCAAGCACGCTAAGGCTATCAACGCCTTCACCAACCCATCGACTAACTCCTACAAGCGTTTAGTCCCTGGCTTCGAGGCTCCAGTGATGCTGGCTTACTCGGCCTCGAACCGCTCCGCTTCGATTCGTATTCCTGCCTCATTAAATCCAAAGGCCACCCACATTGAGGTGCGCTTCCCTGACTGCACCGCAAACCCTTACTTAGCCTTCTCCGCCATGTTAATGGCTGGCTTAGACGGTATCTTAAACAAGATCAACCCAGGTGATCCAATGGATAAGAACCTCTACGACCTGCCACCAGAGGAGGCTCAGGCTATTCCACAGGTTTGTGCTTCCTTAGAGGAGGCTTTACAGGCCTTAGAGCAGGATAAGGAGTTCCTCTTAGCCGGTGGCGTGTTCTCTGAGGACACCATCAACGCCTACATCTCCTTAAAGCGTGAGGAGATCGCTAAGGTCAACACCATTCCACACCCTGCTGAGTTTGAGCTCTACTACAGCCTCTAAGACTTGTAGCGTGCTTGCTTAGCGCCTGTAAGTGTACGGGCGAACCGGCCCGAAGCCTTTGTGGCAACGGGCCGCTTGCGTCTTTAAAGCGGCATGGACTCTTCAGGCTGTGCAGTGCACTTACATGTCAGTTGCACTTACATGTCAGTGAGGGGCTAGTCCCTCACACACCCCAGTAGGGCTCTGCCCTACACCCGCAAGGACTTTCAGTCCCTTGACCCTGGATGAGGACCGTAGGCCCTCAACCCGTCTAGGCGAGGGGTTTCACCCCTCACACTCCCCACGACTTTAGACCATTCAGAGACAAATGGAAGAACACGGCCTCTATCAGAGCAACTTTGAGCACGATGCCTGCGGCGTAGGCTTCATCGCTCATATCAAAGGCACCAAAAGCCACAAAATCGTGGCCCAAGGTCTCGAGATCCTCGTCAATCTCACCCACCGTGGCGCCGTCGGTGCCGATCCCCTCCAAGGTGATGGTGCCGGTATCCTGATCCAAATCCCAGACAAGCTCTATCGCGACGATATGCAAGCTCAAGGCATCACCCTCCCCCCTGAGGGTGAGTACGGCGTCGGTATGGTCTTCTTACCTCAAGAGTCCGCCTCCCGCCACGCCTGCCAAGAAGAAATCGAGCGTGCCGTTTTAGCCGAGGGGCAGGTCATCTTAGGTTGGCGTGACGTACCTGTCGATAAGACCATGCCTATGAGCGATGCTGTGCGCGAAAAAGAGCCTGTCATCCGCCAAATCTTCGTCGGCCCCTCCAAAGACATCCTCGTCACCGATGCCCTCGAGCGTAAGCTCTACTTAATCCGTAAGCGCAGCTCTATCGCCATCGCTGATTTAAAGCTGCATCACTGCAAAGAATTCTACATCCCATCCTTTAGTGCCCGCACCGTCGTCTATAAGGGGCAATTGCTAGCCTCGCAGGTGGGTATCTACTATAAGGATCTGCAGGATAGCCGCACCGTCTCGGCTTTAGCTTTGATCCACCAGCGCTTCTCCACTAACACCTTCCCGCAGTGGTCGCTGGCCCATCCATTCCGCATGATCGCCCATAACGGCGAAATCAATACCTTACGCGGTAACTTCAACTGGATCTTAGCCCGCGAGAAAAATATCTCCTCGCCTGTCTTCGGCAAAGACTTAGACAAACTCTGGCCTTTAATCTTCCAAGGTCAATCTGATTCGGCCTCCTTTGATAACGCTTTTGAGCTCTTAACCATGTCCGGTTACTCTTTAGCTCAAGCCGCGATGATGATGATCCCAGCGGCATGGGAAAAGAACAACCTCATGGATCCTAACCTCAAGGCCTTCTACGAATACTACGCTGCCATGATGGAGCCATGGGACGGCCCAGCCGCCGTGGCCTTTACCGATGGCCGCCAAATTGGCGCGACCTTAGACCGTAACGGCCTGCGTCCTGCCAAGTACGTCATCACTAACGATGACTGCATCGTGCTCGCTTCCGAAAGTGGTGTGCTCAACATCCCACAGCACAACATCAAAAAGAAGTGGCGCTTAGAGCCAGGCCGTATGCTCCTTATCGATATGGAGCAAGGCCGCATCATCGATGATGCCGAAATCAAAAACTCGCTGGCTACCGCGCGCCCATACCGTGAGTGGATCGATAAGATCCGCATTAAGCTCTCTGCGCTGCACGAGGCAGAGGCCACGGCCCCTGCCTTAGGTGTGCCAGTAGCTCCTGCCCACAAGCACGGTCTGCATGATGTTATCAGCATTGCTGGTAAGCAAGGAGCGCTCACCTTAGAGCAAGGCTTAGGCGTCTTTGGCTACAGCTGTGAAGAAATCGAGCGCCTCATTAAGGCCATGGTCGAAAGTGGTGGTGACCCCGTGCTTTCCATGGGTAACGATGCGCCCCTAGCGGTACTCTCGGCCCGTAATCGCGTTCTCTACGATTACTTCCGCCAGCTCTTTGCCCAAGTGACCAACCCTCCTATTGACCCCATCCGTGAAGAGGCTGTGACCTCGCTGGTGTCCTTTATCGGCCCACGTCCGGATTTGCTCAATATCATGGACAACAATCCACCCATCCGTCTGGAGGTGGAGCAGCCAATTCTCACCGACGAGGACATGGAGCGTATCTACCATATCGATGAGCTCACCTCCGGTAAGTTTGTGGCCCGTACCCTTGATATCACCTACCCTCTGTCATGGGGCAAAAACGGTATCGAAGCCCGCTTAGCCAGTATTAAGGCTGCCGCAGTCGATGCTGTCGCCGCAGGCGTCAACATCCTCATCATCTCTGACCGCAACGTCAGTGAAGAGCGGGTGGCTATCCCTGCCCTGCTGGCTACCTCGGCCATTCACCTCTTCTTAGTGGAAAAGGGCTTACGTACTTCCACTGGCTTAGTGGTAGAGACAGGTTCGGCCCGTACCATTCACCACTTTGCTCTCTTAGGTGGCTATGGTGCTGAGGCGGTGTACCCATATCTGGCCTTAGACTTAGTGCGCTCCTTAGCCGCTAAGGGGGGCGTCGCAGCGCAAAAGCAGGCCGTTAAGTCCTACATCAAGGCTATCGATAAGGGCCTCCTGAAGATCATGGCCAAGATGGGTATCTGCACCTACATGTCTTACATCGGTGCGCAGATCTTCGAGGCTATCGGTCTTAAGTCCTCCTTTGTGGACAAGTACTTCACCAACACCCCAAGCCCAATTGAGGGTGTGGATCTCTTCGAGATCGCCTCCGAGGCGGTGAACATGCACCAGCAGGCCTTCTTTAACACCAGACATGCCATCGCACCTTTACCAGCGGGTGGTGACTTAGCGCTGCGTACTGGTGGTGAGAGTCACATGTGGACGCCAGAGGCGGTGGTAGCCCTACAACATGCGGTGACGCACAACGATCGTCAAGCTTACGATCAGTATGCGGCTATCATCAATGATCACAGCTCGCGCTTAATGACGCTGCGCAGCCTCTTTGACTTCCGCTACCTCAATAAGCCCATTCCCGTGGAGCAAGTGGAGAGTGCTGACAGCATCGTCAAGCGTTTTGCTACGGCGGCTATGTCGATGGGCTCGATTTCTACCGAGGCCCACGCCACCATGGCTGTGGCCATGAACCGCTTAGGTGCTATGTCCAACAGCGGTGAGGGTGGTGAAGACGAGCGACGTTTTGCCCCGATCGACCACGACTGCACCTTAGTCGATGTCTTAGGCTCTGATGCGGTGGTGCCAGTTAAGCTCAAGAAGGGTGATAGCTTACGTTCACGTACCAAGCAAGTTGCCTCCGGCCGCTTTGGTGTGACCTCGGATTATCTGCACGCTGCTGACCTCATCCAGATTAAGATGGCCCAAGGCGCTAAGCCTGGTGAGGGCGGTCAGCTGCCAGGACATAAGGTCTCAGCTTACATTGGTAAGCTCCGTCACAGCCCTGAGGGTGTGGGCTTAATCTCACCACCACCACACCACGATATCTACTCCATTGAGGACTTAGCCCAGCTCATTTACGACTTAAAGTCCGCTAATGCGCAGGCTAATATCTCCGTGAAGCTGGTGTCTGAAGTCGGTGTGGGTACCGTGGCGGCAGGTGTCGCTAAGTGTAAGGCTGACCACATTGTGATCTCTGGTCATGACGGTGGTACAGGTGCCGCTCCGGCCTCTTCGATTAAGAACACGGGCTCGGCATGGGAAATTGGCCTGTCTGAAGTGCAGCAAACGCTGGTGCTCAACAAGCTGCGCTCGCGCGTGCGTATTCAGGTGGATGGTCAGATTAAGACCGGCCGTGACGTGGTCATCGGTGCCCTCTTAGGTGCTGATGAGTTTGGCTTTGGTACGACTGCACTGGTGTGCTTAGGCTGCACCATTATGCGTAAGTGCCAAAAGAACACCTGCCCTGCGGGTATCGCCACGCAAGATCCCGAGCTGCGTAAGAACTTTGTGGGCACGCCAGAAAAGCTCATAAACTTCTTCTACTTTGTTGCGGAGGAAGTGCGGGAGCTGATGGCTGCTTTAGGTGTGGCTAAGTTTGAGGACTTAATCGGTCACAGCGAGTACTTAGAGCAGCGTGCGGTGAGCGACATTGATCCTTACTTTGCTAAGGCTCGTACATTAAACTGCACCCCTATCTTCCATCAGGTGATCACTGAAGATCAGCGTGATTACCACCACCATGTAAGCCAAGATCACGAGCTTAACAAGAGCTTTGATTACCAGTACTTACCACAAGTAAAGGCTGCCCTTGAAAAGCACGAGCCATTAAAGATTGACAGCAGCGTCTGCAACATCAATCGTGCGGTGGGTACCATGATCGCCGCTACTGTGGGGGCTGCTCATGACCACACCTTACCTGAAGGCTTTGTGACCTTAAAGCTGCGTGGTACGGCGGGACAAAGCTTAGGTGCGTTCTTAACCACAGGCGTGACCTTAGATCTCGAGGGTGAAGCCAACGACTATGTGGGTAAGGGCTTATCCGGTGGTGTGATCTCCATCCGCAAAGATCGCGATTTTGCCCCTGCTGCGCAAGAAAACATCATTGCCGGTAACACCTGTCTCTATGGTGCGACCTCGGGTAAGGCCTTTATCAATGGCCTTGTGGGTGAGCGCTTTGCGGTGCGTAACTCGGGTGCTGACTGCGTGGTCGAGGGCACCGGTGAGCACGGCTGTGAGTACATGACCAATGGCACGGTGGTGATCTTAGGCAATATCGGCCGTAACTTTGCGGCGGGTATGTCCGGTGGTGTGGCCTTTATTTACGATCCAAACAAGCAGGTGCCAAGCAAGCTGGCAGCGGGCAACTTCTTAGTGGCCGACGTCACCCCTGCAGATGAGGATAATTTGGCGGTGCCTTTACACCAAGGTAAGCATGATGAGATCCTGCTGAAGGCGCTCTTACAAGAGCATCTGGCGCGCACGGGCTCTGAGCTGGCACAGAAGATCCTGAACGACTTTGCGCAGGAGCTACGCTCCTTTGTAAAGATCATGCCACATGAGTACATGCACGCCTTAAAAGCCAAGCAAGCGGCAGCGGAACAAACACCGCGTGCGGCAGCTGCCGCAGCTGCTACCGCTGCAGCTGCACCTACCGGTGCGGCCAAAGTAAACGCCACTGCTGCTAAAGCAGCAGCGCAGAGCCAGAAGTAGGAGGGGTGCCATGGCCAACGAACGTGGTTTTATTGAACTTCCATTCGTTAACGAAATCCATGAGAGTGTGGACAAGCGCATCACCCACTTTAACGAGTTTATCTCGACCTTATCTGATCACGATGCGCAACAGCAAGCCTCGCGCTGCATGGACTGCGGTATTCCTTTTTGTCAAAACCGCTGCCCGTTGCACAACGATATGCCGGACTTTAACCGCATGGTGGCCAATGGTCGCTGGGAAGAGGCTTATGCCACTTTAATCAGCACCAATGACTTTCCTGAGATCACCGGCCGTATTTGCCCTGCTCTGTGTCAGGAGAGCTGCTGCTTAGGCTTATACGAGCCTAAAGAGGTGGGCATCAAGTCCATTGAGCGTAAGATCATTGAGTACGCCTACGCCAATGGCTTAGTGCACAACTTCCCTGTAGCCCACGACACAGGCAAAAAGGTCGCGATTGTGGGCTCCGGCCCTGCGGCCTTAGCCTGCGCCATTCGCTTAAACCGCTTAGGTGTCAACGTGGTGGTCTACGAGAAGATGGACAAGATCGGCGGCCTCTTACGCTATGGCATCCCTGACTTTAAGCTGTCTAAGGAAGTTCTTGATCGCAAGATCAAGCAGATGGTAAACGAGGGCGTGCTTTTTGAGACCTCGACCTTAGTGGTCTCTACTAAGGAAGAGGCCCAAGCTGCTAGCGCTAATGGCTTCTTGGAGACGGGTATTCACTCTGACCAGCAGAAGGTGGTGTCCCTAGAGGAGCTCAAGAGCAGCTTTGATGCGGTGGTATTAGCGGTGGGCTCCGAGACGCCACGTGATTTAGCCATCCCTGGCCGTGAGCTTAAGGGCATTTACTTTGCGCTTGATTTTCTTATTGCGCAGAACAAGGAAAACCAAGGCGAGCTCTTAAACCCAATCAATGTTAAGGGCAAGAAGGTCGTGGTTATTGGCGGTGGTGAGACCGCTTCTGACTGCATTGGTGTGTCGATTCGTAAGGGTGCGGCGTCAGTGACGCAAGTGGACTACCACGAGGAGTTACCTGAAAGCATCGATGTGCGGGCGGTGTGGCCAAATCCACGTCATATTAAGCACACCTCAACCTCGCAAGAGGAAGGCTGTACTCGCTTATTTGCGACAAATACCACGGCTTTTGTGCCAAGCAAGCACGATGGCGAGCACGTGGGCAGCATTAACACGGTGCTGGTGAAGTGGGGCCCTGGACGCAAGATCACGCCACAAAAGGGCACCGAGGGCAGCTTAGAGGCTGACGTGGTGCTGATTGCAATGGGCTATAGCCATCCGAGCCAAAAGGCCTTTGCCGGCAGCAATTTAAGCAAGGATGGGCGTCTTAACTTTAAGGCGAAGCTTACGGGAGCGCAGGCTTTTGTGAGCAGTGACCCCCAGATTTTTGTGGCGGGTGACTGCCGTCGTGGTCAGTCGCTGGTGGTGTATGCCTTAGCTGAGGGCCGTGATTGCGCTTTGAGTGTTTACCAGCACTTAATGGCGATTGCGGTGAAGGAGGGCGCGAGCGCCTAAGGATTCTTTACCGCAGTGCGGTCAGTGCTGCGGTAAGTACAATCTCTGATTGAAGTCGTTCAGGCCAAGCGTTGCAGTGCTAAGCTGCAAGCTTGGCCTTTTTTAATTTGTGCGGGGGCGAGGAACTGAAAGTTCCCGTGGGTGCAGGGCAAGACCCTGCTATTAAGGGATTCTTAAGGCGTAGCCTTAAGCGGGGGCTGTCAGGGGGCAGCGCCCCCGACAATGAGAGCTGTGCTCGCACTGCACAGTAAAGAGCCGTAAGCCCTTGCTCCATCATATACAGTTTTAGGCATATCTTTGAGAGTTTTGTGTCTATTTTCAACCCCAGCTCCGTCCTACAATGCCCTTAAAGCATCACCACTTTAAGGAGCCCCCATGTCCCACATCCTCATTGCCTACTTCTCCCGTGCCGACGAAAACTACTACACCGGCGGCATCCGCTCCGTCACCGTTGGTAACACCGCTAAGGTCGCTCTTGCCCTCTCTGCGCTTACCCACGGTCAGCTCTTTGAGATCAAGCGCGTCCAGCCCTATCCTCATAACTACCACCAATGCACCTCCGAGGCGCAAATCGAGCTCAATCACAACGCACGCCCAGACATCGTCTCCGACATCGATGTCAGTGCCTATGACGTGCTCTTTTTAGGCTACCCTATGTGGTGGGGTACCATGCCGCTGCCTGTCTTTACCTTTCTTGAGCGCCATCAGACGGACTTAGCGGGCAAAGACGTCTACCCTTTCTGCACGCATGAGGGCTCGGGCTTTGGTCACAGCTTAAGCGACCTCAAGCGCCTTCTGCCTCAGTCTCACCTCAAGACAGGCTTTGAAGTCTATGGCCATGTGGCACAAGAAAACCTTAGCGCCAAGCAAAAGCAGTTGCAGGCTTTTGCCGCACAGGTGAGGTAAATTGAATTCTTTAGGCGGAGTCTAAAGCCAAAGGCATTAGGGGCGGGCGCCCCTGACAATGCGGGCAAAGCCCGCACATCCTAACGTGCCCATGAGCACCTACCAGTCTGTGAGGCCCTTGCCCCATCCTATCCCGCACCTTCCCCATCTTAGTGCATACCACCTTTTCCTACCTTGCAGCGCCCGCCCCTACCCTCTACAAAACTGATATTTATCGGCTCTTTTTTAAGTATTCCTTTTAGTTATCACCACATATGAATAAGTAATATTAGACCATAGCCAACACCTCAAGTATATTGAGCTCACCATCAGTCATGACGATGCACCCGATTTCTCTACTACAGCCTTAATGAGGAGCCACTCTCACCCAAACGCGGTTGCCTCCTCTTTTCCGTTAATCCCTTTGGTAGTCCCACCCTATGTGGGGAATGCCAATACGATACGATATTGCTCAGGCCGTGAGGCCTCATAAGGACGTGCATCATGCAACTGCGTGCTCAGGGGGATGCTACCCCACAGCAGCGTGCCAGCGCCCAAACCCTGCTGGTAGTAGGCTGCGTTAGCCTTGCGTTATTCTTCACCTCTTACGTGGGCAATGCCCTCACCGTGGCGGTACCGTTCTTTGTCGATCTGTACAACTGCCCACCACACTTAGTCACCCTCGCGATCAGCGGTTATGCCACTGCTTTAGCTTGCGTCTTACTGCCAGCCTCGATCTGGGCTCGCCATAAGGGCAACAAGCGCCTCTTTGTGTATGGCCTTGTAGGCTGTGCGCTGACCACCGCCTTAATTACCATTGCTCCAACTGTGTGGATGCTCTTTGTCGGCCGCCTGTTACAGGGTGCCAGCTCGGCCTTGTGCTTAAGCACCGCCATGGCTTTAATCGCGGAGCAAGTGCCAGCAAAGCAGCGCTTTGGTGCCATTGGTATTGCGGTCTGCCTCACCTACACCGGTGTCTCCACTTCCTTAAGTTTCTCGGGCATTATCATCGACCACATCGGCTACGAGTGGATGTTCTACTTCAGTGCGGCCGCCTTTGCTATCTTAAGCTTTGCTGCCACAAAGTTACCAGCATCGCAGGTAAAAGCACACAGCCACAACCGTTTACCTCTGACCCGCATCGTCTTCTTTGCCTTAGCCATTGGTCTGTTCTTACTCTCGCTGACCACCTTAGCCACCCAGCCTTTAGCTCCATACGGCTTAGTGGTAGCGGTCTTACTCTTAGCCTTAGTGGCTCAGCGTGACTATGTCTTAAGCAAGCGTCATCAGCTGCATAAGGTGGCTAATGCTGACGCTGGTGATGCCGCAGCCCATGCGCAAAAGAGCAGCTCCATCCCAGAGGTGGTGATTCCTGTCCACTTCTTATTGCACAACCGCGCTTTCTTAGCCTGTTTCTTAGTTAGTGTTACCGCTTATTTCTCCGTAATGGCTGAGCCAGTGCTGCTGGCCCTGTTCTCCCAGTTCACCTTAGGTATCTCGGCCAGTGTCGCAGGCTTCATCATTGTGGTACAGCCAGTGACCATTGCGGTGGTTTCGGCCTTAACCGGACGCCTAACGCGTTACTTAAGCGGCAATGCCGTAGTGACCTTAGGTCTCATCATCCAGACATTAGCGTTAGGCTCCTTTGTCTTCATCGATGAGACTACGACCCCATTAGGCTTAATCGTCAGACAGCTCTTTGTGGGTACTGGCTTCGCTTTCTTCTCCGCGCCAAATACCACCTTACTGACCTTTGCGGTGGGTAAAGCTAACTTTGCCTTAGCCTCGAGCACGCAGCAGGTGGGCCGCTCCTTAGGCCAAGCTTGCAGCTTAGCGTTAGTGTCGCTCATTATCTCGGCGGTAGTAACGGCTTTACCAAGCAGCGCACTTTACCCAGTGCAGTTTGCTCACGCCACGGTTATCATCTTAGCTATCAGCGCGGTCTCTGGTCTCTTAGGTATTGCCTCCTCAGCTTACGGCTGGTACTTAGCGCGTAAAGCTACCAAGGAGCAGGCTACCCCTGAAAGCCCTGAGAGCAGTGTTGCCAACCCTACTGAGGAGCGCGTTAGTGCTCATACCGAGGTAGTTGCTGATTAAGGCCAGATAACTGTGATGAAAGGATAATCCTCCAACCCTCCAAACTTAAACAAGTACGAGCGAAAGGGGCCACTGTGCCCCTTTCTTATTTGCGCTTTGGTGTAACGCTGTGGGGAGGTTAGGTACAGGGACAAGGAACTGCAAATTAGCGTGGGTGCAGACCGTAGGTGCAGAGTAAAACTCTGCTGCGGTAAGAGCAGGGAAAGTTCTAACCAGACTCACAGGTAAGTCTGTGAGACAGCACGCCTCGTGCGATCGACTACCACTTAGAGGTAGTTGCCCCTTAGAGTTAGCGATGGTTGGTTGCTACTCAGCTCAAATGTCAGCATGCTTTCCTGATGTCGAGGAGTTGAAGCTGATTTTTCTCAAACCTCTAAGATACGGCTTTGACCTAGAGTTGATCTACTGACGACTAACCCTCAAGGGTAAGGCGATAGCCTTAAAGCTGGTGATGCCCCCATCTCAAGCTTCAATGTGGTGGCTATCATTTAGGGTTGTACAGCAGAAACAGCTTATTTATCCGGACTGTACAAATGGGGTACAAGCAATCAGCCATAAGCTGACAAGACAGTTCACAGAGACGAAGGGGGTAATATCCATGTATAGACTCAGAAACCGCGCAGAAATCAGCTTGAGCTACCACTACAGTGGTGTAATCACCCATTTGTCCCTGTGAACCAAATCCGCAGGGCTTATGCTGTTTGATGGGATTATGCATGCCAT
>JAHLFE010000008.1 GCA_018884035.1 Candidatus Anaerobiospirillum pullicola
CCCGTAGTGATCCGCAATCTACATCAGAAGATCAGATAGCGGCTCGCTACTAGAAAAAAGCAGTGTTAACACTGTGTAAAAGCAGAGTTAGCACTGTGAAACCGCAGACGTAAGTCTGCGGTAGTTCATGACATCACTCCCTCTATCACACCCTCTCCCCTCCCCACAAACCTCAGAGTGGCCAGCGCCATTTAGAGCGTCATAACATCAGCCCTCATGGTGAGTAGGTAACCTAAAAGCGCCTGACAGCGCCTTATCTCGAGCGTAGCGCCTCAGCAAAGGCCTACTCTCAGGATAAAACACCTGATTGTAGGCTGTTACCTCCTTTGAGATTTGCTCTTTGGGATACTCACAGGGTGATTAAGCGTGTACATCCAGCTTGTAAGCGCTATAGCCGCCACTTGCAGCACTAAGCACCTTAGAGCATGGGCTTAAGTTCGCTGGTATGACCAAGCCCTATCCCTCTCCTCCGCCCTTTCCCACATCCCCGCTAAAAGCAAATACGGCAGTCTCCACTAAAGCGCAGAGACTGCCGTATGGCGACGCTGAAAGCGCCCTATCTTCACCGCATCGTAACTACTGGTGATGCAGCGAGATCACCTGCTCACTATTAGTCTTTGGTGACTGCATCTGCAGCTTGTTCGAGGCATACGCTCTAATCTTGGCATGCTCCGTTAAGCTCTGGCGCGTGGCCATTAAGTTCAGCCACTCCTTTTCGAGGTTGGCGTTGTTGAGCGTAATGTCGTTTAACTGCGAGGTCAGATCACGCGTCTCTTGCACCTGATACACCTTCATCAGGCACAGCACACAGGCCAATACCGCTAGGCCATATACCAGCCAGTGCGCTAAAAAGTCCTGACAAATCAGCGGCAGCAGGCGTGGCTTGCGCTCTCTGTTGCCCGCAGCGCTCATGGTAACCGTGCTTCTAAAGCACTCCTTACCAGGCAAATACGGCAGCGTCGCCACCATGTTCGGATCAAAGTGAGGCTGTTCAGTATCGTCAGCAGCCGCTGCACCACTCCCCACAGCCACATTGTCCGTACCAGTGCGCAATTGCTCACTGACCACCGACACATTGCCCGTAATAAAGTCTTCAGCCTCAATGAGGCCCTTTTCGTCCTCAGCATCCAACAGCGTTGGTGCCTTTGGCTGAGGCAGCGCCATCAGCTCCACGTCCGAGGACAGCAGGCTAAACTGTGGTGGGCGTGGCCCATTGTTAGGGCTACTCATCGCCACGAGGTCGGCCGTTTGCGCCTCATAGCGTTGCGCCTGTAAGCGGCTATGCCGCTCATAGCGCTCGCGGGCCTCACCCTCATAGAGATTGGCTACCACCACGCGGTTATTGTCTTTAGTCAGCGCCGCCGCCTCTTGGGCATTGAGAGCTACCAGTGCAGGCTCGCCACTTGTAGGGAAGGACAGCGACTCACCCACGACATGCAGCGTTGTCCCTGTCTCTTCCTTGCTCGCTGCAACATTGCCGTCAGCTGCCTCAGCAGCATCCTGCATCGCCTCAGCACTGGCGTCAACCGCACTCTCCTCGGCCGCTCCTGCCGTCGCGTCCTGCGCCGCATCCTGCGCTGCAGCGTCCATAGCATCTGCCATGGCCTCAGCCGCATTCATCTTTGTGCCAGCAGCCAGAGCAGTCTCACTCTCTGCGACCATCATGGCAGGCGCCTGCTCCAGCTCCTCAGGCGCATCCGTGACCGGCACTGCGTCTGCGCTCGCCGCTGCTGCGCGCGCAGCCGTGCTCTCTACGGTGTCCGTGGATTCATCTTCATTGACCACCATTGCAGCCGTAGCTGCGTCAGCAGCCACCACCGCTTCGTCGTCATCCGCCCCCGCAAAGACACTAGCTGCCACCTCTGCAAGGCGCTGTTGCAGCGCCGCATCCAGCCCCTCAAGTGGCGACACGTAGTCACCTCCCTCAGCTTCAGCCTCTTCCTGCAACTGACGTGGAATGGGGTGGGCCCGCAACTGCGTCACACTCACGTCCTCCACGCTCACGCCACTTAACGCTGGCGCTTGCAGGGCTGCATCATGCTCTTGCTCTAAGCTGGAGCCTAACTTGGGTAAGCGCTCTAAATTGAGCTCCTCACCTCGATCACGGCGGCGGGAAAAGAGAGATCGCATATTACTCCCCCTCAACTGTTGCAGGGGCTGCTAAACGCTCCGCTACCCGTAAGGTAGCCGAGCGGGCACGCACGTTGGTGCTTAACTCTTCTGCGGAGGCCTTTTGGGCGTGGCCTACCACCTCAAGCGTGGCGCTCTTTAAGCGCACTGCCTCAAGCTGCTCTGCAGTCAGCGGAATGTGTGCAGGGATTTTCTCGCCTTCGCTTTGCTCGCGGAAAAAGGTCTTCACCATACGATCCTCTAGCGAGTGGAAGGAGATCACACACAAACGCCCATGTGGAGCTAAGGCTTGCAGCGCAGCTGCTAGCGCTTGTTTGAGCTCATCGAGCTCCGCATTCACCTCAATGCGCAGCGCCTGAAAGCAGCGCGTGGCCTTGTGCTTAGGGGTAGGTTTGCCAGGGATGGCCGCAGCAATCACCTGTGCCAAATCCTTAGTGGTGGTAAAAGGCATGATTGCACGACGCTGCACAATGGCACGGGCGACCTTGGTGGCAAAGCGCTCTTCGCCATAGACCTTAAAGACGTAAGCTAACTGCTTCTCATCGTAGGTGGCGATGACACTCTGCGCACTCTTCTCTGCGCTTTGATCCATGCGCATATCAAGAGGGCCGTCCTTGTCAAAGGAAAAGCCGCGCTCCCCATCGTCAAGCTGTGGCGAGGACACACCAATATCCAGCAAGATGCCGTCAATTTTCCCTAAGAGGCCCATGCTCTCACAGACGCTCTTTAGCTGGGAAAACGGTGTGTGCACCATGGTAAAACGGCTATCTGCACGCGCTAGAGCATTGCCTACTTCGACAGCGGCTAAATCGCGGTCTAAGCCAATGAGGCGGCCTTGAGGCCCCAAGCGTGAGAGGATTTGTCGCGAGTGACCGCCACGCCCAAAGGTGCCGTCGAGGTACACACCATCTTCCCTGATGCGTAACCCTTGCATGCACTCATTTAGCAGCACAGGGATGTGAGTCAGAGCAGCTGCCATAAATATCCTTAGGTGAGCCACTGGCTATCAGCTCGTAGCACCAAACCAAACCAACCTTAAACTTAAACGATGGGATCAGCCTCTAGGTGCGCTCCGCCGCTTCATCTGGCGTAACGCGTTAGACTCAGGTGGTATGGTGCTTTGCGCTCATCAAACACAGAAGCTACCTTGTGTCACCGCAGCTCTCTTTTGCCGGTGGGCCTCGAGACTGAGCCTTACTTCGGGTAAAGCCACTGCTAAAAAGCTACAAAGTGGCGCAGGCTCATGGCTATGCGGTTTTACCCCCTACGCAAACTGTAGCGCCGCTGTCTTGCCTACTTAAAGCTAGCGGCCTTTTGTCTGGCAGGAGGTGGGTGCACGCTGCAAAATGTCATCGCGCGTGCTGGCAACATGCTGGGGTATGCGGTCGTAATTTAAGTCACAACTGCTATCTAAGTGCCTTTTGTACCACGTGAAAGTGCTGCTCTGTTGCCTTCTTCGGCAAGCAATAGAGAACACTCTGATCATGGTGAAAATTTTAAGAGATTCACTAAATTTTCTCAAACCCCATATTTAAGCCGCATACTGTGAGGTGAGGCTGTTTTGTATGTGCCCTTATCTAGAAAAAATCACGTACATTCGCCTTTTACAGCTATTTCTCCCTGTCGCCACCTGCAGCGGCGTTTGTCGTGCGTTTACACGGCTGCACTTGCGCGCCGATCTTTAGCGGGAAGTTGTCTAGCTACCTCATACCGCCTTTTCCTTGCACTACGCCCTTATTTACGCCCAAGTAGCTCTCGACTCTCTTTGCTAGCTACATCGCAATTTGCTCAAAATTGTCGCACTTATTTTCTCTTTCAGCTGCAAAGTGCAGCTGTGCCGCTGGCATCTGCTGCCATATACCCATTACGCCTGATCTGAAAATAACAATATGCACTAATTGCTAGCAATATCACGTTTTTTGGCTGTGCTTGAGCACAGTTAGGCCCTTTTTTGGTGCTTCGCCCCTCCAAGAGCGTTTCTACGCTCCCCGCACGAGAAGAAAGTTTACCACCAAATATTGTGACTTTAACTCATTTACACTGTTTAGCAAAATTTGTCAAATTTAGGGTTACTGGTATGGCGGAGGGGTAGCACTTCTCAATGCTTGAGGACTTTTGGCACAACGCTGAGAGGTTGAGAGTGTTTTCCCTCTTGTTCCTTAAGAGTATGGTTCCCTCTGTTGTTGGCTTACTATCGGCCTTTGAGGTGAGGGTAAGCCTCTTGATGCAGGAGCATGATATGGAGCATCAAGTGTCGCTACCGCGACGTATCTCTGCGGTAGATTAATGGCAAGGAATGAGTGATCTAATAAATGACGGAAGATGGGATCCGTAAGGGCAAAGACACATCTCGAGATGAAAGGTGCAGGTGAGTCTAATCATATCTTGAGACGGTGCACCTTGCTTACCCTAAAGTCATCATCTATTAAGTCAGTCGTTCCCAAGTAGCTGTGCTCACACATGGGGAAAACGCTCTCGTTAGGGTCAAGGGCCACCACGGCCACAAAGGGCCACAAAGGGCCACAAAGAGCCTGCGCTGCCGCCTGCGCCATAGCTTTTGTCTGCTTTTGTCTGACTCTAAAACGCCACGAGGCCACGCTGGAGCCCCAACGTGACCTCGTGTCTTAAAGTAAAGTAAAGCTTGCTGCGCTTGACGCTATGCCGCGACTCTACACAATACACACGCTATGCAGCGTTATCCAAAGCCATCACAGCGCACCGCCACAGCAAGCAGCAGACGCCCGCGCCCTCTTACTCGACCGTCTTCTCCACATTGTGGAAGAAGTTTAAGCCGATTGGGTGGGTAAAGGTGCCCTTGATGTTTGGACGGTAGGCAAGCAGAGTCTTAGCGTGCGAAATTGGGAACACACCGACATCCTCAGCTAACACCGCCTCGGCCTGCTGGTATAACTTAGCGCGCTCTGGGCCATTTGGCACAGCCACAGCCTTGTTAATAATGTCGATAAACTCTGGGTTTAACCACAGACCCTGATTGGAGATTGGGTCATCAGCAGCTAAGATGTTGATGAAGTTGTCTGGGTCACCGTTATCGCCAATCCAGCCGATGAAGGAGATATCCCACTTATCGGTTAAGAGCTTGCTCTTGAAGGTAGTCCAGTCGTAAACGTCGATCTTGGCCTTAACACCGACCTTATCGAAGTAAGCCTGAATGGCCTCAGCTAAGACCTGACCACCAACGGTGTTGTAGTAACGAGCATTGGAGTAGGTGAGAATGGTAAGTTCAGTAACGCCCTTCTCTGCTAAGACCTTCTTGGCAGCCTCTGGATCATAGGCTGGAGCCTTCACGTTTGGATCGTAGCCCATCATAAAGGTTGGTAAGAAGGAGTAAGCAGGGGTAGCGTACTCTTTGTACAGCGACTGCACTAACTCTGGGACGTTAATCGCCTGCGCTAAGGCCTTACGCACCTCACGGTCAGCGGTAATGTAGCCCTCGCGGCAGTTGTAGACCATGTAGTTGACGTTATTGCCTTCGGCCTCAAAAATCTGCGTGCCTCCCGCCTTTAACTGGTCAATCACATTGGAGTCGATGCCATTGATGATGTCGACCTCACCATTGTTGATGGCGACCACACGAGCGGAGGTCTCCTTCATGATGCGGATGATGACATTCTGGATCTTTGGCTTTGGCCCCCAGTAATCCTCATTGGTGGTAAGGATTAACTGCTGTCCGCGATCCCAAGCTACGAGCTTATAAGGGCCGGTGCCGACTGGGTGCTCCATCAGGTTATTGTTGTATTGCTTTAAAGCCGCTGGAGAGGCGATTGGCGCGGCAAAGCACATGGCCATGTTGTTTAAGAAAGGAGTCGATGGCTTCTTTAAGGTGATACGTACCGTGTACTCATCGACCACATCAGTGCTCTTCACGTCACCGAACACCAGCGGGGCGTAGGACATCTTTGGCACTAAGTTCTCAGGCATCTGACGATCGATGTTGAACTTCACCGCCTCAGCGTTAAATGGGGTGCCGTCGTGGAACTTGACGCCCTCACGCAGCTTAAAGGTGTACACCAGACCGTCATCAGAGATAGTCCAGCTCTCAGCTAAGCAAGGCTCGACCTCAGTGGTGGTTTCCTTAAAACGCAGTAAGGACTCGTAGATGTTGCAAGCAACGTTACCCGAGTCGTTATCATCGACCAGCGCTGGGTCTAAACCTAAAGGCTCCGTCGAGGTAGCGTAAAACAAGTTATCCTGTGGCGCGCGCGACATAGCTGCCGACGCCGAGCTCACGGCACCAAAAGACAGCACCAGCGACAACGCGGCTGCCATTAAACTTTTGCCAGTAAACTTCACCGAATGCAATCCTCAAAAGAAAAGCAAATTGCGCTCGTATGGGGCCAATACTTCATGGCCTTAGGAGCAAAATGGAGCGCTGATCTCATCCCCGAAAGCAGCGGATGACCGCTCGATCGTGGGCATTGCACAAAACCACACATTGTCGGCTATGAACCAAAATAAAGCAAGTGCACCACAAAGGAGAATCATGACTCTGTGCTGGTGCATTGTGCTTTTGCGTCGTGTCTCACACTTTGGGAGCAGATAGAGCTGGCACTTTAGGTGTTTACGGCATGTTAGCAGAGTTACGCTACGCTGATCTTTGCGCTGCGCTCGCACACTTCAGGGAGGCCCACATAAAGCACTACCGGTAGCTAAGGCCTCTATGTCCGCCTCGGAGTAAATTCAGCTACCACTGATAGCCACTGAGTTACGCTCTTATCTCGAAGTGATAGCGGAGCTGCACACACGCCCTTTTGGCCCTTTGAGATGCTCTGTGCTGATTGCGGCAGTCTACCTGCCAACAAGGTTACTGTCCCCAAAAACGCGTGGCGCCTTATCTCAGGGGCTATGAGCTTGCACGCTGTTATACCCAATCAGCACGCAAGCACACCGAATCAGTAATGAATCGCTGGGCAGCAACAGCCTCAGCTTATTGCTAGCACCGATAAACATCAGGTTTTTGCGGCTGCAGTGAGCAGCACTGAGCGCATGATCTGTGCTGGGATTCAAGATAGGGGCTATGAGCTTGCAAGCTGGCATCCCCAATCAGCACGCAAGCACACCGAATCAGTAATGAATCGCTGGGCAGCAACAGCTTCAGCTTATTGCTAGCACCGA
>JAHLFE010000077.1 GCA_018884035.1 Candidatus Anaerobiospirillum pullicola
GATGTGCTATCGCCAAGTTTTGAGGCTACATCCTTACCTGTGATCGATGCCAGTAAGGGGCATCACTCTTAGGCAAAGGCCGTATATTAGCGGTTTTTGGAAAATCAGGCTCAACTCCACGACGTCAGGTACTCGGTCGGTGCGCGGTGGCGCCTGGCTCTCATCTTAGAGCGCTTAAGGGATAGCGGATACGTGCTGTCCTTTGAGCTCTACAATGCCGCAAACTTCGGGGCAGCGCAGATTCGTGAGCGTGTCGTTATCATCGGTAAGCGCCGCGACAGTAACTCCACCTGTAAGGTGCCATATCTCACACCTACGCATGATGAGCAGGGACGTTTTGGCCTGCCACAGTGGCGTACCTTTGCTGACGCCGTGGCGACTATCCCTACCACCGAGAGTGAGCAGCACTTTCTGCCCATTCCCCCACAGCGGCTGCGCTTTTACGAGTTGCTGAAGCCAGGGCAATATTGGAAGGACTTGCCTCCAGAGTTGTGGTCTGAGGCCATGGGCAAAAGCTCCACTTAGGGGGAGGCAAAACTGGTTTCTATCGCCGCCTTGCGTTTGATCGTCCTTCACCAACCGTGGTGACAAATCCCGTGATGCCTGCAACCGAGCTTGTGCACCCTACAGCAAATCGCCATCTTAGTGTCGAGGAGTACCGTGCGTTACAGGGCTTTGCTCCTGAGTACCAGCTGTGCGGTAGCATCTACGCTCAATACAAGCAGTTAGGAAACGCGATACCTGTGGCTTTAGGCAGCGATTGCGCGTACCCTTGTAGCTGACATGCAGAATACGCCTTTGCCTGTAGTGCCTGCTTTTCCTTACTCCCGCTACATCCACACTAATGACGTGACGTGGTATCAGCGCTTAGCGCGTGATGTGGCAGCTGTATATCCGCAAGTGCTCTCAGAGGCTACAGCAGAGCAGGTAGTACCAGCTCCTGTGCATACTCCACAGCAGGGCTTTCTCTGGAATGGAGTGTAGTGGTGTATAGTAGGGTTAGACACAAGCGCTCAAACCGCATAACCATCGCGTTGTTACTGCAATTGCTCCTAACTTTTCGGCTCTACTCAGAATTTGTGGGTCGCTTAGGAGGTAAAGGTACGGCTAATTGCTGATTAGCACTGGCCTTTAGCCCAACCACCTAAGACTGGGGCTTGAGCCTATACCCACAGATTCTGAGTAGAGCCAACTTTTCACTATCCTCAGATTTTGGTGGATACCAAAAAGCAGTAGAGTCACTGCGATCTGCGATCATGCTTTTGTGCCGTTGTGATGGCGTTGCGCGTGATCAACCTTGGAGCAGTGTTAGAGCCCAACTTTTCGGCTCTCCTCAGAGTTTGGTGGATACCAAAAAGCAGTCGCGCCCTGCGACCAAGCATGGCCCCCATGTGATGGCGTTTTGCGTGACCAACTTTGGAGTAGTGTTGGTGCCCTATCCACCAAACTCTGAAGAGAGCCAACTTTTCTTACGTGGACGGTGATAGGGGGGGAGTGAGCACTACAGGGTAGTGTTTGTGCAGCACCGGCTGCTGCTGTGCTTGCGTCGCTGGTAGGTGGTGGTAACGTGCGGAGTGTTTACTTGCGATCGCGACAGGGAAAGACCGCTTTGCTGTTAACAAGGTTGCTGTAGTGGGTATGCCCTCTACTCATGAGGGGCCGAGCTTTGGGGCTTTAGTCCAAGAGGAGATGCATCATGGCTAATAATGGTTCTCCGCAGCACATGACAGGTGCTAATGCTGCGCAGCTAGCGATGCAGCAGCAGTTTCAGCAGTATGTCCAATATCAGCTGCAACTGGAGCAACAGCTTAATCCTCAAGCCCAGCCACCAGTGCTGACCAACGAGCGTCTCCAATTCTATTGGCAGCAGTTCCAGACTATCTGGCAGTGGCAGCAATACCAAGCAGCTCAGAGTGCTGCTTTAGCTTCACAGGGCGCTGCCTTTGCCACGCAGGGAGCTGCTTGTGCCGCGCAGATTATGGCGCCGTTTGCGCCTGCAGTGCCAGTAGCAGCTACGCAGCAGCCAGTGCCACTAAACACCACCGCGTCCAGCATGGTTGTGCCTGCTGTTAATCCTCTCGCTAATCCTGCATATGGAGGCGCCCCTGCAGTTAACCCTTTAGCGCAGTCGATAGGGGGTAGTGCCGTAGCAACGGGCAGTGCTCCTGTACAATCCTTTCAGCCACATCCACAGCCACAGCCACATCCACATCCACAGCCTGTTTCAGCTGTGGCAGCACCTATGGCCGCAACTGTGCGCTCAGCACAGGTTGAGTCAGCTCCTGTGGCTGCGCCTCAGGTTAATACGCCACGCTCACTTGCTCCTGCCTCACCAACAGTTGCTACCTCTAGCCCCCAGCCAACACCAGCACCACAGAGACCAGGGGCCACCGTTCCCGCCACTCCTGCCAAGGCTGCTGCTTTGCAGAGTGCTGGTGCAGCCACAGGAGTAGTAGCCAACCCAGCCAACGCTGTAAAGCCAGCCCGCCCAGTAGCAGGCAAGAGCACTGCTGCAAAAGTAAGCAACACCAAACAACCACCAAAGGTCGCAACCGCCGCCACACCGAGCGCTACTGTAGCCACAGCATCCGTCCACGCTACTACTACTACTACTACTACTACTACCAGTAAGAGCGCTGCAAGCAAGCGCGCAGCGCCTGTCAGTGATGATGATGAAGCCAAAAAGGCCTACATCCGTTCCCACGGCGTTTACTTTCTCGATCCTGATCGTGATAGTGAGCAGCGCACCTTTGCTACTCCAGCTGAGGCCTTATCCCGTACTACCGCTGGCTTTAAGAGCGCCCGTGAGCGCTGGCTCGAAAACTTTCCACGCAATGACGGCCTCTATAAGTGGGCCAACCTCTTTATCAACTACATGCGTGACGAGAAGAACTACTCGCCACACACCATTCACGCCTATAAGGACGTCCTGACCCGCGTTATCAACTACTTAGAAGCTCCCTGTGAGGATGATGCGCAAAAGCTGGAGCTGCAGTGGGATCAGCTCTCAAAGCAGCAGTTGCGCGCTATCGGTCGCTTCCTGAACTTTAAGCCGCACGCCAAGACGGCTTTAAACCGCGCTTTAGGCGCAACAGGGGCGGGCGCTGCTGTAGCAGCCGGAGAGCTTGAGGCCAATACTACCAGTGGCTCCGCTTTTACCTCAGATGTGGATAACGTATTGGTGGACTCCGCCGTAGATGTTACCGCTAAGTTATTGGCGGATTCTGCTACTGCTATTGCACTTGCTCCTGAGGCCTCTGCAGATGAGCAGCGTCAAGCCCGCTTAGAACAGTTGCTCGCCGGTGGTAACGCTGCTGCCCAAGCCTTTGCTCCTGCAAAGGACAAGGCTATAGGGGCGGGCGCTGTAAATGACGCCGTTTCACAGGGTAATGCCGACAAAGACGGCTTAGAGCGCTATTCCTCTGCCACCATTGCCCACTCCATTACCATTTTGTCGGCATTTTACTCTTTTCTTGTGCATCGCCGTCTGATGACGGTTAACCCGATGAAAGGAGTGGTTAAAGCCCCACGCGTCAAGAATCGCTTACCAAAGGTGCTCTCAGTGGAGGAGGTTGAAGACCTCGCCGCTGGCAATAACACCTACTCCTTTAAGGAAGTCCGCGATCGCGCCATGATCGAGTTCCTCTATGCCACCGGCTTGCGTGTTAGTGAGCTGATCAGCCTCAATTTAGGGGATGTGGACTTTGATATGGAAGAGGTGCGCGTCATTGGCAAGGGCAACAAAGAGCGCATTGTGCCCGTAGGTGGGCAGGCCCTGCAGTGCTTGCGTGAGTACCTTGCAATTCGCGGTACCGTCAAGCCTGTCGATAACGCCATTTTCTTAAATCGATTTGGCCGCCGCCTCACTGAGCGCACCGTGCAGCTCGATTTAAAGCAAAGAGCGCAAGCGCAGGAGATCTCGGGCGATGTTACTCCGCACAAGTTGCGTCACGCCTTTGCTACGGCCCTAGTGAGCAATGGTGCAGACTTGCGTCTGGTGCAGGAGATGTTGGGCCACTCGCGGATCACTACCACGCAGATTTACACCCACGTGGACATTAAGCGCTTGCAGCAGGTGGTGGCTAAGGCCCATCCTCGGGCGGCGCCTGTCCAATCCGCGCAAGAAAAGGAGCAGATGTTCTCTGACATAGACGAGAGCACGGAAATGCTGGCCTTAGCGCTTGATCCGCATGGTGATGACTCAACTGCTGATGGTCAGCAGAGCTAAGAGCCTAGGCTGAAACCCAGCCACGGCTCTTACACCTACCCTATGACATAGGTAGTAGATCCTGCTGCCCGTTTGGCGTGTGCCCTTAGCATAGGTAGCTGCATTTGCTGTAAGCTATCAACCAAGGCAGTGACTGCTTTGGACTGCTTGCGTACCGCAGATACGTGGCCGTAAAGGTCGATTCAACCTAATCTTCGCTGTGATCCGAGGTGAGAAAACCAAGTTTATGGGGGTACGGATATGCTAAAGCCTAATGCTCTGGCGCAACAGGGGCTGCAAAAGCTCCCGCTGGATGTTACCCGTTGGCATGATCTTGTAAGTGAAAGATATAACTATTTGTTCGTCGATAAAACTGCCAAGCTGGCAGCCTTGGTGCGCAACTATCAGGCGGTATTCATCGCTCGACCTCGGCGTATGGGGAAGACCCTCATGTGCTCTATGTTGTACGAGCTGTTCTCCCACGGTACGGAGAGCTTTAAGGGAACAGCTGTTTACGACCTGTGGCCGGAAAAAGAGTTGTTTCCTGTGATCCGTCTATCCTTCCACACTATGCCCTGCGATGATGTCAGCAAGTTTGAGTGTGCGCTCAAAGAAACATTGCTCTCAGCCTTCAGTGCAGCCGGTTTTCCCGAGGTTAACAGCTTTGCTATGAGAGCAACCATCAGTGGCTTCTTGCAGCAGTTTAATACACTGGTGCAACAACACAAGCTGGTGTTCCTCATCGATGAGTGTGATTACCCACTGTCAAACAACCTCAACAATGAAGACATCTTCAAGCGTCTCAAGTTGGTACTGCGGGATTTCTACGCATGGTTGCGCGATCTGCAAAATGTGCGCTTCCTGTTGATCACCGGAATTATGCGTTACCATGAGACCTCCATGTTCACAGGGCAGTATATCCAAGACCTGAGCATGAAGCCTTATTTTGCGGATTTGCTGGGCTATACCCAACAAGAGCTGGTAGATAAGTTTGCCCCCTATATCGAGAAGGCTGCCAACATGCTGGGCATCTCCACCCAAACCCTGCAGGACAAGCTCAAGCGGTATTATGATGGCTTTTGCTTTGACTACAATGCCTCGGTCAAAGTGTATTGCCCTTACTCAATTAACCAGTTTTTTGATGCTGTTGTCCCTAAGGCAGATGATGATGTTATTGAGGACGGGCCTTATTTTGACAGCTATTGGATGACCAGTGCCAATGCTACCGCCGCATTATCTTCGTACCTGAGTGGCCGTGGTCTGGGGCAAGAAGATCTCACTCAGATTTGCAACCAACATTTCGTTCTAACGTATGAGGATATCAATGGTGCCAACTTCTTTGGCTCAGTAAATTTTAAGCATCTCTTGGTGCAGGCTGGCTATTTTTCCCTCAAAGCCGTTGTTAGTGGTATGGCACCATCTTCACGCACATACAAATGCGGTGTTACCAACCAAGAGGTGGATCAGGCGTTCGTCCGTGTTTTGACAGGCTATTTGGTCAACTTCGATGACGATAAGCGAGATCAGCTCATAGCTGAGGGAGAAGAGGCACAAAAGAGCCTTCTTGCCGGTGATATCGAGTGCATGTGTATCAGACTCAATCAGATCCTGGGCAAGATATTTTCAGAGATCCTGAAAAACGCTCCTGAGAAGCTGTACCGAGCCTTTATTGCGCGGTTTCTGAGCGCCAACCTGATTACTGTGTCAGAAGAGAATACCAACAACCTTGGGCGCTGTGATTTGGTGGCCACCACCCCTAATCACATCTACGACATGGAGCTCAAGCGTCTGGACGAAGACAAAGACGCTGATCATTACAAGATCACCCGTCTTAATGATGGTGAGGAGCAGCTCGTGGAAAGAGGTTATGGCAGTAACCTCACTGAGAAAAAGACGCGGCAGACAGGCGTGGTCTTGGTCATTAGCGACAAATACCGCCAGATCTGTGCGTGGCGCACCTTAACGCAAACAGAGACGGGCATCATGCGCCAAGAGGGGATTATTCCTCCGCTGAGTGTGCTGACGCAACAACAAGTGCTGACTGGTAGGGTTCATCCACAGTCTCTGCCTCAGTTGCCAGCACAGATGACACAGTCTTGATTCCTTGATCATTGGGGCAGCCATGGTATTGATTAGCTCTCTAAAAGCTAAGGCGCAGTTGCAATGAGTCTTCCTCAGGTGTGCCCTTAAGACTCATGAGCATGGGGGTGGTTGGTTGTGGGCATACCCGCGAACCTAAGAGCTGATCGCTCAGTTTAAATCGTCAGCAACCGATCCCTCAGGGTAATTAAGATGCGCCAAAGCTGCTTGTAAGCGCTATAGCTGCCACTTCCAGCACTAATCCAAAGGGCAGGGACGTACACCAAGAGCAACATAAAGCTGTGGTGGGGTTAAGTTCATGGGAATGGCTGGTGGTGGGCCCTGTGCGCTTTGTACGCTGTTGCCCACTTTATCTCCGTGAGCGAAGATAGGATTCTCACACCTTTTCCTTTTCAGAGCGGAAAAGAGCCTTTTGCTACAATGAGGATGTGCTGCAAGATGGTGAACGGCTGTGGCTGTGGCTGTGGCTGCGGCCAGTGCTGTTACCTCCTGTCCTTCTTTCCCATCGCATATCCACTCTTTTCCACTCTCTGTCGCCCTTGCTCTTATGGCTCGGTCTATCGACGGATGCAGTGCTCTGGTGAGGTCTTCATGGCTGCTACTGCTTTAATCGATGGCTTAAACGAGCAACAAAGAGATATCGTCTTTGCCCCATTGCAGGATATCCTCGTCGTTGCTGGTGCCGGTACCGGTAAAACCCGTGTGCTGGTCTCACGCATCGCCTACATGGTTGATGTCATGCAATACCGCCCTTACAACATCGTGGCCATGACCTTTACCAATAAGGCCGCCCAAGAAATGGGTGAGCGCTTACAGCAGATCTTTGGCTGGGATAACAATGAGGGCATGTGGATTAATACCTTCCACTCCTTCTGCTACCGCTTGCTGCGCCGCTATTACCAAGAGGCCATGCTCCCTGAGAACTTCAGCCTGATCTCTACCTCCGATCAGGAGAGCATCATGCGCCACTTCTACGAGTCCTTTGGCTTTAAAAGTGGCCCGTCCTCTGACCTTGCGAAGATGAATCTTGATCCGCGCTCTATCATCAAGCGCATCATGTACCTCAAGGATGAGGGCATGCGTACCGTGGACGAGGACGAGGCGGAGTGCCAAGAGGCCTTAGAGAACTTCGATCAGATCTTCTCTAAGTACCGCTACAGTGAGAACAAGCTCTTTTGCTTGCTCTTTCGCGTCTATGAGCTCTTATGCGCTAAAGCAGGCGTCGTCGATTTTGCCGACCTCATTAACAAGGTCATAGCCTTACTGCGTGACAACACCCAGTTACGCACTAAGCTGCAGCAGCGCTTTCGCTATATCTGTGTCGATGAGTTCCAAGACACCAACCTGCCACAGTATCAGCTCTTGATGCTGCTTAAGAGCAAGCACAACCACCTCTTTTTAGTTGGTGACGACGACCAGAGCATTTATGGTTGGCGTGGTGCCCGTGTGGAAAACTTAGAAGATATCAGCCGCGATCTGCCTGATATCACCATTTACGCGCTGACCATCAACTACCGCTCCACCCGCAACATCCTCAATTTCTCCAATGCCCTGATTAGCATCAATCAAGGCCGCCTTATCAACAAGTTCCTCGTCAATGAGAGCAACTTCCAGCGCTTAAAAGCGGTGGATATGCTGCTGTTGCAAAAACTCTTTATCGATAATAGCAACCAAGAAAAGTTGCAGCAAGCGCTATTACAAAGCCGCTGGCAGCAATACGCCAGCCTCGATTTAAACCTGCTGCAGAGCATCAGCCCGCAAAATCGTGAGGATATGCTGCAGTACCTCGTGCAAAAGAACCTGCTGCCTTACGAGGACGTCGCTGCCCGAGATGAGGCCCGCTGGGCTAATCTCGCACGTGGGCAACTTGAGTACCCTCTGCCTATTGCCGAAAAGCTCATTGCGCCTTGCCTGCAAGAGGATCAGGAAGCGCCTTTAGTGACAATGTCCAAATATCCAGGTGGCCGTGGTCAAGATGGTAAGGTGGTGCTGGGCTTAATCAAAAGCCTCCACGATAAATACGAGCTTGCCTACGACGATATCGCTGTGCTCTACCGCAAAAACTCGCTCTCCTCAGAGATCGAAACAGAGCTTGCCAATGCCAACATTAAGTACCAAATTTACGGCGGCATTAAGTTCTATGAGCGTGCCGAGATCCTTGCGGTTATGGGCTATCTGCGTCTTATCGTGAACGCTAAGGACAATGCGGCCTTTAATCGTGTGGTTAACCTACCACGCCGTGGTATTGGGCCAGCGCGCCTGAGTCAATTGGCTGAGTTTGCCACCATGATGGGCCTTAGCTACTACGAGGCCTTACTGCATCTGCTTACGGCGCCGGAGTACGCTGCCCAGCGTAAGACCTTTAAGGTCTTTAAGCCTTTTGTAGAGCTGATTGAGGGCTTAAAGCGCGAGGTACCACACTACCAGCTCGATGCCTTTGTGCAAAAGGTGATTGGCGATAGCGGGCTGTTAGCGCACTTTATTGCGCAGGATCAGGCCGATAAGTCCGCCCGTATTGGTAAGTCCCGCGAGGATAACTTACAGCAGTTGGTCTTAAATGCGGCGACCTTTATCGCTAAAGAGGTGCTGGTAGGTGATGAGTCCGATCGCATCCGTGATGCGGTGGTCAAGCCTTTCGCCTCCGCAGCCTCCTCCTCCTCCTCCTCCGACGCTACCGCGCCTTACTCTGAGCCACCTTCCGAGTTACACGCTGATGCAGATCCAGCAGTGGTGGCTGCTGTGGCTGAGACAGTGGCAGATAAGACCGCCCGTAAAGAGCTTAAGTCAACTCGTAAGAGTAAGACGCAGCAACCCGAGCAACCTGTTTTACAGACTGCTTTGGAGCAGCAGATAGAGTCTGAGGTTGATGCTGAGATTCTGCAGCCACAGTTTGCCGCCGATTTGCCTCTGCTGATGGGCGCAGAACATGGTGCGGCCGCCGCTACAGTGCTGACGCCAGAGACAGTTGCTGTTGCGTCTGCTGCTGCGCCGGCCACTGATGCTGCTCTTGATGCTAAAGCTGAGGTCGCAGGGAGCACAGAGGGAGTGACCGATGGGGATGCGGACGCAGCAGCCAGCGCGGAAGATGAGTTTGCTGACATCATGCCGTCCATCGATCTTGCGTCTTTAAGCCGCAGGGAGCAACTGGCGGTCTTTGTCGCCAATGCGACTTTAGCCTCCTCTGCTGAGCAAAACGAAAAAGGCAATCTCGATCGCGGTAAGGGCGTGCAGCTGATGACCATTCACGCCTCCAAGGGCCTCGAGTTCCCTGCCGTCATCGTCATGGACTGCGAAAATACCATGATGCCATCCACGTGGACAATAGAAAATCCGCAGCAGATCGAGGAGGAGCGCCGCCTTGCTTATGTGGCCTTTACCCGCGCGCGTAAGTACTTGATGGTGACCTTTGCCTCTAATCGTTTTGACTTTACCTCCGGCAGAATGGTCAGCACGGGAGCCAGTGTCTTTTTACATGAGATCGTGCAGGTCTTCCAAGATGCTGGAGTTAAGGGTAAATTGCCTTATGGTGTGCATCTGCTCAGCTACGAGGATGTCATGTCTGCTGGCAGTTAGCTTGGGTGTAGGCTGCGGCAATTGCTAAGACGCCTGCTCTGGCGCGTGGTGACTGCTGCCCATTGAAAGGGGCTATCAGCTCTGAGGTGGGGCTGCTTTACAGGGCCTTTACAGGGCTCTGGCAGCTGGCAGGGCGGTAGGGCGAAACGTTGTGGCGCCGAGCATCTTACGGCTTGCAGTCCTGACAAGGAAGTAGAGGCAGGAGGCAGATTAAGGCGGGTGGAGGCGCAAAGCCTCATCTCTGGCAGGAATAGTGGAGGTAAGGCATCACGGCTGTAAGGCAGTGAGCGCCGTAGCTTTGCTTTGTTAAGCCCACGAACCAGCGCTCCCCGCGCTTTTCTTTGGGGGAGCTGCGGTGCAAGCTTTTTCCTTGCGCTCGCTTTGCCTTACAATGGCTACACGTCTTTCTTCGGAATAGCCTCTAAGTCGGCAAGGTCTGCCTCGAAAATGCTGCCATACTCACAGGCATCGTAGCAGGCTCCACACTCGACACACAGGTCTGGGTCAATCGTGTGGTGACCATCGACGATCTTAATGGCGTCACATGGGCATGCATCAATGCAGCTGTCGCATGCCGTACAGGTATCGGGATCAATAAAGAACATATTGGCCTCAAAGATGGAGTCGCGCCGCCATAAAACAGGGCGCGGTAATGCCTTGTGCGGCTTATCTTAGTGTAATGCCCTCGCTTTAGCAAAGGTTTACAGATGCAAAACATTATTAGTGAAAACTTGGCTCAAGTCCACGCACAGATGAAGGCAGCTTGTGACCTCTGCTCCCGCACCCCCGAGAGCGTGCATTTGCTCTGTGTCTCTAAGACCAAGCCTATCTCCATGATTAAGGACGCCTATGCTGCCGGTGAGCGTCACTTCGGCGAGTCCTATGCCTTAGAGGCTGTCGACAAGATCGCCGCCTTAAAAGCTGAGGGCTTTAACGACATCGTGTGGCACTTTATCGGCCCCATCCAGTCCAATAAGACCAAGCACATCGCTGCGCACTTTGATGTAGTCGAGAGCGTCGACCGCCTCAAGATCATTGAGCGCCTCAATGATCAGCGCCCTGATGAGTGCGGCCCTCTCAAAATCATGCTGCAGGTTAACATCTCCCATGAGGAGCAAAAGCAGGGCTGTGAAGAAGAGGAGCTGCCACAGTTACTTGCATCTGCCTCATCCTTGCCTAAGCTTACTGTGATAGGTTTAATGGGCGTCGCGCGCATCGATGCCTCGCATGAGGAGCTCTTAGCGTCCTTTAACCGCTTACGCGAGCTTAAAGAGCGCTATAACACGCAGTACCCAGAGCTTCAAGAGCTGTCTATGGGGATGACGCACGACCTTGAGGAGGCGATTGCCGCAGGATCTACTGAAGTGCGTATTGGTACAGCCATTTTTGGTGAGCGCGAGTACCACCATAAAGCTTAAGCCCCCACGTTGCAGCGTGCCGTCGTAAAATGCAGTAACAGCATCAGCTGCAGCTGCAGCTGTAGCTGTAGCTGTAGCTGTAGCAGCTGACAGCGGCAGCTTGGTTTTTCTTTTTCTTGTTCTTTCTTCTTTCGGCTCTTGCCGCTCCCCTGTGCGGCGGCTCGTGAGGCCCATATGGATATCCAAAAGCTTAAGATCGCCTTTATCGGTGGCGGCAACATGTCATCTTGCATCTTCAATGGCATCGTTAAAACCCGCCCGCATCAAGATGAAATCACTGTCTCCGGCCCCCACTTAGAAAAGTTGCAGCACTTTAAGGACGATGGTGCCACCATCACCACCTCCAATGTCACCTCCTTACAAAACGCGGACGTGGTCTTCTTGGGCGTGAAGCCGCAGATGATGCCTGAGGTCTTAGACGAGATTAAGCAAAGTGGTGTGCCTTATGAGGATAAGCTCTTTATCTCCATGGCCGCTGGTTGGCGCTTAGTGGCCTTTGAGCATCGCTTAGGCCCATGCCGCATGATCCGTATCATGCCTAATACCCCAGCCAAGCTCGGCTTAGGTGTGACCGCAGTTTGCCCAGGTCCACATGCCACTGCTGAGGATCAGGCCATTTGTCAGGAGCTGTTAAAGGGCTTAGGCTTAACGGTTATGACCGATGAGACGGGCATCAATAGCTTAGGTGCCCTCGCGGGCTCGGCTCCAGCCTTCCTCTATCGCTTCTTAGAGGCCATGGTTGCAGAAACGGAAAAATATGGCTTTTCCCCAGAGATGTCCCGTGGCATTATTGAGCAAATGGCCTTAGGTACGGTGCAAATGGTGCGGGAAAATCACGATACGGAGATCTCTGCGCTGCGTGAGGCGGTAACCTCCAAAGGAGGCACCACCTTCCAAGGCTTAAAGCAAATGACTGATTACAAATTCGAGGAGATGATGACGGCGGCTATTGACGCCTGCATGCGTCGCACTCACGAATTTGAGGAAATGTTCGACTAAGGCTAGTTTGCTGGTAGTTGTATTCAGTAGGGCCAAAGCAGACAGAGGCGTATCGTGGCACGGCTGGCTTAGCCGTGGCTGATCTTAGCGCTGTGGCTGAGCTGAGCGTGGCTTAGCGCCACCAGAGCGCCTCTGCTGCTAGCGCCTTGCGCCTAAGACTCTTAGGCACTGGCGGTGCTCTTTTACGAGGATATCGGTTTTGACCCAATCTGTGTATTTCATGCTCATGACCATTGCCACGGTGCTGGTGATGCTCTTTCAACTGCGCACCTTAATTCAAAGCACCAGTGCTGATTACTACAGCAATATCACCCAAGCAGTGCTGAAGCTCACCAATCCGCTCGTCAATATCCCTCTGTGGGCCCGTGCGCGTATGGGCAGTATCTGGATTGCGGGCTTTGTTGTGGCCTTTATCTTAAGCGAAGTGGTCTGGGTGCTCTTAAACTTCGTTGCCATGCCTATTGGCCTACCTCTAGCCGTGATCGCTGGCGCATTCCTCTTCACTAAGAGCTTTGGCTACCTCATCATTGTGCTGCTTTTAGCGCAAGCGCTGTGCTCATGGTTGCCATCGACGCGTAATTTAAGCTTTTACTTTGGGCAGCTGACGCAGCCTATCGTCGCTCCGGTGCAGCGTATTATCCCGCCAATTGGCATGATCGATATCTCGCTCATGATTGTGCTGATTGCCCTGTATGCGCTCAATCACCTGATTTACAAGGTACTGGCGGCCGTGAGTCAAGATCTTATGATCTTGTGGGCTATTGTCTAACCTCCTTGTGTGCATCACTTGCAGTTTGCCTTTTGCACGTATGCCCGTCAAAATCAAGGTGTCTCCTTGGTTAGTTTGGGAAAAAGGCTGTTAGATTTTGCTAGAATATTAGCCGTCTGTGGACGGCTGTACTGTTTGTCTGGCGGTGCCTAGCCACAACTGATGCCTCAGGTGTCAGCGTCGCAGCTATGGTGTAGGTTTTTTCTCTTTTGGTGGCGCATTTGCGGAGCTTCCTTCATGTTCAGATTCTTGGCTACAGTGACGTTGTGCTTCACGCTGGCGCTCACCGCTTGCAGCAGCTCTAATTACAATAGCGACGAAGTGCCTGATATCACAGCGGAAAACCTTTATGCTGTGGCTCAGGCTAGCATGTCTGCAGGTGACTTCGGTCAAGCCCGCCGCTACCTTGAAGCTATCGATTCGCGCTATCCATTCGGTGACCTCACCACGCAAGTACAGTTAGACCTCATCTACGTCTACTACAAGCAACGTGAGTCCGAGCTGGCCTTAGCGCAGATCGCTCGTTTCATCCGCTTAAGCCCAACCCACCCTAACATCGACTACGTCTACTACATGAAGGGCTTAACGGAGATGCAGCAGCGCTCCGATGTGATTCAGGACTATCTGGGTCTTGATCGCTCAGAAAAGGATCCAACCTACTACGTCTCCGCTTTCAACACCTTCCGCGATTTAATCAATGCTTATCCCAACAGCATTTATGCGGCAGATGCCCGCCAGCGTATGCTCTTTATCAAAGAAGAGTTAGCCAAGCGCGAACTGGCCATCGCTAACTACTACTTTGAGCGTCAGGCTTACGTTTCTTCGATTCGTCACTGCCAGAACATCCTCTACGCTTACCGCAATACTTCGCAGTTTAAGCCTGCCATGGAGTTAATGGCCGAGGGCTATGATGCGCTGCACTTAGCGCTGCCTGCCGATCACACCCGTCAGGTGATTGCTAACACCTTTGGTGAGCGTTACACCCCAATCTATGCCACCAACGTCAGTGCGCCTTTAGGTAGCGAGAACGTGATGCCTGCAGCCCAAGAGGAAAAGGGCTTCTTTGATTCGGTGAGCGACTTCTTCTTTGGCGATGACACTGCTGAAGTTTCTTCTCCTGCTGCTCCAGCTGCTGCCAGCGCCTCTGATGATGCTCCAGTGGTAGTAGTGGTGCCAGCAACTACTGGTACCCCAGCCGCGACCACTGCTCCTGCTGAGGATAAGGGCTGGTTTGACTCCTTAACCGACTGGATCTTTGGTGAGGAGCAAGCACAAGCTCCAGCACCAGCGCCTGTGGCCTATCCAGCCGTGCCTACTTCCTCGCCTGCGGTAATGAATCCTGATGCACCACAGTCTGATCCTGTGTACGTGCCAGTGCCACCACGCTCGTAATGCGGTAAAGATTAATGTGCCACTAATCTGAGGCTTGCTCTGAGCTCAGCGGTGGTTTGCGCCAAGACCCAGTTTAGTGCTGGGTCTTTTTGTCTGTGTGGCTTAATGCTGTGACATGAATCGCTGAGGAGGTATGGCTATGGCAAAGACTAAGGCCAAGGCTAAGAACAAAGACAAGACCACAAAGGTAATACGGCGTTTTTATTAAATTTACGATGAAATTGAGCTTTTGTAGAGACGCAAGGGTTGGCGCCATGTTGCTTATACCATAATATAATCAAGTACCAGCACCAACGTGGTGCTTCATCCGTAGGTGGCAC
>JAHLFE010000078.1 GCA_018884035.1 Candidatus Anaerobiospirillum pullicola
GCGATTAACATCGAGTCGGTGTATAACCAGCGCTATAAGGACATGCATGGCCATGAGGTACCGGTTGAGGAGTACCAGAGCAATTCCATTGTAGTACTCACCGACACCTTTAACTACGCGGCGCAAGAGGGTAGCTTAGATCCGAACAATCCTTTTGTGCCTAACAGTGAACTGCGCCGTGAGATAGAGAATCTTGAGTTGCGGGTCATCTTGGGCAACCCACCTTACTCTGCTGGCCAAGATAGCCAAAATGACGATAACCAAAACGAGAAGTACCCTGCGTTAGATCAGCGCATTGCGGAGACTTACGTTGAGCGCGCGGGTAACGTGCAGCTTAAGAACAGCCTCTATGATTCGTACATTCGTGCCTTTCGCTGGGCCTCGGACAAAATCACCGAGCGAGGTGTGATCGCTTTTGTGACCAATGCAGGATGGTTGGACTCTGCTGCTGCCAGTGGCTTACGCCGCTCATTAGCCGAAGAGTTTAGCTCGATCTACGTTTACCACCTTAAGGGTAACCAACGTACCTCTGGTGAACAGTCACGTAAAGAGGGCGGTAAAGTCTTTGGTGCAGGTAGCCGTGCCCCGATTGCTATTACCCTCTTGGTAAAGAACCCAGCAGCCGCCGAGCAAGGGCAAATCTACTTTGCGACCGTCGATGACTACCTCACCCGTGAGCAAAAGCTGCAGCAGCTACACGCTATGGGCTCAGTGCTTAATCCACAAATGCCGCTCACTCACATTACTCCTGATACGCACGGAGATTGGCTTAATCAGCGCCGTGATGACTTTGCTCACTTCATTACGGTTGATGGTAAGAACAATGACGGACTCGCGGTCTTTGCAAACTTCTCTGGCGGCATAAAAACCAATCGAGATGCATGGGCTTACAACTCCTCTAAAGAGTCCTTGGCTACCAACATGGGGCGTTGCATCGCCACCTACAATGAGCAAGTAGAGCAGGCAAAACTGCAAGGTGATGCTTTTGAGATGGATAACGATCCTACCAAGATCAAGTGGGATATACCGCAGCGCAAGCACGTCAAGATTGGACGTATTTACCCTGCTTTTTCTGAATCTAAGATAGTATTATCCCTATATCGTCCATTCTTTAAGGAGTGGCTGTACAACGATAGAGCTTGGATTAACCGCGTCTATCAAATGCCCCAGCTGTTCCCGTTTGCGGGTGCGGAAAACCTCACCATTGGAGTGTGTGGTGTTGGTGGGAAAAACTTTAGCTGCCTGATGTTCAATGCCATCTCCGATTTGAATAGTCTAGAAGCAGGCGCACAGTGCTTCCCACGCTACCTCTACCGTAAAGCCACCACATCCGAGCTTGCCGCCTACCGCCAAGCCCACCCCGATACAAACGAGGTCACCTGCACCCTTTTAGATGACTCAGAAGCCAACGTGGCTACTCCAGAGCCGCAAGCCACCTCGCTCCTTGACCTCGCAGAGCACGACGCCTCGGTACCACAGGTCATTGTCAACGGCTATGTACGCGAGGACGCCATTAAGCCTGAGGCCATTGCGCACTTCCAAGCGGCTTACGCCGGTCATGAGGCCGAAATCGACACCGATGCTGTCTTCTACTACATATACGGCCTGCTGCACAGCACCGACTATCGCACCACCTACGCTAACAACCTGCAAAAGGAGCTGCCGCGCATTCCGCGTGTCACCACATGGGATGACTTCAAGGCCTTTATGGAGGCGGGACGTCAGCTTGCCAAGATGCACGTTGGCTATGAGCACGTGACGCCTTATCAGGGCTGCCAAATTGCGGGCCTCACTCCAGACGTCTCCAAGATCGTCACCAAGCTTGAATATGGCAAGATCGCCGGTAAAAAGGGTGCCGCTGCCAAGGACAAGACCGTGATCAAGTACAACAGCAGCATCACCATTACGGGCATCCCTCTGGAGGCGCAAGAGTACGTGGTCAATCGCAAGTCAGCTCTCGATTGGGTGGTCGAGCGCTGTGGCTACAGCGTCGATAAGGACTCCCACATCGTCAACGACTACAACGCCTTTGCTCGCGAAATGGGCGATGAGGACTACATCCTCAATCTCATTCTACGGGTAATTACGGTGTCACTGGAGACAGTGAAGATCGTAAAGGCGCTACCTAAGCTCACGATTCACCCGCTGGATCGCTAAGGCTGGCTACAAGCGGCAGCTCCACTGATTGTTGGGGCTGTCGCCTGCTCCCTTAGCGTCGCTCCCCTTCTGCACACATATGGCCGCCCTGTAGCTTACAGCTGGCGGCCTTATTTTTCTCCAAGATAGGCCAGATTGGCTCTCTGCAAGGCAAAAGTCGCTATACTTTGGTCAGGGCCCTTTTATGGCATCTACACCACAACCACTACAGCAGCGCCCGCCCCTACCTGATCTTGGGGCTATGGCTGTGCTCCCCTACTCTCTGCCGCTGTATACACCGCTAACCGCACAGAGTTACAACCACCTCTACAGAGGCTCTTTGTATGCGTTTTGGCTATTACCTACCACTAGACCCGAAGCCAATGTTGGCTGACCTCCTTTTCTTTCTCACGGAGAACGATACGTGGTACGAAGGCTACTCTACCGAGCAAAGGATCCAAGATTACATGGATGCTTATGATGAGGCGCCTCAAGGTGTGCCTGTCTCGCATTATCTGATTCAGCAGCACCTTGAAGAAATGGGCATGGATGACGATTATACCGTCGCTGATGTCACCACTCCGCTTAGTGAAGAGGAGCTGGCTTGTGTAGATGATCTCGAGGCTTTTGTCGTCCACTTTGGCAGCGAGGTCTGCTACGAAGCGCCAGTATACGAGCAAATCGCATACTATCTAGAGAAACTATCCTATGCGCGCTTTAAGGCGAAGATGAGCTCTAAGAAGACGCAGGAAGATCCAGAGCCAATTTCGCTGCTGCTTTACCACAAGTATTGTGAAGAAACAGGTACCGAGCCTGATCCGGAGCTTTTAGAGAACCATCCTTATGTGCAAGCCCATCCGGAGAAGTATCCGCATCTGAGCGACGAGTAAAGCAGCAGCTGCTACAGCGTTCTGAGCGTCTCTACATTTACTTTGGGAGTAGCCCTTCACCCTTGAAATAGACGTCGCAAGGCGCTTCTCCATACGTGATGGTGATGCTTGCATTGGCTGCCCTCACCATGCCTCTGGTTATCTGCTCTCTCCTTTTCCCACCTTGCTCTACCCACCAACTAAAAAGGGAGGCTACGCTCTCACGCAACCTCCCTTTCCCGCAAAGCCTCCACTCAGGCTCTGTGCTTAAGCTTAATCAGACACCAGCACAATCGTGCCCTTAGCCCGTGGCTGCTCTACCGCAAAAGCAGCACGGTGCGGCAGAATGCTCGGGTACAGGCTATCCTGTAAGTGCACTGTCGTTGAACGCTCCGTGCTCTCCTTTACCAGCTTGGAGAAGCTGGTATCGCTCTGCCGTAAAAAGGTGTCGTCCTCATTGATCGTGCGCCATGGCCCCAATAATGTGCCATCTACCGCCATGTTGTTAACCTCACCGGTCTCAGTCATGGTCTTGTACAGACGGCCATCCGGCGTGGTCAGAGCACCACTGCTATTGGTCGCAGCCTCTAAGGCCTCAGCTGAGAGAAAGCGCACCTCACCTGTGGTTAAGCTGTTAACGTCGATATTGCGCTTGCTCTTGGTGGCGGTCTTATCCTTGATCGTATTAGCCTCAAGCCAGTTCTCACGCTCACCTAAGACCTGCGCCGCAGTCCAGCCATCGCTTAACACATTAGGACGTGCCGGCATCGCCGCCGCACCTGGAGGGGAAGCCGTACCGCTACCCTCCGATAAGGTGTCACGGTTAAACTGATAGCGCGTCAGCACTGGGGTGGTGTCAGCAGAATACAGCTTCTGCTTTTGCGCATCCGCAAAGTCAGCAGCAATCGCCACCGTCTCATCTAAGATGGCATCATCAAACTCAAAGTCCTCAGGTAAATCCTTGAGCTTCTTGATTGGCTTCTCCCCCATCAGCTCTAAGCGCTCATTGGTGGTAGCCAGACGATAGGCATCATCCTCTTCACGCTGCGCTTCACGCTTCTCAAGGTTCACCGAGATCACCTCACGGTGCTTGAGATCGTAGTAGCGCTTCATGTCATTCGCCATGATCTGGAAGACGCGGTTATCCTTGCTGCGGATATCGCTTAAGCGCTTTAACTCTGGGACGTAAGCATCAATGTTGAGATAGCCCTCATAAGGCACAGGGCTGATCTTATCCCATGGTAAGGCGTTAGCCTCGTTATGCTCACCAAACTCCTCATCATCAACCAGCGTTGGCAGGAAGATATCAGGAGACACACCCTTTAACTGCGTCGAGCCACCGTTAATACGGTAGAACTTAGCAATGGTGTAGTGAATCGAGCCTAACTGCTCCTCATTAAAGTCGTAGACGCGCGCCAGTGGCTTACTCTGCTGCACAGTGCCCTTACCAAAGGAGGTATCACCCACCACTAAGGCACGGCCGTAATCACGCAGCGCTGCGGTCATAATCTCCGAGCTTGACGCCGAGAGACGGTTGATCAGCACCACTAATGGGCCGGAGTAAGCGACGCTCGGGTCGGTATCAAACTGAGGCACCACGTTACCGCGTGCATCACGCACCAGCACGATTGGGCCCTGCTTGATAAAGAGGCCCGAGGATAAGGTCGCCTCAGGTAAGAGACCGCCACCATTGTTACGCAGGTCAATGACTAAAGCGTCAATTGGGCCCTCTTCCTTGGTAACGCGCTCGATTTCCTTGCGGATATCCTTGTGCAGGTTGGTGTAGAAGCTCTTGATGCGCAGCACCGCGATCTTCTTACCGTTGTGCTCCTCCATCTCGATCTTGGCTTCGCTGTCTTGCAGGCGCACCTTATCGCGGATGATATCCACACTAAAGGTGGTCATTTGCGAGCCTTCACCGCGCTCGATATCCAAGGTGACCTTGGTGCCCTTAGGGCCCTTGATCTTCTTCACCACCTCGTTTAAGCGCCAGCCAATGATGTCCTCATAGGTGCCGTCAGCCTGACGCACACCCACGATCTTATCCTTGGCCTTGAGCTTGTTGGTCTTCTCTGCAGGCGAACCAGGGAGAATGGAGTTAATTACGGTGTACTCATCCTCAGAGGTTAAGACCGCACCGATACCCTCCAGCGAAAGGTTGAGGTTGTCATTAAAGCTCTCAGAGTCATCTGGGCTTAAGTAGCTGGTGTGCGGATCGATGGCCGTGGCAAAGCTGTTCTCAAAGACCGAGAACACATCCTCCGAGCGCGTTTGCGCCAGCTTCGAGAGCGCGGCATTGTAGCGGCGCTCTAAGCGCTCACGGGCCTCTTCTGGCGTCTTGTCTGACAGCAGCTGCAGGATGTAGTCGTTCTTGAGCTCTTTGAGCCACTCATCCTTTAAGGCCGCCTCATCTGGCAGGTAGTCCGCATCCTTGCGATCAAAGCGCAGGTAGTCATCGGCCTCGAGATCTAAGTTGCCGTCCTTAATGGTCTGCGCAAAGAAGGAGTACTTGTTAAAGCGCTTCTTGATGATCTCGTTGTAGACCTCGTAAGGGTAGCTCAGGTCGCAAAGCAAAATGGCGCGCTGGATACGATCACGATTTTGGTAAATTTCATCGACCTCGGAAGCGGTGAGCAGACTCTTGTTGTAGTCAATGAGAGTCAGGAATTGCTTGATGACCTTATCGGCAAAGGCATCATCAACATTAATGGCTTTGTAGTGCGCGCGAATAAAGCTGTTAGCTGTGCGCGTGCAGGCCGTTTGATGGATACCCTCAGGTTGCAGTTCAGGCAGATCGTCAAAGGTTGGCACCTGCAACTTGGCGTGAGCAGCAAAGGAGCCACCCAGCAGCAAGGCAAAGGCTAAGGAAAGGGGAAAAAGTTTCAGCACAGCTGGCACTACCTCTTTATGCCCCAAAGGGCACCTCTAGGTTACGCCTCACACACACCGCAGAGACATAACTTTGCGCCAAGAGCGCCCCTAGTGGATCCCCCCAGAGATGGAGGCTCTCGTAAGCTAAGAGCAATGGATCTTCCTCAGAGCAGGGTCTCTTTGGGCATAACAAATCTGCCACTCGCTAAAGTGACGGCCTACCAGCGCCATCAGCAGAGGGCAAGGGAAATTCAAAAGCCGTTGTACGCAGTGGTGTCACCACCCACACGTGGTGCATATAATACAAAATGCAGCTTAGGAATTCATTAGAGCTGTGCTCATCCTGACAAAGGGCTTATTTATCAGCATGGCTAGCAGCACGCTCTTGCTTGGATGTGAAGACACAAAAAGCAGAGCACAGCATCGCAGCAAAACGCCGACGGCGCCGCTTACTGTCTCTGCTTTTGGGAAGTGGTTAGGAATGAGTGCTCTCATAAATGACGGAAGATGTGATGCGTGATAGCAAAGACACACCACAAGATGCATGGTGCCGGTGAGTCTAAGCCTACCTGAGGCCGGTGCACCATGATTACTCTTAAGTCCGTCATCTATTAAGTAAATCGCTCCTTAGGAACTAATTAAGGCCGGATCTTAGGCCTCAGCGTTTGGCTTACCACCATTAACGCCATTGCCGCCGTTGCCACCGTTATGTGGGCCATTAGCACCACCACGTGGGACATTGCCCTGTGGCTTACCACCGTTGCGCGGGCCGCCGTTACCGCCACCGCGTGAGCCGTTACCGCGATTGCCACGGAAGTTACCGCGACCACCACCGCCATTACCACGGTGATTATCACGGCCGCCACGGTTAAAGCCCTGACCATGGCCACCATTACCACCATGCTTTGGTGCTGGTGGAGCTTGGAATAAGCGGGCTACTGGCACACTGGCGGTCACGCCGTTTTGCATGGTGACCTTGACCTTATCACCCTGTGGTGCCTCAGAGATAGTGGCACGGACATAGGCACGATCAAGCTGCACCGTAACAGCACAGCCGATCACGACCTCGCTCGCTGGCAGCGGATCGTAGTGGCGTGGCGTATGTGGCGCATTACCGCGATTTTGGCCACTTGGACGACGGTTATTGCCCTGTGGGCCCTTGCCGTGAGGTGCTCCTGCACCGGCTTGACCAGGCTTACCGGCACCGCGACGCATGTTAGGCTTGCCGCCCTTTGGCGCGGTACGCTTTGGCTTAGCTGGACGGCGCTTGGCGTTAATCTCCGAGAAACGGCCATGAGCGTACTCGGCGTGCTCAGCGGTCACTGGCTCAACTTCGTTACCCTCGAGGTCGATACGCATGGCGCCTTCGCGCATGGCAAAGAAGTAGCGCAGACGCGAGGTGTAAAAACGCACTGCTGCACGCACTTTCGAGATCGAAAGGCCTGGGATGTCAGCGATTAAAGGCTTTAAGTCATCTAAGATGCCAACCTTTAATGGCTTGCAATCACCTTCTTTGATAAAGGCCTTAGGGAAGTGCTTATAGAGAAGTTCAAGGGCTTCTTGGATGTGCTCTTGGTGGGAGCCCGTAATAGCCTGCTGAGCAGCGACAGCTGCGACCATAGCAGCCTTTTTGGCCGCTGCGGCTTCAGCAGGGGTTTGAGGCTTAGCCTTAGCAGGGGTTGCTTCCCCTGATGCAAGGGCAGCAGTAGCCTCTAAATTGTCTTTAGTTTCCACAAAAAATACTCCAGATCACTGGCTGCCCCCTGCTGTAGCGGCTTTTACCCCGAGAAAGCTAGGTGTAAAAGCAGGAGCACGCTCCAGCAAATGGTTGCATGGGGCGTCAAGCGCACACGCAGCCAGAGCGCAAGGAAAGGGGCAATTTCACCTTACAGGTATTGGTGAACTGTAAGGCAAAGACGGAGTGACAAGGCCAGTGATAAACGCAGGTCGCAATGACCGCCAACAACAGCAAAGGATACGCAGCAAGTGCTCTTGCCCTTGATTCATGGCACCATGAGTCAGGGGAATATAGAGGTACCCAGTAATAACCGCGCACTACAGGACAGAACAGGCCTACAGTGTTGAGCACGATGTGTCACCCCAGTGTCAGCTGGTACACCAGCACAAGCTTACAGTGTTTTACGCATTGACGAGGTGTTACACACGCGGTATCGGGTTATTGTAAGGCCTTTGACTGACGCTTTGTACACAAAGTTCACACAAATATCGACCTTAGGGGCAGGAATGGCCACCCTAACGGAGCATGGCGGCAAAAAATATGCCCATGGCGGGAGGGAAAGACTGGGGGGGAAGGCTGATTTACAAGCGCTTTTTGGCCAACACGCGGGCAAATCAGGTGGAGTTTGGTACGCGGGGTGGTGCTCATGATGACGCTTGCTGGTCACTGTGAGTAAGCAGGTACCTCGATGCGCAGGGAAAGTGCTGTGCACAAAGCTTGGGCACGGGGTAGGCTTTACCCACAATAGCAGCGCTGCTGCTGATGCTGCTGATAGCACAAGCCGCCTCACAACAACAAGGGATGCTGTTACGACGCAACACACCTCAGGCTACTACCTCAGGCAGGCTACTACCTCAGGGTAGTGGTGGTGATGGTGGCTGTGGTAGTGGTGCACACGGTCCTAACAGCGCCCGCCCCTACTCTGCTCCATTACCACTCGCTTCAATCCAACATGGTCTGCTGGTGCTCTTGGTCATACCCGCGAACCTAAGAGTTGACAGCTCAGCTCATAGCGTTAGCAAGTCATCCCTAAGGGTAATTAAGATGCGCCAAACCAGCTTGTAAACGCTATAGCTGCCACTTACAGCACTCATCCCTAAATGGCATGGACGCACACCAAGAGCGACATAAAGCCATGGTGGTTTTAAGTTCGTGGAAATGGCTCTGGGGGTACGTCAATGATCCTTGGGGATGCGCACTGCAAGTGGACCAATGCTGTCGCGTACCACCTGAGAGTAACAACCACCTAAGGCATCAGTAAGCTCATAAATGACGGCTGCAAGGTTGACTGCTGGTAACGCCCCAGACCTCATCTCCAGATACAAGGTACAGGCGAGTCTGAGCCTATCTCCTATCTAAGGATAGGTCACAACTGCTGATCTTAAAGGCCGTCATATCTTCAGGCAGTCATTCCTCAGCCGCCGCTTCCTCCCACTGAAGTAATGCCTTTACACCGTCTGGCGTGGTGCTGTCCCCTCTGCGGTTCGCTGGTATGACTCTGCTCCCTCTCGAGGAAAGACTGCCTTCATAGATTACGGATTTGAGGGTAATCATGGTGCACCGGCCAAAGGTAGGATGAGACGCACCTGCACCATGCATTTCGAGGTGTGTATTTGCCCTCACGCCTCACTTCTTCCGTGATTTATTAGAGCATTCGTTACCTACTTACCTACCTATCTACTCCTGCTCGCCCAGCACGTGGCGCCGCGCAAAATCCTCAGCAGTGTGCTCGCGCTCCTTTGGCTCGTAATCACTGCGCATACGCTGTGGCTCATCCCCCTCCAGCGATGGCATGATCTCATGCACATGGAAGCTGCTCTCACCTACGCACTTGGCTAAAGCCAGCGCTTGGCAGGCAAAGCGGATGTGATCCTTGGCCCGATGCGTCTTTGTCTGCATACCGGCCCCGATGTAAGACACACCAATGCTAATGGTGAGCACATGCTCCTTAGTCTCAGCACTCTTGGCTGCGGCCTTGCCGACAGTTTCCTGTGCCAGATCCTGCGCCCAGTGACCTAAGTTAGCGTTGTTATAGCGCTTAGCAGCAGCGCTGGTAGTGGTAGTTGTGGTTGAGGTGGTGTCAGTATCGACCTGCGCCGCACCATCCTGCGCAGCAGCTGGCACTACCTCTACCTGATCATGCAGCATCTGCGTAACACGATCCTGCATCCTGAGCGCTGCTTCCTGCGCTGTCGTCGTAGCGCTGTTAGCGCCTACCTGACGCTGATAATTTAGGTTTAAGCTCTCAATCTTTTGCAGGAGGTGATCGCAGAGCATGATGGTCTCATGGTAAGAGATCTGACTTAAGAACAGGCAGAACTCATCCCCACTGTAGCGGAAGAGCAGGTCACGCTCTGGGGCAATGTTCGCTTTAATGGTGCTGGCAATTAAAGCTAAGGCCTCATCACCGGCAATCTGGCCCTGCGACAAGCAGTAATCGTAGAGATGGTCGACATCGATCATTAAGATCGCACTGTCGTTATGGATTTGCGGAATCTGCGAGATGATCTCCTCTAACGCCTGATGGTTGTAAAGGTGCGTTAAGCCGTCAAGGTAGTAGAGCTTACCAAGCTTAGAGTTGAGCTTCTTGAGGTCGATATTGCGCTGCACCAGCGTGCCGTAGTTTTCCATGATCGGACGCAGGGTGTCGATAATATCCTGTCCCTCTGTAGTCGAGACCTCACGTGGGTCAGGCACGCGGAAGGTGTCATTAAACTCGTGCACTAACTCCCGTAAGCGCATGGTTGGGCGGATAAAGACATGGAGCACAAAGAAGTAGACATAGAGTACCGAGAAAAGCGCAGCCGCGCCCACGAGCACCATGAGCAACGTTAAGCGATTAGTGCCGTGCTGTACATCCACCGCCACCGTTGCTACAGGCTTTTTAGCCAGCTTTGAGCTGAGCTGATTAACGGAGGTAATAGTCTCTAACAGTTGCGAGTAAGCGACCTTAAACTTATCCATAGCCTGCTGTTGCGCCACGAATAAAAAGAGCAGATCACTATAGGAGCGATTGTAAGCACGGCACGTAAAGAGGAACTTCTCGTTACGGTTAAAGTTTGTCATGTAGATGTTGGCAGTGACTTCCTCCCCATCTTCTAAATCACTGCTATTGCCCTTTTGCAGCAAGACACTTGATGGCAGCGCCGCCGGTGTACTCTGCTCCTCATTAGAACCAAAGGCCTCTGTCTTTTCTGCTGATGGATCTGCCTTTTGGGTGGCAAAGTTATAGACCTCTTGCTGGCCCCACATAAAGGAGTGCTTCTCATGGCTCAGTAAGAACGCCTCATTCACAGCTGCCACTACCAGATTCAGGGCCTGCACCGGCTCATGCACAAAGGTGTAGACCAATTGCTCATCGCTAAGCGAGGTTATAGGGTGCTCCACTAAGGCGCGATTAATCGCTGCCTGATCTGCACGAAGCTCCTCAGCTGTAGCCAGTGTGTGATTAATGCTCGCGCTTACGGCCTGCTCCGTGAAATCATGTGCAGAAAAGCTCTGGAGATTACCTGCGATTTCTGGCTGCATGTTAAAGGAGTCATCAATGGTCTCGTTACGATCACGGATGATACCGAGGGTCAGCTCTGGCACCGACAGCTCTTGCGACTGCGTTGCATTGAAGTCACTGAGCTCCTCTCCCGTCAAGTGCATAGCCTGCGCAAAGTCGCGGGTGATATCCTCAGGCAGGGCATGGTCATCCATGAGGGCACTGGCATTCGACACGCCCTCAGCTTGGCTTGGCTTGTGACCGGCAGTAGCCAGATGGATATCCACCATTAAGCTCGCGGTATTGTCGGCGGCACCATCGGCCATCATGCCACCTGCAGCGGTAAGCGTAGCCATGGCGCCCTGCTGGGTACCTTGCTGCATAACCTGCTCTTGCTCAGATTTACCGTCAATAGCAGCTTGAGCTTGAGATGGCGCCCTATGAGGCTGTGGCAAGCGGGCTATACTCTGATGGCGTACCGATTCGGCCCCCGACTGCTGCGCTCTGATATCAGCAATCATGCTCTGTGGAGCCTCAAGCTGCAGATCGTGGCTGATCCACTGCTCATCCTCAGGTAAGCGTAAGCGTGGTGGTACGTTCTCGCCTTGCGTGCCTTGCGTGCCTTGCGCACCGTGTGCACTTGGAGCCACAGCAGCATGGGCGGCCTTTGCCGCAGTAGCAGTGGTAGCAATAGTAGTAGCAGCGCTAGCCGAGGTCGCGGCAGCGGTAGAGACGGCGCTGGCAACAGTAGCTGTAGTGGCTACAGAACTTACTTGCGAGCCCACCGTTGCTGGTAACGCCAGTGAAGCGTGGCTGTGCTGTCCACCATTGAGCCCTTGCGGGCCTCTTTGCTCCAGCAGGCGGCGAAATACAGGAATAGATTGCAGCTTTTGCGCGTAAGAGCCAATCTCGTCAGGGTGATCCTTAAAAAAGGTGAGTACCGCCTGACATTGCGGCCGTACATAACTATCGACCGTGCTGGTATGACGGTTAATCACCTGTGCTAAGGACTTATAACCATGCATAAGCACACTGTGATCGTGCATGGCAATCTCGTAAAGTACGCCTACTTGGCCAGTAAGAATGCAGAAGTTTTCGACCGTGCTAAAGTACACCAACCACGTGTTAAAGATCTGCTTCGTGCGGTAGTGCAGCTCGCTCTTAGCCTCATAAAGGTCATCGATCTCCGCACGCAGCTGAGCAAGCTGTGGCTTAATCGGCTCTATGTCCTGCAAATAGTCTTTTTGCAGCAGTGCTTGCAGATTGTTGTAGTTGGCAAAGGCCACTGAGATGTTCATGCTCTGGGCGAGCAAGTCCGCGTGATAGGCCACCTGCAGCATGTCCTTTTGCAGGAGGTCACTCATCTCCACCCCTGGGATGTAAGCACGGCGTAAATCGCTGCTATAGACGCGCAGCTCGTGCATCTGCAGGGCAATGAAGATACACAACACTGTCCAGAGCAAAGCTAAGGGTGCTACCAGTAAGGTTAGATTGCGCGCCAGAGTGCGAGCTTTATGGCGTGGGGTGTTGCACAGGTATGCCGAGCGGCCACTATAGCTGCTGGTTTCGTGCAAATTAACGCGATTGCGTCTGCGCTGCGTCTGAGTACGGTGCGTGGTATAGAGAGCCTCTTGAGCTATATCCGCAGCATCAGCAGTTTTCGCCGCCGCGTCCGCCTCAGCGGCAGTGGCAGTGGTCTCTGCACCTGCGGCTTCCGCACCTGCGGGATCGGTAGCGGCAGTAGCAGCGGTGTGCTCAACGTCAGCATGAGCGGCAGTAGCAGCAGAGGCTCGCGTGTCAGGCGCAATTTGCTCCCTCTCCACACTGCTGCTGTGGTTGTCCTTACCTGCTGCCGTTGCGGTCGAGACACTCTCAGATATAGCACTGTGGCTCGCGCTAGCACTCACCTCTACGCTGGTAGCATCAGCATCATCATCATCATCAGCAGCAGCAGCAGCAGCTTTCTCCTCGGATCTTTCTTGATCTTGCTTGGTGGCTGCGGAGCTAATGACATCATTGGCGACAGCGGCTGGACTGACTGTCTTTCCCTCACGCGCAGCGGTAGTGGCAGACACAAAAGCCTCGGCTGCGACGCTATTGTCCTGCTGCTGGCTCTCATGCAGGGCCTCATGTTGTGAGGCATAGGCCGTGGCTCGCGCCAGCTCCGCATGGGAGCGCTCTACTTGTGCACGGGCATCGGCGGCAAACTTCTCGGCGTTTGCGGCAACCGTAGCCTCAAGCTGGGCCTCAGAATCAAGGCTATACGTGCTTGTCTCTGCTGTGGTCTCCTGTGGCTTCTCTGTACTTACAGCATTACCTTTTAAGGCAGTACGGGTAAGCTCTTCCTCCTGCGCTGAGGAGGAAAAGTTAGTCAAGTCATCTTGACCTTGGGCTGGATCTCGCGCCATAAACCGCCTTCGAGCTTTGGTGCTGGAGAGGAGCACACATCATAAGAACCACAGGTGATGCCTCTCTGCGCTCGCAGCGGGCATCTCCTCTCTTTAGTTTCAGATAGTTACATACTGCTATCACAGCTCTGGAACTCAATGTGACGCCTTATGGTAGCACTAATAGATGCACTATGCTTAGGTGCGCATACGTCACGCCTCACACTTTAGGTTATCTCTCCTCTGTTTTGTTACCAAAGTTTTTCCCGCACCTACTTACCCCAAGTGCAGCTTATGCGTCTGGTGCTCTGAGTAGCCTCAGTCTACCCGCTTGCTTATTCTTGCACTTTGCTCTCTTGCTGGGGCTAAAGCAGGAGTTTGTTGTCGACTCTATTGGAGGCAGATCGCAATACACTGTGGCACCAGATTTTTGCGGACTGTACAAATGGGGTACAAGCAAGCAGCCATAAGATGACAAGACAGTTCACTGAGACGAATGGGGGGATATCCATGTATAGACTCAGAAACCGCGCAGAAATCAGCGTGAGCTACCACTACAGTGGTGTAATCACTCATTTGTCCCTGTGAACCAAATCCGCAGGGCTTATGCTGTTTGATGGGATTATGCATGCCATTTGTACAGTCCGGAACATTCTGCCGAGGACAGTGCCATCTGAAGTCATAGCAGATCATACGCACGCGTTATTAAGGCCAAGGTCGACGCCAACCACCACTTGGTCGTTTACAGGCTTGGTTGTAAGTTTTACCTCCTGCTGAAAAGGGAAAGTCATCATCCACTGCTTACCCTTATTAATAAGGGT
>JAHLFE010000079.1 GCA_018884035.1 Candidatus Anaerobiospirillum pullicola
ATGGGCCTAGGATATGTATGCGGCTCAGAAAAAGTGCTGGAATCAACGTAAGTTACCCCGTCACAGCCTTATAATCATTTCCAGTTTTACTGCTGTTGATCTAGACTACACTGCTAACTTAATGCCCATGGATGTTTATGCGCATCGGCAGTAGTGATAAGTGGTTGCTGATGCTGTTGCTCGCCCCATTGATTCATTGCTGATGTGGTGTGTTTGCTTGCAAGCCCAGAGACAGTCTTAGGAAAAGCCGTATATTAGCGGTTTTTGGAAAATCACTCTCCATTCCTCGACGTCTGTGTACGAGGTTCGATGTACGGCCGATATAGTGTAGTGTAGGGTAGAATGAAAGGTAGCTTGTGAGATTGCGTCATTGAGTAGCTTGCTAATCAATGACGTCAAGAACGTTGCGGCTGACTCTTTCCAAAACCGCTAAGATACGGCTTTTACATCAAAGTTGATCTACTTACGACTAACAGTCAAAGGTAAGGCGCTAGCCTGCAAGCTGAGCGTGCCCCAATCTCAAGCTTCAGAGTGGTAGCTATCGCTTAGAGGCGTACCGCAGATTACCAGCTTGAGATCGCTACCTAACAAGGGTCAAAAACGGCACCACCAGAGGAAACGGACTATATGGCAAACCTGATAGGGAAAGATGAAGAAGTCCTAAACGCCTTACCCAACATTCCACTGGGGGTTTCTAAGTGGGACGTGTTGCGGAGCCGCAACTATTTGGTCGTCGATAAAACCGCCAAACTTGCAAAGTTGGTGGAGTTTAACATGGTGTTCTTTGCCCGTCCACGACGCATGGGTAAATCTACCCTGTGCTCTATGCTGTATGAGCTGTTTGCCCACGGCACGGACAAATTTGAGGGCACACAGATTTATGACCTGTGGCCGGAGGAAAAGGGGCGTACCTATCCCGTCATCCGCTTGTCCTTTAATTCCATTCAAGGCAAGGATGCCAGCGAGTTTGAGAAAGTGCTTAAGGAAAACATCGCTACTGCTTTTACTACAGCTGGTTTTCCCGAAGCGCAAAGCTTTGACCAAACAAAGACTCTAAGCGGCTTTCTCAGCCAATTCAACGTAATTGCCGAGCAGCACTGGCTGGTGTTCCTGATCGATGAGTGGGATCATCAGCTATCCAACAGCCTTGACAAAGAGGATGATTTCAATCTCTTCAAGGCTACACTTAGCATTTTTTACTCATGGCTGCGCAATCTGCCAAAACCGCGCTTTGTTTTGGTCACTGGTATCATGCGCTACCGTGAAACGTCCTTATTCTCGGGGCAGGATATCCAAGACTTGAGCATGGATCCTGACTTTGCGGATTTGCTGGGGTATACCCAAGATGAGCTGCAGCACGCCTTTAAGGACTACATTCCTCTGGCCTGTCAGCAGATGAACCTTTCTGAGGAAAAGCTGCTGCACTTGCTGCAGGTGCACTATGACGGCTTTTGCTTTGACTACAATGCCTCGGTCAAGGTGTACTGCCCGTATGCCATTAACCAATTCTTTGCTGTGGTGAAATATCCGGACGTTGTGCCTTATTTTGGCTCTTTCTGGATGAACAGCGCTAATGCGCGTGTGGCGTTAATTGAGTACTTGCGCAGGCGTGAACTAGAGGCAGATGAGCTCAAGCAGATTTGCCAGCAACAGTTCACCTTGTCTTATCCGGAGATCGCTGAGGCCAACTACTTTGGCACGGTCTCGTTCAAGCAACTGTTAGTGCAAGCTGGCTATTTTTCCATTGAGTCTATTGCTAAAAATGCAGCTTCCCCTGAGGCGAGAAAATTCAACTGTGCCATCACCAACAAAGATGTGAGCAAGGCTTTTTTTCCCGTACTGGCCAGCTACTTACTGCACTTCGACCAAGATAAGCAGCGGAAGCTGGAACAGGCGTGCACTGAGACCCAGCAAGCCTTGCTTGTGGGTGATATTGCGCACATGTGTGTGCTGTTCAACCTGAACTTATGCAAAGAGGGCTACACCGTATTGCAGGATGCTAAGGAGGCCTTATATGCCTGCTTCTTTGAGATGTATCTGCAGTCGGATCCTATCCTCACCGCACGTGAAGAGATCAACAGTTTGGGGCGGTGTGATCTGGTAGCTGAAACCAGTGAACGCATCTTTGTCTTTGAGCTCAAGCGTCTTAACCAAAGCTCCTCATCCAAAAACGCGCGCCGCGCCATGTTAGATGTGGCGGAGCAGCAAATGTTAAGCAGGGGTTATGGCAGTAGTCGCATGGATCGAGATAAGCCGATTACGGGGGTACTCTTGGTGATTTGCGACAAATACCGTCAGGTCTGTGCTTGGCGCACACTTGACGTCAACAAGACTGGGCAGATAGAGCGCCACGAGGGCTTTGTAGAGATGCTGAACATTGCCACACAACTGCAAGTACGGCAATAGGCTCATAAGGCGCGCAACCTCGTCTCTACCATTATCAAGATGGTAAGAGAAATGGGGCGCTAGCCATGATGTGTGAGCAAGGCTACTTGCTCTTACCTACCGTAGAGTCATTAGAGTCCTTAAAAGTAGGTCGCGGTAGCGACACTGAGAAGGCGGCTCCTGCCGCCACTCACACCTAGGAACGAATTACTTAATAGATGACGGGATTTATGGCAAGCATGAGTGCCTAACCTTAAGGTAGGCTCAGGCTAGAACACCCTTTATCTCGAGGTGTAGGTTGTTGCCTGCATTCAACTCTGTATCCGTCAGTTATTAGATCTCCCACTCCCTACCGTAGCTCTTAGTCCTCTCCCGCCGTGCTGCTGAGCACCAGCGCGTCCGCATCGAGCTTGAGTGCTTGCTCTTGGGCATAGCGCTGTACCGCCAGTAAGTCAGCACGGACTTGGGGATCAGCAAGATCAGCACTCTGTGGTGGTAATGGCGCTTGCGCCACCGCCATACCCGCTGCCTTCATCGCCTTTTGCGCCAGCCGCTGTGTACTCTGAGCCGCCACATAAGTGGCATACAGTGGATGCTGTGGCTCTTGTGCCGCCGCGCCCGCTTGCCGCAGCAGCTGATCATTTTTGACCTCAGGAATAGAGAACAGCAGGCTCTTTAACAGCTGCGGGTCACGGCTCGCCTGCCGCTTAAGAAGCGGCGCCAGCGCCTCATAAAGTTGCTGCTCCCATGGCAGATGCTTGCTCTTTTTGCCGCTGCTGCCTTTTTGGTGCTTGTTCTTAGCCCCCGCCTGCTTAGGGTTAGAGGCAAGCTGTAACTCCACGGCAGTGCACTGCTGCGCTGTCACGTATTGCGCTGTCAGTTCTGGCTTTAAGCTTAAGATCAGATCGATGTCACGCCACGAAAAGAAAGCAGGCACTGGGGTATTGAGCACAAAGACCGTAGGAATGTGCGCCAGCTGCGCTTGCGTCAGGCAGCTTAAGCTTAAGAGATCGGCACTGTTGAAGATCATGGCATCTGGCTTAAACTCCGCGATGATAGGCGGCAGTGCGTAAGCAAAAGTACGATGCTCGTGGGCTGGCATCTGCTCAAGGGTCGCTGCGGAGGTGGCCACGTAATAGCAAAACGTACCCTCATAGACAAATTGCAAAGTCTTTTGCCCCGAGAGCAGCGTAGCACGCATAGCATCAGGGAGAGCTTGCGGATCCTGATTGGTGTACAACGTGGGACTTAGCACCAGCACTTGGTGGTGCGCTGCTTGTAAAGCACGTATTACGCGTAAACACTCTTTGGCCGCAGTTGAGAACTGGTCGTGCAGACTAAAAGGACTGATCCATAAAAGCTGAGCCATAGTGTTCCTCACCTCTAAACAACGTGCCTGACTGTGTCTGCACCAAGAGCCATGGTAGCCCACACCGCAGCATGTGTAGGTTACCCCTGTAGGTTACCAATGAGAGCCCCTACCCCACGCTACCTTACGGCACCACCCACTCTAAGTGCGCCGCTGGGATTAGCTCCCGACAATGAGTGCGCTCCTAAGTGACGGCTGCAAAGTGAAGTGCTGGTAACGTCCCCATCTCGAGATAAAAGCAACTGGAGCGACTGAGCTTATCTTTGGCTGGGAAGCGCCTGCTTAGGAACGACTTACTTAAACGATGACGGAATTTATGGCTTTCAAGCTGACCTCAGCTTAAGGTAGGCTCAAGCTCGCCAGCCCCCTTTATCTCGAGGTGGAGGTTATTGCCAGCACTCAATCCTGCATCCGTCATCTCTTCATAGGCGTCCCCCAGCCTAGCCACACCTAAAAGCTTACCTCTGGCAGAGCCGCATCGGGCAGCGCATTAAGCTCGGCCGCCAACGCTTCAGCATCAGTATTAACTTGCCAGCGTAAGCTCTGGGTCTTTAGCACCAGTGGGGTCAGCGCCGCTAAGACATGCTCTGTAGCCGCGATGTTTTTGACCTTAAGTAACGCGCGCTCAAGCATCTGCGCTCTGTGCTCTTGAGCCTCGGGGCTGCTATCGAGCAATTGCAATAAGCCCTCTACCCACGGCTTAATCTCCTCATCATCAGGCAGGCTGTTATAGTCCTGCCGACAATGCTCAGGGGCATCAATGCAGATGCCACCACCGGCCGCCGCTTCAGGTAAGCCACCTGACGAAGAGTAGAGCACAGGGATGCCGTTGTAGACAGCCTCCGAAGCCACACGCCCCCATGATTCATACCACAGGGATGGTGCTAAAAGCACCGCCGTGTGCTCATACACCGGACGCATGTCAGCTTGCGGCTCGACTGTAAAGACGTTAGGGAAGTCCGCTGCGCTGTAAGGATGCTGCTGCGGATAGCCCTTTACATGGAGCTTCTTTACTGCCTCAGGGAAGGGATCACGGGTATTGATCGCTAAGAACTTCACCTCTGGCTTAATGCTCTTAAAGATGTAAGCGAGCTTAGCAAAGATCGCCACGCCCTTAGCATCTGAGGGATTAACCAGCGTGACGTAAGTTGGGTGGTGCTCGCATACCAAAAAGTTCTGTGGCTGCCAGTACACGCCCTGTCCCCGAATATTGAGCTTATCGCGCTGGGCGTAGAGCTCCTCGGTAGCTTGCGAGTCAGTAATGATGAGGTCGATGTGCGGATAGTGGAAGCGCCCACCATCACCATTGGTGAGGCAGTACACCGTCGAGATACCCCGCTGATGCGCCTCATAAAAGCACAGCTGAGGCATGGGGCTTAAGCCATAGCCCATAACGATATCAGGGGCAAACTCATCAAGCTGCTGACAAAAGCTCTGATAAAAGGTTTGCGCCTCCCCCATGGACATCAAGCGCTCATCACTGCTGGCACAGCGGGTGTAAAGGTAGTGAATACCCTGATCGTCAAATTCCCATTGTGGCCGCTGCTCTTGCTGCAAAAAGGTCGCTAAATCACCAAAAGTGGAGACGGCACCACGTGGCGCATCAAAGATGAGCGCCGAGCACACCCTAATAGTAAAGCCCCGCTGCTTAAGCTCACGCAGCATAATGTGGCAATTGACAGCGGCACCTGAGGCGGTGTCATGAAGACTAAACGGAGACATCCACAAGATCTTGGGCATGATCATATCCTCAGGATTAAGGCAGGAGTGGGGGTAAAAGTGTTAGGAATGAGTGATCTACTAACTGACGGATGCAAGTAAGTGCTGGCAACAACCTACACCTCGAGATAAATGATGCCGGTTAGCCTGAGTCTGCCTTGAGGTTGCACACACACGCTTGCCTTAAAAGGCGTCATCGCTTAAGTCAGCTGTGCCTTAGGCTGGAGCCCCGCCTGTAGCTGCTCCCAGAGAGTCATACCATGCTTGCAGCGCCTCTTTTAGCGCCTGCTCACTGAGCATGCTCTTACAGTCGTAGGTGCTGTTTAAGAACAAGTGCGGCTCATTCCCCGCACGGCGCCTCAGCAGTGGCTGTAAGGCCAACAGTAAGCGTCGCTCATCGGCCTCAGGCTGTACATGCTCAAGCGCAATAGCTATTTCATTGAAGTACATAGGCATGGATAACCTACAGCCGCTGGACCACTTCTCAACAGCACCTGCTGGCACCCGCGCAATCTTATCTCCAAGCATTTCACGTGACCATGGAGTGTTGCTTGTTGTCACTGCGGCGCCAAAACTCATAGCCTGCAGCGCCCACCAGTTCAGAGCAGCATCCTCTGCCTGCGGCAATATCACTACGCGGGCATCCTGTAAGAGGGTCTTAACTCTAGTAGAGAGCATCTCGGAGGTAGCACTTACCTCCCCCGTAGCACTAGCAGCATCGTCAGCAACAGCTGTACTCAGCACAGCATCTGCGCACAGCACTTCTACAGATACCTCTTCCCATATGAGTTTGAGGCCCCATGGATGCGGTTCCGCTTGAGAGTTCACTAAGGCAATGGCTTGCTCATAAGTTTGCTGCAGCTGTTGCTGCGTCGTAGCGTCCTTTTTCGTAGTGGTTACCACTAATTTCCAGTGCAGACCTGAACCAGAATTATTTACAGCAAACCTGACCAGCAGCTTAAGCCACCATGCCTTACTCACCGCCTCGGTGTCAGTAGCGCTCAGCGTATCATCAGCTGCCACGATGAACAGTACCAGTGCTCTCTTATTAGGATCAATCAGCTGGGTACGCTCAGCTATGCTCGGCTTTGCCCCTGCTGCCGCTTGCAGCTGCTTGTTGATACGTGACGCCTCCGCTTCTGCTGCTGGCAGGTTATATCCGAGGTACTGATAGAACATAGAGAGCCCAATCTGATTCAGATTACTCCGTTCTACCGCCTCTGGTCTCTCCTCAGGCGTGAGGAGCTCAGGGCGCAGCGGCCCCAGCAAGGAGAGAAAATGCCCCGTAAAAGCTGCCGTCCGCCCTGTAAGCGCGGTAAAACTCTCCCCTGCCGTCTTAAGGGTAGTCAGCACTAAGGTAGCAGTCGGCGCTATCGTCTTGATACGCTCCGCTGGAGACAGCAACGCGAGATTAGCGTCAACACCACTCTCACTATTTACACCGTCCTCACCACCAACATCTGCTGTAGCAGCTGATACTGTTGCGGTGGCTGATGTAGGTGCGGCTGCAGATGCGGTGGCGTCAGCTGACGCTGTGGCGGCGGGATTCGCCTCAGTCGACGGTAAGTCAGCATTAGCTGTTACTGGCAGTGCACAGAGACCTTGGGCCACTGGCTCATCTAAAAGCACCATAGCTGTTGGCAGCTGACAGCGCTGTGCTTGGCGCAGCAGGTTATACGACAGATAGTCCCATGAGGAGCCAAGCACCACATCTGGCTGTAATTGCCACATAAGCTGCGCCCCCAAAGCATTAAGTTGCTCTTGCGTCGCTGTAGGCAGCTCATTTAAGTCACTGACAGTGGTAGGGACATAGACAAATTGCACCGCTTGCTCGGTAAAGATCAGCGGTTTGGTCGCGGCAGCAGCGTAGTCAGGCACAGGCACAGAGGCTGGCAGGAGAGTCTTGGTCGTCGCTACACTTAAGACGCAAACAGCTACTTGATGGCGGGCCAGAGCACGCGCCATATTGAGGCTCTGCTGGGCGGCGTCAGATAGTGGCTGATGCATGCTCTGCGGGCTAAACCACAGCAATTTGTACATGGACTGTCCTCTCTTAGAAATGGAGCAAAACGGTCGCATCATAGTAGCAGCTTCTAGCTTCCCTTGTGCAAGGAGCAAGCACAACAAAGCACGTCAGCTTAGAAACAGCCGACTTAATCGCTGAGAGGGCGTTTTCCCCTTGTGTGAGCACAGCTACTTGCCATTCACCTACCTCAAGATACGTCGCGGTAGCAACGCGCGACGCTACATATCAGGTTGCTGCATCAAGGATGCTTAACCCCACCTAAAAGGCCGATTTTAAGCCAATACATGGGGAAAATACTTTGAAGGAACAAGGGGAAAACGCTCTCAGCGCTGACGGCATTTAAGGCTATCATGAGTGCTAATGACGTCGAGGCGTTGAGGCTGATTTTTCTCAAACCTCTAAGATACAGCTTTTACCTGAGAGTGGATCTACTGACGCCTATCACTCAAGGGCAAGGCGATAGCCTTAAAGCTGGGGATGCTCCATCTCACGCTTTAATGTGGTGGCTATCATTTAGGGTTGTACAGCAGAAACAGCTTATTTATCAGAAAAAACACATGCGAGCCAACTGTCCGATGTCAGTGCCACGCCTTAAGCAAAGCAAAGCAAAGCTAAACTCAAGCGCACCTGCACCATTCATCTTCAGATAGGTGACGTTAACCTCTTAGCCTTGCAGCCGTCACTGCTGCTGCGAGCACTCTTCCCTTAGCCCTATACTGCTCCACGCTGAGCCACCATGCACATCAGCGCTACTCCGGCTTACAATAGACATAGCGCTACAGCTGGAAGCAACTGACTGAAGCGATGACGGCATTTAAGGCAATCATGCGTGCCCCTACTGCAGATAAGCTCAGGCTCACCTCACCTCACTTCACCTCACCAGCACCACGCACCGCGAGTTGTGAGAGGTAACCTCACTTAACCTTGCAGCCGTCACTGCTGAGATCACTTGTTTCCTGCGCTTTTTACTGCCGTGACTTCAGCGAAAGACGCTACTCACGCCACAGATGCCACTCCTTCCACTCTCGCCACTCCCTCCACTCCCTCCACTCCCTCCACATTACTGCAAAGACGCAGCTGCCATGGGGAATGACTGACTGCATAGATGACGGCTTTAGGGTAAGGATGCATGCCCCACCTTAGGATAGATCCAAGATGACCTACACCCACCATTGATCTTACGGTGTAGAACCTTAACCGTACTCCCTTTCCATCCCTGCAGCCGTCTCTGCTGAGTTCACTCCTTCCTTGGTAACGACTTTTGCTTTTGCTTTTTCTTGGGGACTATCACTGGGTATGACCGCAACCGCCACTGCCAAAGGACCACGCCTTGACATCATCGCCCGTCAGGACGCCACCTCGGACTACTTTCCTGTCCACCTGACCACCACTGCTGCTCCTGCCTGTTTTGCTGAGGGCACCAATACGGTGCCGCGTAAAGACGGCGGCTTTGACATCATTGTCGATACCGCTGATGACCGCTGCATCCAAAAAGCAGGACGCACTGTCGCCTCGACTGGCTTAACTAAAGTCCAAGTCTTTATTGACAGCCCCGATTTAAAACTTGATGTGGTCACTGCCACCCAATTTGTAGTGGGCATGTACTCTGATGCCTTAGAAAATGGCTCCTTAGCCGTGGCCTTTGACCTTAATGAGGCCGCTTTAAAGTCCGTGCGCCGTAACGTCAACATCATTACCTTAGCCCGCATCTTTGCTAACAGCCCTAACAATATCTACCACACCGTAGACTTTGTCACCACCTACTACCATGAGCTGGAAAAAGCTTACAACGAGGCCATTGCTGTCTCTAATCTATCTAGCGGTAAGCTAAGCTTTAAGCTCTACACCCCAGAGGATGACTTCTTTAAAGAAAACTGCATCGGTCTGCAAACGGTGGGACAGAGCTCAGACTACGCCCCATGCTTGGGTGTGATCGACTTTGTTGGTGAAGGTGCAGATAACTCTAAGATCGATATTGCCTTAGTCGGTAAGGGCATCGCCTTTGATACCGGTGGCTATGACCTCAAGCCATCCAAGTTTATGGAGACCATGCACACCGATAAGTCCGGCCTCGTCTACGTGGCTGCTGCTACAGTCTTAGCTGCTGCTATGGGAGTGCGCAAGCATGTGCGCTGCTACCTGCCTTGTGCTGAGAACCGCATCTCGGCCAATGCGATGGTACCAGGTGACATCATTACCTACCCTAATGGCGTCAAAGTAGAAATCGGTAACACCGATGCTGAGGGCCGCTTAATCTTAGCTGACGGACTGATCCTCGCCAGCAAAGACAAGCCAAAGTACATCTTAGACGCTGCCACCTTAACAGGTGCGGCCAAGATCGCCATTGGCCGTGACATGTGTGCGGTGTTAAATCGCACCAATAGCATGGATGCGCAAATGGCCGAGGCCTTTGCCTATACCAAGGAAGAGTACTGGTTACTGCCACTGCGTGAGTACCATAAGCGCTACATTACCGCGCGTCGTGCGCAAATTTGTAACACCTCCCATGGTGATGGTGCCCCTGGTGCCTCTACTGCCGCTGCCTTCTTATCGTTCTTTGTCGATCCCGAGATCAAGTGGACGCACTTAGACCTTGCGAATGCCTTCCATAAGGACAGCTCACCATACTATGGCACGGGATCTACTGGTGCTACGGTCTATGCCTTAGCCCACTGGTTAGTAGGCGCAGAGTACTAAGACCGCGAGGGGAGCCCCAACCACCTACCACAACTACGCGGCTCCGCTTAAACCTCCAAAGGCAGGCCGCCCTCAAGTTCTGCATGCAGCAAGCGGCTGCAAGCAGCTTACAAGGAGGGCGTTTTGCCCATGTGTGAGCAAAGCTACTTGCCACTAACCTACCTCAAAGATACGTCGCGGTAGCTACGCTTGATGCTCCCTATCATCTTTCTGCCGCAAGGAGCTTAACCCCACTGCAAAGGCCTATTTTAAGCCAATAACATAGGGGAAAAATACTTTGAGGGAACCAAGGGGAGACGCTCTCCTGTCAAGCTGCAGCGGCCATCTTGAGATTACCCTAAGAGGGCTATTGGGGCGTGCTGCGTTTCGTTGCACAGCAGATACGAAGCAAGAGCACTGCGGCACGCCTGCCTAACTGCCGAGATGACAGCGCTTAAGGCCAGCGTGCGTGTCCAAGCTGAAGATAGGCTCAGGATCAAGATCACCGGCACCACTCATCTCAAGGTGTGGCAGTACCAGCTCTTAATCTTGTATCCCACACTAAGGAGAGCTCTCCAGCCTTAAGATCACGCCTGTTGCTGATTGCTAACCCGCTCCCTCAAGCCACTCTCTAAAACCAATCTCTACGCGACACTCTTTACCACTCCCAGAACCACTCTCTATACGACGCAGCTACGCCCAGCGTCAGCTTGCGTGCCTGTACTCCCGCACACCATAGGAGAAGTTGCGATCGCACCGCAAGTGCTTATCTCGCCACCAACTGCTACTACTGCGCCCCACTACGCTCTACCACCTCTGAGGAGCTCTGCTTGTCCGCACGCTGTGCTTGAGCCCAAGCGTCATGCTCTGCTCTACGCTGCGCAGCACGCACAGAGAAGCAAGTCCGCACAGACCGAGACGCAAGAGGGTAATGCAGGGAACGACTGACTGCAGAGATGTCGGCATTTATGGCCAGCAGGCGCGCCTCTGCAGAAGAGAGGCTCAGATTCACCTGTAGCCCTCATCTCGAGGGGGAGGCCGTTACCCGCATGCCCCTACATCTGTCTCTGAGGTCATTCCCTAGTGTAGAGCACTACTGCAACTTGCAGTGCAGTGCAAGGCAAAGCAGCATACTGGCGGGCCAAACGCTGTAGTGCGGCCGTGACCCAATGTCTATATGCAGTATTCTCGCATTGCCGTTTTGACTGGCGCTGGCATCTCTGCCGAATCTGGCGTCCCCGTATTTCGCTCCGAGGACGGCCTCTGGGAACAACATCGCATCGAAGATGTGGCTACCTACGAGGGCTTTGCCCGTGATCCCGTCTTAGTACACAACTTCTACAACAAGATGCGCCAAGAGCTCAAAAGCCGTGAGCCTAATCCCGCGCACATAGCGCTGACCAAGCTCCAAGAGGAGCTGACTGCACGTGGCGGGCAAGTCACTATCATTACGCAAAACATCGACGACCTGCACGAAAAAGCACACAGCCAGCATGTGATTCACATGCACGGTGAGCTCAATAAGCTATTATGTGAGCGCTGCGGTGCACGTATCGACTTTGATGGTAACTCCAGTCCTGATACCGTCTGCCCTAAGTGCGGTAAAAAGGCCATGCGCCCTGACATTGTGTGGTTTGGTGAGATCCCTTACCACATGGAAGAGATCCAGCAGGTGCTGTTTGCGTGCGATCTGTTCTTAGCTGTTGGCACCTCAGGAGTGGTCTACCCAGCGGCGGGCTTTGTCTCCATGTGCCGTCACTTAGGCAAGCCTTGTGTGGAGTTTAACCTCGAGCCTAGTGTCGTCGGTAATGTCTTTAACCACGGCTACTACGGTAAGGCCGGTACCACTATGCCTAAGTTTGTGGACTATCTCTTAGAGCACGATGCGCTGCCCGAAAAGCTCTAAGGAACGGCTGATTTAAGAGATGACGGCTTAAGGGTAAGCAGGCATGGCCACACGCTGAAGATAGGCTCAAGCTTACCCGCCTCTTTATCTCGAGGTGTGTCATCTTGCCCTAAGAGAGGTTCTATTAATATGCTCCACTGTGGAGCAAATGGCTCATAAACGCCTTAAGAATGAGGTTTTCTATCCTCACAGTTGCTTTTGCTGCTTCTTTAAGGTGTTTATGCGGTTCTTTGGCTATTTGCACCAAAGAAGAGCGCATTAATATAACTTCTCCTAACGCCCCCTCCCCCAGCAGCCGCCACTGCTGATAGCACCTATTCCGCAGCGTCAGACGCTAGCCACAGCCAGAAAACCTAGGCGCCGCAGTGCTGGCGCTGGCTGGCGTCAGCAGCTGCGGATAAGAGAAAAGCCGCGCCACCACACACTACGCCGCGCCACACCACTAAGAAGCGCAGCTCGCCGCTTCTTGAAAACGCCATCATGGAGATGTGGCGCTGTTTACAGCGCCCGCCCCATGGGCGTGGCCCATTATCTTAAGGACAGCCATGGCGGTTGGTCCCCCCAGCCCAGCGCCACCTTGCACCAAAGCACTACCTGCTTTTTCACGTCTTTTCTTGTGCCATATTTTTCATAGATACATAAACAGGCATTAATTTGCGATAACACCTAGGTGCGGTGCCTGCTATATCCTTGCTAAACAAAAAGTATTTATATAACTATAAGTAACCATAGTTTTTTTTTTTACTAGGAAAATTTATGCTGGTCACGCTGTCTTTAAATTTTGTACACATTTTTGTGGCCATGGCGGCATAAGCCGCGTTTTATGCCACTTCTTCGCTTGTCTCGTGTACTGCGGCGGTAAGTATCAATCCGTCGCCTCTCATATTGAGCTGACTGCTCTGCCTTTACTCACGCCGTCTCTACCCTGCCCTGTTGCTGGCGCTAACGCGCAGCGCTGCTGCTTACGCCGCGCCAGCAGTATGGGACTCAGGTGACGGCAAGCGCTACTCTCTCCACAGAGTGGCGCAATGCAGAGCACTGACAGCAGCCTCCTCTCTGGCATCTTTTCCTCCGAGAGAGCACTATCCCCTGTGCTTACTGCCTAACACCGCGCTACAGCTTGCCGTAGTCGCTGGGTGGTAGGCATAAGCAGGATGAGTAGCTGCTCACGTCCTTTCGCCCCTCCTCTGTCTCTTTTTCCATGGTTGAGCCCTCGCTGTTCTACTGCGCGCACAGCAGCACGCCCTCATTGCGTCTGCAGCAAACACGCACAGGATTACGGCTGGGCGGGCGAAACCAGCTGACGGAGCGCAGGCAAGAAAGCTCACAGGAGAAAGGCGCGCCAGAGGCTCTTACACAGAGGCTCTTTGTTTCTACTACGTGGTCATACGATGCTGCTCTTTACAGAGGAGCTTGCCGCCCCTGTGGGCTGCAGCGTTAGAAGCCATGGTGTAGAGACGCCAGCACAGAGGGATATCCCGTCTTTTGGCAAAGACTGACAGAACGGGATGGGCACACAGCACGCCACGCTGGGTAAAGAGCACAATAAACCGCGTGACGTGTCGGTTAACGAGGGATACGCTGCTGCACACTACAGCAGCTTACGGGTAAATGTCCGGCAGTTTGGTCTGCGCTCACTGCTACATACGCAGGCTCACTGTTGATAGTACAGCGCTCTTCCCCACGCGCAGCTACCAGCAAACTGCCAGAGGGTAGAGCAGTGCAAGGCTGCTCGTTTAAGGTAAAGGCCCTCGCTGGAGGGACTTAACCTCTGTGGGAACCTTTTGGGTATTGATCGGGATTGAGTCGATCCTCTGGTAGGTGTTGGTATGACACCTACGCAGCAAGCAGGTGCTGATGCAAAGACTATTTTGCAGTCGCTCGGGTCTCATGGTGGTTGGCTTTTCCACCACACAGATACGAAGCGCAGCTGCCAGCAGCAGTTCTCGCCACCACACACCATACCCTCCCTCCATTATCTACCGCCTGCCCTCTGCCTCTGTTTGATAGAGCACGCTCTTTCCTGCTGTCAGCTTCAGCTTTTTCGCTTGTTGAAGCGGTTAGTGGACGTTACTCATTGCATTGCGCTGCACCATACCTCCAACCCCTTAACCACGGTATTAGATCAACAAAGGTCAACTCTGCTGGCTGTCTGCGCTAATACCAAAGCAAACCGCTTAAATATGCGCAAGAGCGTAAGCGGCAGTCCTGTCCCCGCAGTTGCGGCTTTTTCTTTTTAACTAGGCCAAAGGGCCATCTTTCCTGTACTGCGGGACAGAGAGACAAGCACTCTCCTTTATTTCGTACAAACTGATGAAGCAAACTAACAACGCGCTGAAGTTTTTACTCGCTCAGTATCGCGCTATTTTTAAGCACGCCTATGTCAAGGGTCTCGCCTCGGCAGTACTGCTCACCGCTGGCTTAGCTCTGGCTGGTACGGCTCAGGCAGTGACAGAAATCACTAATGCCGACATCATTCCAGATACTACTACCGGTGTTCGCTTTGATGGCGAGATCAATAGCGGTGACATCTATCTTGACGCTGCTGGTAACTCCGTTCACGATCTCACCATTAATGGCGGCTCGTTAAATAGCTCGAAGGATACTATCAGTAAACCCTTAATGGTAAACGGTACATTAACCGTTACTGCTAATGGCGAGTTAAATTTAAAAACCGATGGTAAGCAAGCTAGTTATGGCTATGGTGTTTGGGGCTGGGACGGTAAAAGTGAAGCCTCTGGTGAAGCTAAAAATATTTCCAATCATGGGCATTAAGTTAAGCAAAAGCGCTTAAATATCAGCATTGTAGCCACTTACTAAGGCTCTTACGCCGGTCGATTGGCATTTTAACCCGCAAAAACGGTACAATGAGACCAGATCTTGGTTTATAT
>JAHLFE010000080.1 GCA_018884035.1 Candidatus Anaerobiospirillum pullicola
CCACAAAGCCCCCATCAAGTAGGGACGAAATATCCTTTCTTGAGTTCTTGGGAACATTATAACAGATGCTGATATTGGCCGCTTACATCCCTACGCTTACGCATAGGGAATTACGCGGCTTCGTTAAAGGCAAGTAGCTGTGCTCACACAAGAGGCAAACGGCCTCATTCACTGTACCGCGCCCCAAACGCAAAACGAAAAAGGCAGCGGCTCCACGTCAGGAACTGCTGCCTTTGCTTTTTATAGCGTCTGCTGTGAGTTGCTGCGCTGCCCCATGCTCTTGCTTAGCATCAAGCACAGGCGCCCTATTAGGCTCAGTTCAGCTCACCTCAGCTCATACTATGCCTCGCTTTTGGCCTCTTGCACCATAGCGTGGGTCTTCAGCTGTGAGCGATTGTGCTCCATTGCCAAGGTGCGCTCGTACACACGATACGCCGCCTTATGCCACGCCTTAGAACGCCAGCGAAGCACCATGGCAATACCGCGTACCCACTCATCGACGGCATAACCAATCCAGATGCCGGTTAGGCCTAAGCCCATATGCAGCGCTAAGAAGCAGCCTAACGGTACGGAGATACCCCACATCGAGATCACCGCCATGATCACAGGGAACTTGGTATCACCTGTAGCACGCAGCGAGTTAATGATGATCACATTGAGGATACGACCTGGCTCTTGGAACACCGAAATCATAAAGATTGGCGTTGCCAGTAACAGCACCTCATGGTTATCTGTAAAGAGACCAATGAGGAACGCACCGGTGCCCAGTGGTAAGGAGAAGGTCAGTAAGATGGTTGCCACCTCACCAATCTTCACCGAGCGAATCAGCTGCTTGTTAGCCAGATCCAGCTTTAAAGCACCCGTGTAGTGCGCCACTAACAGCTCTGTACCCATACCCACCGAGGCACTAAAGAGCATCAGCACCTGCACCACTTGGAAGTAGATACCATGCGTTGCTAACTGCATGGCGCCCATCGAGGCCACCACACCCGTTAAGAACATGTTCTGCGTATGCCAAGAGAGGTTCTCACCGGCACCAGGCAGGCCAATATTTAAGATCGAGTAGATGACCTTCTTGCGGAACACGAACATGAAGCGCGGAATGATGTGGGTCTTGGTGCGCTTGATGATCAGCGGAATAAAGACGATGCTGGCCACTGCACGGCTAAACACGGTGCTAATCGCCACGCCCTCTACACCCAGCTGTGGCACGCCTAAGTAACCAAAAAGGAAACAGCTGTTACCACAGATGGTAATGACGTTCACCATCAGCGACACGTACATAGCGTCACGGGTGCAGCTAAAAGCACGCAAAATAGCCGACGACACTAAGCACAGCGACAATGGCAAAAACGATAAGGAGAGGATCTTCAGGTAGTTATGTGAGCTCTCCGCAATCTCCGGCGGCACATTCATGATGTCGACAATAAAGCCAGAGAGGAAGAAGATACTCGCCGAGACTATGGTGCCAATAATGAGGTTGACGCCTAAGCCCACGTGAATCACACGCCGCGCTAAGCGTTTATTGTTAGCACCTAAGGCCTGCGCGCACACCACGCACACGCCAATGTTAAAGAAGTTAAAGATAATCAGGGCCAAATCAAAGACCTGATTACCAATGGTAAGCTCCGCCACCGCCTTAACCGAGACCATACCCACCATGATGGTGTTAATGATCAGCGTGGCAAAGTGCAGCGAGAGGTCAATAAAGATTGGCCACGTCAGCGAGAGCAGCGAGCGCTGTGGGGTCTCGAGATCGAGCTTGTCAATGGACTTATCAAGCTCGGTGACCACCTTATCCACCGCCTCAGCGCTGGCATTGTCCTTTAAGGACACCTCAGGATTAGAGACGTTAACTGCGATATTGGCGTTACCGGCAGCAGCGGCGGCAGCAGCCACGGCAGCTGCTTCCTGTAAGTTCTTGTTACCACCGGCATCAGCGGTAAACATGGCCGCCATCTGCGCTGCTTCCATGGCCTGCTTATTAGCAGTCACCACAATTGGTGCTGCCGCCATGATACCCACGCGCGCTGCTGCTCTTTGCTCAGGCGAGAGCGAGTCTAAAGCTGAGCCCTCGGTAGCACCAACCGCACTATCTGCACCTTTTGGGGTGGCCTCAACGCTAGCGCTGCTAGAGCTGCTGCCGGTGGCAACGTCAGTGGTAGTGGTAGTAGCTTCTGCTGCGGCTGCAGCTTGCTCGGATGAGGGCAGCTGCTTAATTTCCGCACGGTCTTTAACGTTTAAGGCTTGGCCAAAGGAATTGGCTTGCTGCACACTGGCCGCAACTAACTCCTGCCGCTCTTGCACTTGTGGGTCAAGTACCTGAGCTGTAGTGGTACTGCTCTTTGGCTCAATCTCTGTGGCAGTAACAATTGATGCTTGCTTTTTGTGCTCTTGCTGCGACATGCAAAAACGCTCAACAAATCCAAGTTGGCTTCGGCCTCAGACGCTACTTACGCACACCACAGGGCAAACAAGCTAGCAAGCTCCAGACTCTGGCTCTGGCTCTAGCCTCACTGGCTAAAGCTTCAGGTGCTCAAGGCAAGAAAAGACCGGAGAGTAGTTTCTCGGCGGTGTTACGGTGAGATTCTGCTGCTCACCTCACTCATACAGACAGTTTGTGCCTGTAGAGCCCTAATTGCGTGCTTGCTGTTTTGTCCTGATGCTCACTGTGCCCATGGCACTTGGTTTGAGAAGATCAGGTTATGTGGTGTAGGTGGGTAGTTTTATCTACTGTCTCAGGGAAAAAAGGCGCGAACGCGCCGTATTGAGGTCAAAGCAATAGTGGAGTCCATCCCTGCGCTCCACACAGTAAGCCCTGTACCTTTAGCCGCAGCTAAGCTCTTATTTACAGCATTTGCTGGCAGCAAAGGAGGTGTCTGCAAAGCTGGCGTAACAACAGCCGGTGCGACACAAAGCAGCAAGTGCAAAACGAAAAACGAAACTTACTCACTGCTGTTTACGTGGGCACTGCGGGCGCGATTATAGGGCAAAGCCATGAGGCCTGAGCACTTAGGCCACGGAAATATTTGCGCGCTAAAAATAGCCCCTGTTGCTCTGTTGGCCGTCCTCTCTTACCGCTGGCGTAAATATGAGATTCTGCCCGACGTATCCTGATATTCAAGGGCATAGTGAGCCACAGCTTACCCTCTTACAGCCCTGCTACACTGCCCCATTTTTGTGCAAAAAAGTACGCTATTTTGCTAAGCTTCTACGGACGAGATGCGGCTTACAAAGCCTACAGGGCCTACAGGGCAGAGCCATCATCTCTGTTAAGCCACAGCGATACAGCAAGCGTAGTGGTGCTGTTACGAGTTCTGGTGATGATGATGGTGTAGTTAATGGTAGCGGCGCTACTACTGGCAAAGAACAATGGGTGCTGCTATCCTTTGGCGGCGAAACTTAGGAACGAGAGCATTTTCCCTCTTGTTCCTTCAAAGTATTTTTCACCTATGTCATTGGCTTAAAACCAGCCTTTTAGGTGGGTTTAAGACCATACCCAGCAACATAAGGAAGTCCATAAATATGCTGCTTAGAGGCATTTATTGAATATCTGCTCAGCAAATTTTACGACAAGTTGTCTACTACTCTGAGCTGAGTTGCTTATTAAGACTCGCTCTAGCA
>JAHLFE010000081.1 GCA_018884035.1 Candidatus Anaerobiospirillum pullicola
AGATGATTGTATAACAGCACGGAGCCCATGTCAATAGTAAACACAGATCTTTCCTGTATTTTATGGGGATTCTGCTAAAATCAACTACTGTGATGGCAGGTAGTGTCTGAAAGAATATGGGAAGTTAAGGAACAACTATTAACTACCAAACTTTTTTCTCTGCTCTGCTCAGAGTGTGGTAGGTAAAGCACCACCACCAACACTCCCTCAATGATGGTCACACCAAACGCCATAACACCTTGCACAAGCTTGATTGCATTGGTACGGTTGCGCTTTGGTATCCACCAACTCTGAAGCGAGCCAAAAACTGGTAGTTATTAGTTAATAGGTTCCTAACGAGGCTGGAAACACTGATAGTTTGATTTTAAGCCAAGCAACGCGGTACATATTAGGGGCATACCACCGCAGATGCTCAAAGGTGGCAGGCGTAGGTACACCCTTATGAACTACCGCAGACTTACGTCTGCGGTTTCACAGTGCTAACTCTGCTTTTACACAGTGTTAACATTGCTTTTTTCTAGTAGCGAGCCGCTATCTGATCTTCTGATGTAGATTGCGGATCACTACGGGCTTGTCCATAAAGCCCTCATCAAGTAGAGACAAAATGTCCTTTCTTGAGTTCTTGGGAAGATTATAACAGCATAACAGATGCTGGTATTGGCCGCTTTCATCCCTACGCTTACGCATAGGGAATTACGCGGCTTCGTTAAAATGCTGTAGAGATGGTGTACAGCGCAAGGCCAATAAAGATCACGGCCGCCGAGTAGTTGAGGCACATATTGAACTTTACGGACTTAAACTGTGAAGCCAGCGAGCCCGAGAACAGCGCCACCAAGCAGAAGATTAGCACCGTAGCCAGCGCAAAGATGCAGCCTAACAGCGCCATATAGCCCATTAGAGTCCAGCCGTGGATGCCCTGTGGTAGAAACTGCGGGAAAAAGGAGAGGAAGAAGAGCTGCACTTTAGGGTTGGTGATATTCATGATAAAGCCACGGCGTACCAGTTTCCAGTTAGGCACGTCTTGCTGGGGCTGCGCACTTAAGTCGATGTGAGCAGTGGTCTTAGCATGGGTGATAGCCATATAGGCAAGGTAGCACAGATAGAGGGCACCTGCGACCTTTAAGAGCACCATGATTACAGGTACGGCGGTGATAAAAGCGGTGATACCCACGATCATGCACAGCGTCTGGAGGATGATGCCTAAGCACAGGCCGATGATGACCATCATGCCCTTTTTGACGCCATGGAGCGCGCTCTGGGTGAGCACAAAGATGTTATCTGGCCCAGGTGCTGCCGCTAAGATAAGGGAAGTAATGGCAAACGATCCCAGCACACTCCAAGTCATAATCTGCCCTCCTTAGTCAGCAAGCAAAAGATAGAAGAATACTAAGAGAAAAAAGGCAGCGTGGTGCTGCCGCATGTTTTGGTGCAGTTGTCATGAGCAGCGTAGGCTACATGGGGAATCCCAACCACCAGCGTTGTTGGTGACGTTAATCTAAGGTGCAGTAGAGGTGCACGTCTTTGTTTTTACCTCGAGATAAGCACTGTAAGGAGCAGCAGGAGGTGACTCCATGCTCTTTACCGTGCGTGTACGCTGGCTGTGCCTATCCTTGAGGTAAGAGCCGTTAGGAGCTAGGCGCACGTGGCATGTGCTTAGTCTTAGGCTGAGGCTGAGACGTAGCTTTTTAAGCTTGTGTATGTGGCTGCGGTGTCGTGGTCGTCACCGTAGCGTCACAGGTGCTCGGATGCAAGACGAGGTGAGAGAGCAATTGCACTTGTGCTGCACTGTCGTTGAGGGCCGGTATATACGTAAAGCTATCGCCCCCACGGTGCACAAAGAGCTCACGTAACTTGATGTTGATATCGTAGAGCGTCTCTAAGCAATCGAGACTAAAGCCAGGTGCCATCACAATCAAGTGCTGCACGCCCTTATTGAGGAGCGACTCGACCTCATCTTCAAGGTAGGGACGCAGCCATGGCATGGGGCCCATCTTGCTCTGGTAAGCCACCGACAGATGTGGACTCTGCTCTAAACCTAAGGCTGTGACCAGCGCTTGGGTCGTCGCCGCGCATTCCTCGACGTAAGGATCGCCCATACGCACGTAGCTCTGTGGCAGGCTGTGGTAAGTAAGCAGCACATGCACATGGCTTTGCTTGAGAGTGTCACTTGGGCTGCCATCGCCATGGCCATTGTCTTTTAGTACCTGCATTAAGCCCTCTTGCAACTTGGTGCTCAGGGCACGGATATAGAGGGGATGCGAGGCAAAGGAGCGCACGAGGTGGATACGGGTGGAGCCCACCTCTTTTTGTAGTTGCGCAACGATATTTGCAGGCTGCTGCGTAGTGGTGTAGCTAAACTGAGGAAAGAGCGGAATAACGGTAATCTCGTCTGCTTTGTCGGCAGCGCACTTACGAATGACTTTAGCTAAGCCCTCACCAGTGTAGGCAAAAGCAGAGCGCACCACATACTGAGGCACGGATGGGCCTAAATCAGGGCTATCACCATAGGCTGCTAAAAACGAAGCATTGTCGCCGCTGTCATGAGCTTGCAGGGCTAAGGCCGCACAAGCGGCAGCTTGTACCGAGGTGGCCTCATGCTTGATGTACTGCTGCTCGTTGAGGTAGGCCTCAAGATTGGCACAGAGGTTGTGCATGGCCGTGAGGTAGGGATTTTGGTCCTCGACAAAGATTTGCTCGTAGCGCTGGAGCAGGCGATTTGGTCGCGTTGGCAGAATAAAGGAGCGCAGAATCGGCTGCCAGAGAAAGGCTGGCATCTTGACCACGTGCCGATCAGAGAGGAAGTGACCAATAAAAGAGCGCAGGCAGGACTTGGTTAAAGACTCAGGCGATCCCACGGAGTAGAGAATAACAGCATGTAGCATGGAGACCTCCTGAAGTAACAGCGCGTCGTAGCGTAGCACCAAGAGAGCTGTGAGTGCTGCGTAGCGACGCTGGTGAGTGGGCTGGGACTGACTTACCAAGTGTATGTCAATCACTGCGGTATGTGGCAGTAGGGCGGCGCCTTGTAGGACACAGACAAGAGTGTACTTGAGGCTTCCTGCCACTAAGAACAAAGCCAACACCGACTACAGAGTGCTGGTGGGGAGCAAGATAAGGCAAGCAAACTTTGCCCCGAGATGAGCTCATCTTAAGGAATGGCCGTGGCTTTTACAAGCGCGATTGTACATGGCTGTGATAGCAGCGGCCTTTTTGGTAGCTCTCTGAGGCGAAGCTAAGAGCAGCTGCGTCGGGAAAAGTTGTAAAGTAAGTGTTAAATGCTGGTAGCTAAAATAGGCAATACCAACATCTGTTGCTGGTTTTATGGGAAGTGATTTGACAGTTGTTTTATAGAGACGTCTCAGGGGGTAAGGGATAGGTATGGGCGCAGAGATGTGACTATTAGAGATAGAGATAGAGTGGGATGCTCTTCTGGATCAGAGAGAGACAGGGGATAGGGATAGGGATAGGAGCGGGGAATAGGGCCAAGACTCTTTAAGGTTAGCCTGCGCTCTTTATCTTGAGGTGTTGGTCGCTGCCAACACTCAACCTTACATCCGAGCTGATAGCTGCTCTGGCGACTGCGCAGGGATGAGCTTTAGCACGGGATTACGCCTTAACGCATGGATGTACCTGATCTTAATGAAAGACAGAACCCTGCACTCTGGCGCGGCGACGTTGCTACTCTTTGTGTGCTCTGAAAATAAAAAGGCGCGAATGAGTCACGCCTTTGGATTTAGCTGATGAACTACCGCAGACTTACGTCTGAGGTTTCACAGTGCTAACTCTGCTTTTACACAGTGTTAACACTGCTTTTTTCTAGTAGCGAGCCGCTATCTGAGCTTATGATGTAGATTGCGAATCACTACGGGCTTGTCCACAAAGCCCCCATCAAGTAGAGACAAAATGTCCTTTCTTGAGTTCTTGGGAACATTATAACGGATGCTGGTATTGGCCGCTTACATCCCTACGCTTACGCATAGGGAATTACGCGGTTTCGTTAATCATTTTTATCTTGAGGTGCCTCAACAGGACGCGCAGCAGAAGCCGCAGCAGCGTACTCTTCGGTAGCCTCAGAAGGCATGCCCACAGCGGCAGCATCCTCTAACTCGCGCTGGGTCTTTAAGCCCTTAGCACGAGCGATACGCTCGGCACGGCGGCAAGCAGCAGCGGTAAAGAGCACGTCAGTCGAAGAGTTTAAGGCCGTCTCAGTAGAATCCTGCACCACGCCGATGATGAAGCCGATACCCACAATCTGCATGGCGATATCGTTGCTGATACCAAAGATCGAGCAAGCTAATGGAATCAGCATTAAGGAGCCACCAGCCACACCGGAAGCACCGCAGGCGCACAGTACCGAGACAATGCACATTAACAGGCTTGACCAGACGTCAACTTGAATGCCCAGAGTGTGCACGGCTGCCATGGTCATGATAACGATGGTCACGCCAGCACCAGACATGTTAATGGTGCAGCCTAAAGGAATGGTAATGGTGTAGGTGCTACGTGGCAGCTTTAAGCGCTCGCACAGCTCTAAGTTTACTGGCAGGTTAGCAGCTGAGGAACGGGTGAAGAAAGCCGTTAAACCGGAGCGCACGCAGCAGGTGATAATGAGCGGGAATGGGTTAGAACGCGTGACGATACCCACAATGATGGCGTTGATACCAAAGGCAATAATGAGCATCGTGGCCACTAAGACCACCACTACGTGCACGTAGTTTAAGAGGTTGCTAAAGCCACCTGGCTGCGTGCAGGAGTTGTACACCAGACCCATAACGCCTAAAGGCGCAAAGCGGATCACCATACGTACCACGGAGCTTACGGACTCAGAGAGATCCTCTAAGACGCGCTTGGTGGTATCACCGGCGGCACGGAAGGTCCAGCCTAAGGCAATAGCCCAAATGAGGATGCAGATGTAGTTGCCTTGGATTAAAGCGGTGAATGGGTTGTCAATGGCTTGGTTGACGAAGTTAGAGAGAACTTCACCAATGCCCTTTGGTGGCGAGATGCCCTCAGTGACATCCTTAAGCTCGGTAAAGGTGCTTGGGAAGGTGTAGCTCATGAACAGGGCTAAGGACGAAGCGCAGAGCATGCTCACGAAGTACAGCACGATTACAGGCTTAATGTTGGACTGGACACCGGTTTGGTGACGGGCAATAGCTGCCGAGACCAGCACAAACACTAAGAATGGGGCAACGGACTTTAAGCCTTTAACAAAGAGGTTACCGATGGTAGGCAGAATCGAGGTGTCGTAAGGGTAGATCAGGGCAATGACAATACCCAGAATCATACCTACGAGGATTTGCAGGATGAAAGGAACACGATTTAGCGACTGCGCCAGCGGAAATTTAGGCTTAATGGGCTCTAACATGAAGCTCTCCTGTGAATGGCAGCTTAGATTGCAGTGGTATGGGGGTTGGTGACTACCGTGGTGCCGTACAGCGCAGGGACTTACTTGCTTGCTGCCGGTAAGCTGCAAGCGTATTCTCTGATCCGTGGGGGCGGTAAGAGACGTTACCTTGCACACCAGAAAACCACTAAGCACTACTCAAGCGGCAGTACATCTTGAGTAGTGGTGCTGTCATCAGCCGTAATGACAGCTTTAGGACAGAGTCTCCAACGAAGAGCAAGACTCCGTGCCACCGGTGCCATTGGTGACGGTTACAAAGTGCAAGCTAAGCTTTAGTTGTAAGGTTATGACAAAGACCCATGGCGATGACTCCGCAAGCTGTGCCTTGTGACTTTCGTGTTAAGCCACAGAGGCCGGAAAAGGAGAGTGCAGATGCATGGCTATGGCCCTTTTAGCCCGTCGTCAGAGAGTGAGTTGGTGCAATGGTTGAGAAAGTGCGCGAGCAAATGGCGCGCAGATGCGGGCAATGCTCATGGCGGGGGCGTTTAGAGGCATTATAGGCTTAATAGGGGGAAGCAACTTGCTTACAGCGCAATTTTGCACAGTGCTTGTGCAATGGAATAGGGGTGTTTTGTGATAGAGGTTGGTTTATATATAAGGATTTGCAGGGAAAGAGAGTAAAAATCGAGTATTGTGAATAGGCTCTGCTTTGGTGCAAAAGATGGCAATTTATGGGGAAGAGGTGTGTTGCTTTGGTGCAATAAGATCTGAGGTGAGTCTGGGGGCATACCCGCAAACCTAAGATGTGGCCATAGCCTCTGCACCATAGATTATCTTGATGTGGGGTGTTGGCTGGCAACGTCACCGCATCAGAGTTGCGCGTCGTTAGAGTGAGAGTGTTTTCCTCAATGTTATGGGCTTACAAGCGGCCTTTGCGGTGGGGGGTAAGCTCCTTGAGGCAGCCACCGGAGAAATGGGGAGGCAAACGCCTTTGCAGCGCTGGGAACGCGCTGTGACCCGATGCAAGGGCGGCCTTACCAGCGTCGTTACCGCGACGCATCTCAAAAGTAGGGTAATAGCAAGTAGCTGTGCTTACTCAGGGGAAAACGACCTCGTTAGAGTACAGACGGTAGCACCAAAAAGCGTTGTGGCTACCGCCTGTTGCTTGCTGTTGCCTGCCTTAGCGATCCAGTGGGTGAATCGTGAGCTTTGGCAGCGCCTTAACGATCTTCACTGTCTCCAGTGACACCGTAATTACCCGTAGAATGAGATTGAGGATGTAGTCCTCATCGCCCATCTCGCGAGCAAAGTCGTTGTAGTCGTTTACGATGTGGGAGTCCTTATCGATGCTGTAGCCACAGCGCTCGACTATCCAGTCAAGTGCCGACTTGCGATTGACCACGTACTCTTGCGCCTCCAGAGGGATGCCCGTAATGGTGATGCTGCTGTTGTACTTGATCACGGTCTTGTCCTTGGCAGCGGCACCCTTTTTACCAGCGATCTTGCCATATTCCAGCTTGGTGACGATCTTGGAGACGTCTGGAGTGAGGCCCGCAATTTGGCAGCCATGATAAGGCGTCACGTGCTCATAGCCAACGTGCAGTTTGGCAAGCTGACGTCCCGCTTCCATAAAGGCCTTAAAGTCATCCCATGTAGCTACGCGCGGAATGCGTGGCAGCTCCTTTTGCAGGTTGTTAGCGTAGGTGGTGCGGTAGTCGGTGCTGTGCAGCAGGCCGTAGATGTAGTAAAACACGGCATCAGCGTCGATTTCGGCCTCATGACCAGAGTAAGCTGCTTGGAAGTGCGCAATGGCCTCTGGCTTCAGGGCGTCTTCTCGTACATAGCCGTTGACAATGACCTGAGGTACTGTGGCGTCGTGCTCTGCGATGTCAAGGAGCGAGGACGCTTGCGGCTCAGGAGTAACCACGTCGGCTCCTGAGTCATCTAAGAGGGTGAAGGTGACCGCGTTTGCATCGGGGTGGGCTTGGTGGTAGGCTGCAAGTTCGGTAGCGGTGGCTTTACGGTAGAGGTAGCGAGGGAAGCATTGAGACTTTTCTAGGTGATCTAAGCAGCTAATGCAATTGCTCATGAGGCAACTAAACTCATGAGCACCAACGCCAGTCACGTCAATGGTGTGGTTCTCCGCACCCGCAAACGGGAATAGCTGAGGCATTTGGTAGATGCGGTTAATCCAAACACTGTCGTTATACAGCCATTCTTTGAAGAATGGGCGGTATAAGGATAGAACCATCTTCGATGCATCAAAATCAGGATAAATCAATCCTTTTTTGACATGCTTGATCTGTAGCTCATTCCACTTGATCTTAGTAGGATCATTATCCCTTGCAAAGGTATCTCCTTGTTCTTTAGACAGCCGTACTTGCTCATTGTAAAAAGCAATGCTGTTCCCCATATTGGTAGCCAAGGCACCTTTGGAAGCGTTATAAGCCCAAGGATCACGGTTAGTTCCAATGCCAAGTGAGTAGTTTGCGAAGATAGCAAGGTCGTCGTTGTTCTTGCCATCGACCGTAATGAAATGAGCAAAATCATCACGGCGCTGGTTGAACCAATCGCCATGCGCATCTGGAGTGATGCGGATAAGCGGTACTTGTGGGTTGAGCACAGAGCCCATGTCCCGCAGCTGTTGCAGCTTTTGCTCACGGGTAAGGTAGTCATCCACAGTGGCAAAGTAGATCTGACCTTGCTCTGCTGCCTCTGGATTCTTGACCAAGATGGTAATGGCAATAGGAGCGCGACTGCCAGCTCCAAAGACTTTACCACCCTCTCTACGTGACTGCTCTCCAGAGGTGCGTTGATTACCCTTTAGGTGGTAGACAAAGATCGAGCTAAACTCATCGGTTAAGCAGCGACGCAAGCCATTGGCAGAGGCTGTTTCCAGCCAGCCTGCATTGGTCACAAAGGCGATAATGCCACGCTTTGTAATCTTGTCTGAAGCCCAGCGGAAGGCGCGAATATAAGAGTCGTAGATCTTGCTTTTGAGTTGTGATGTATCAGCACGCGCGACGTAAGTCTCGGCAATGCGCGCATCTAACGCCGGATACTTCTCGTTTTGGTTATCGTCGTTTTGGCTATCTTGGCCTGCAGAGTAAGGAGGGTTTCCCAAGATGACCCGCAGCTCAAGACTCTCTACCTCACGGCGCAGCTCACTGTTAGGCACAAAAGGATTGTTTGGGTCTAAGCTGCCCTCTTGCGCCGCGTAGTTAAAGGTGTCGGTGAGTACTACAATGGAATTGCTCTGGTACTCCTCAACCGGTACCTCATGGCCATGCATGTCCTTATAGCGCTGGTTATACACCGACTCGATGTTAATCGC
>JAHLFE010000082.1 GCA_018884035.1 Candidatus Anaerobiospirillum pullicola
GAGCTGCACGGCGTGCCGCCGTGGCGGCAGCGCTGCTGCTACTTGCAGCTGCATCAGTAGCTGTATCAGCAGCACTGGTGGCATTAACGGTACTAGCGGCGCGAGCTTGGGCACGCTTAGCGGCGGCACGCTCACGGGCTGCTTGCACTGCGGCGGCGCGCTTAGCGGCGAGCTCCTCAAAAGAGAGCTTGTCATTTTGCTCTTGCTGCGCCTGTACCCGCGCTAAAGCAGCGGCACGACGTGCGGCCTTTTGCTTTTCCTCTTTCTCAAGACGCTCTTTACGGGCGGCCATGCGCTCTTGGGCACGCTCATTACGCCATTGCTGCTCATTAACAAGGCGAATAATGTTCTTTTCCTTACGGAATTGACCGGTAAGCGGAATGCGCGATGGGCAGACATAAGAGCAGCAGCCGCACTCGGTGCAATCCATCATGCCGCAGCTCTTGGTCTTTTTGTGCTGTCCCGCCCGGGAAAGGGCATAGAGCTGATATGGCACCAAGCGGCTTGGGCAGACACGAGCACAGCGACCGCAGCGAATGCAGTTCATGGGCTCTTGCTCTTCTGGCAGCTCGGCATGCGACGGCACAAAGATACAAGTCGCACTCTTTGTCAGTGGCACATCAATGGTCGGTAAGGTAAAGCCCATAAAAGGGCCACCTAAGATGATGCGTTGCCGTCTCTCAGGATTGAGCTTATAGGCATTTAAGACAAAGCGCACCGATGTGCCTAAGCGCACTAAGGCATTGCCCTTACGCCCTAAGGTCTTACCATCAACCGTGATCACACGCTTGATGAGGGGCAGACCATCGACCACGGCTTGCTTAATAGCAAAGACTGTCTCGACGTTATCGACGACAATACCGCACTCAGAGGTGTGCTCGTTATAAGGGATCTCAATGCCGGTGCAGATCTTAATGAGGTTACGGGCAGCTCCTGAGGGGTAAATGCTCGGGATGACGCGCACCATAACATCAGAGGCCACAGCCTTTTGCATGGCCTCAATGGCCTTAGGCTTATTGTCCTCAATGGCAACGATAATGGCCTTGGGTTTTAAGATATGGCGCACCACCTCGATACCTAAAGCGATTTCCTCTGCTTTTTCTTGCATCAGGCGGTCGTCACAAGTGGCTACGGGCTCGCACTCCGCACCATTGACAATAAAGATATTGCAATCGCCAGGGGCCTCTTCTAAGGCGGCCGCGATTTTGACCGCAGTCTGGAATTGCGCGCCGCCTAAGCCTTCAACGCCGTAATTGCGGATACGCTCTAAGAGCTCCTCAGGGCTCCGCTCTTGCCAGTCCAGCATGGGCTCAGGAGGCACAGCGGCATCTTTGCCATCAGGCTTAATGGTGATGCAGCGGCCTAAAAAGCCGGAAGGATGCGGCAGCACCTGCATATTGATCGCGGTGACATAGCCGGAGGTAGACGCATGTAGCGGCACCTTTTTCTTGCCACCTGGATTAGTCAGCATCTGGCCCGCTTTGACGTAATCACCTACCTGCACGAGGATTTCCCCGTCAGGGCCTAAGTGGCGGTCTAAAGGTAAGGTGATAATCGAAGGGATAGTAAGCTCCTCGATGGGGGTATCGGAGGTGCTCTTACGCCCGTCGGGCTTGAGGCCACCAAAGAAGCGCCAGACCTTACCACGCAGGATTTTGTCTAATTGTCGAGAAAAGGTCATTTGCTGGTGCTGCTCCCTTGGAAGCGAATGGACTGTAATTCCCAGTTAAAGTTAGCGGTGGTTGGCTCAAGGCGCACCAGCTCAATGCATTGCTCAGGGCAGCACTTGAGGCAATCGCCACAGCCGATGCAGTCTTCGACCACAATTTGGTGCGGGTCACGGATGGCGCCACAAATGGCATCCACAGGGCAATGGCGGGTACATTTGCCGCAGCCTGTACACAGGCTCTCGTGGATTAAAGCCACGGTGCGTGGGGTAAAGATCGCATCGTCGTTGTCTTCGGTCGGAATGCTAATGCCTAGGATTTGCGCCAGCTGCTCGGTGACCACCGCACCGCCTGGGGTACATTTGTTACAGGCAGCGTTACCGGAGGCTAGGGCCTCAGCGTAGGCGCGACAGCCAGGAAAGCCGCATTGAGCGCATTGGACACCTGGTAACACCTTTTCTAAGCGGGTGGCCATGTCCTCGCCGTTTTGCTGTTGGCTGCGGGCGAGGTAGGAGAGCACCATGCCCAGAATAAAGAGGGCTAAGGCGCCGCAGAGGACAAAATGCAGCTCTGGCGTACTGAGCATAAGCATGATTCCTTTTTCTGTGGAGTGGCATCTTACTGCATACCCGCGAACTTAAGCTCACCATGACTGATCACCATGGATTGATGCTGCTCTTGGTGTGCGTCAAGGTTTCCGTGGGGATTAGTGCTGCAAGTGACAGCTAGCGCGATGACAAGCTGATGGAGTAAAGCTTCATCACCCTGAGAGAGTAGTTTCTGCCGCTCGGCATTGCTGTAGCCACTCGCGTGTATCCCAAAAAGCAAATCCCAAAGGATGTAACTGCCTGCAATCAGGTGTTTTAGCCTGAGAGTTGGTGTTTGCTGCGGCGCTACTCTTGAGATAAGGGGCGACAGTCGCTTTTGAGGTTACCTACGCCACCAGAGGTTCGCTCTGGGGGCTTGCTCTCTTGCAGCTCTTATGAGGCAGCACCTCAAGATGCCTTGTCAATACAAGGGCGGTGGGTTTTAGACTGACGAGCCAGTGAAACCAGCAAAGCCCATAAAGGCCAGCGACATAAGGCCGGCGGTGATTAGGGCAATGGCAGTGCCTTTAAACGGGGTAGGGACATCATTAAGGGTGAGGCGCTCGCGGATGGCGGCAAAAAGCACCAGCACTAAGGTAAAACCTGTACCTGCACCTAAAGCGTAGACCATAGAGTTGACAATGGTGTGCTTTAAAGAGGCGTTTAAGAGCACGAGGCCTAAGACGATGCAGTTGGTGGTGATTAAAGGCAGGTAGATACCTAAAGCCTGATAGAGGCTAAAGGAGACCTTTTTGACCACGATTTCCACTAATTGCACGGTGACGGCAATGAGGACGATGTCGACGATGAGGTCAAGCGAGGTGAGTCCTAAAGGCACCAGCACGTATTGATTGGCAAGGGCGCACAAAAGTGCGGAGAGCACTAAGACAAAGGTCGTAGCTCCGCCCATACCGACAGCGGCCGAGAGTTGATTAGAGACGCCAATAAAAGGGCAGATGCCTAAGAAGCGCACCAGCACAAAGTTATTGACGATGGAGGCACTAAAGAACAAGACTAACGCATCGAGCATGCTGTAACCGCCCGTGATGAGTGTGAGGTGTCAGACAAGCAAAGATGAAGTAAGAGCTGGCTGTCTTTGCCGACAACATCCACATGGCATCAGGTGACGCCTGATGACAGCTCTACTTTCCTGCGCTGAGGCTCTCCCAGCGTGCTTGCGTGACAATTTGGAGGCCCATTGTACTGCAATCCCTTGTCTAAGGCTAACCAGCTTATTCAATTGAGTTTTTTGCGCAAAGAAGCGCAAGGGGGGGCTCACGCTCGTTACCGCCATGGGCTATCTTGGTCAGTTACGCATGAAATCGTGGCAAAGTATTGTGCTTTTGTGCTCCTTTCCTTATTATTAGCCGTGCTTTTTGTGTCCACCCTCAGAAATGCGCTGGTATGCGGTCTACCAACGGTGTCAATGGGGAGTTTTTAGGGCACAAAGAGACCTGCTTATAAGCTGTGGTTGCTGTTTTCTTTTTTCGAGTGTGCATGTCTGCACGCTGAAGCTTATAAGTGGTTTTTATGTTGTTGTTGTTGTGATGTTGTTGCTTTGGGGCCGTGGTCAGGTGACAGGAGTTTTTGGCTATGCCAGCAGCTAAAACGAAGTCTGAATCATTTGCATCTGCAATCTCCGCTAAACCTGCGCGGACGAGCCTCAACGGCCCTGTAGCTACCCACGATAATGCCCATGGTGAAGGTGCCACGGTCTTAGAGACATTGGCGCGTACCTCGCGTCGTAGCAACTTATCCTTAGAGGGGATCCCCCCTGTCCCAAAGAGCTTAAACAGCTCTGACCGCTCGCTGTTGCATGTCATTGGTACAGGCAAGGCCGTACCGAGCTTAGGTATAAAGCCCAGCGAAGAGGGCTTTACGCTCTTAAATGAGCAAGAGCGCTTTGAGGTGATGCAGGCCTTACAGGCACAAAACCCTAACCCCAAGAGTGAGCTCAACTTTAACAATCCTTTTGAGCTCCTGTGTGCGGTGGTGCTCTCGGCGCAGGCTACTGATCAGTCCGTGAATAAGGCCACGCCGGAGTTATTTGCGGCGGCTCCTAATCCTGAGGCCATGGCCGCTTTAGGTGCAGATGGTATTGCTCCTTTTATTAAGAGCATTGGCCTGTGGCGCAATAAGGCCAAACACTTAGCACAGATTGCGGACATGCTGCATCAGCGCTTTAATGATGAGGTGCCAGCCACTTATGCTGAGCTTATTACCCTGCCTGGGGTGGGCTCAAAGACGGCTAAGGTGGTACTCAATGTGGCTTTTGGCCAGCCTTTTATTGCGGTGGACACGCACGTGTTTCGTGTGTGCAATCGCACGGGCTTGTGCTTAGGTAAGACGCCTGCGGAGGTAGAGGAGCGCTTGCCGCAGCTGATTGCCTCTGAGTTTGTGCCTGATGCGCATCACTACTTACTCTTGCATGGCCGCTACGTGTGCACAGCCAAGAAGTTCACTGACCACTGTGTGACCTGTGTTCTTGCCAAGTGGTGCAAGCACAACCACGCGCACTAAGACGTAAGCCCAGCAAATAGCAGCAAGGGCAGCAAGCGGGTTGGTGTTGGTTCTCCCCTGTTTTTCCAGTCTGGTCTTGTTCTGAGCTGGCAGCAGAGGCGCTGTAGACTCTAGGGATGCATGGTGCCGCTTCCTGCCGCTATGTCCGCAGCCGTCAGTTGAGTTGTCGCTGCATTTTGAGGGTAGTTTGCTGGCCAGTTGTTGCTTTGCTTTGGTAGGGCTGCGCTTATTGCTCCTGCCGCAAGATATTTGGTGTCCCGCCTAACTCCCTCTCCCTGCCTCTGTGCTCGATGTTAACCTCAGCGTCTCATGTCGCATGCTGCCTCTGGTTATTAGATCCCGTGCCTGCTCCAGCGTTTTCTTATTATTCTTCTTCTTCTTCTTCTTCTATTGCGCGTTGTCGTCACTAGTGTCACTTACCAGAGCACGCCTCTTAAGAGGTGATAAGACTTGCATGCAGCAAGGCACAGACACGTCTTCACAGCCAGTAAGACCAGCGGCTAATCAAGATAGTGCCACCATGGTTTTAGGCCAAAGTATCAGGATTTTGCTAATAGTGGTGCACAGAAACGATGGCTTTTGAGCTATCATAAGCAGGTTTTGTGGAGCAGGTTACCTCACCTTACCTCACCATGCCTTACCTGCACACTCCGTTACGCTGCGCAGTGCTGTGTTCGTATTAGGGTGTTCGTTACGCCGCGCTGTTTTTTCCTTGACGCTATTTGTGTTTTTGCTCTGTCGCGACGGGCGTATTTGCTGCGCTGCGCTTCCTCGGTTTGAGAGAGTCGTATTGAGAGGATGATGTCATGGCTGCAAGTTTAGACAGTACCGAAACTTCGCTGTGGTCTATCCTCAACAATCTCAACTGCGGCATCGTCACCATGCTCCTTAAGGATTCGCGGCATCCGCTCATGCAGTGGGCTAATGACGGTTTCTACAAATTAACCGGCAGCTCGCCTACAGCGGTCATGGACAATTCTCTCATTGGCGATCCCTCCCATGTGATTCACCCTGACGACTTCCCATGGGTGTACACCGCTCTTACCGATCACATCAAAAGCAAAGAGCCTTTGGACATCGTGTACCGCGTCTTGCACAAGAGCGGCTCGGTCATCTGGCTGCATGTGACCTCGTCTGTCATTGGCGAAAAAGACGGCTCGCCCCTCGTCATCAACATCATGGAAGATGTGACTGCGCAGATCGAGCTGCAGCATAAAATGCAGTGGGAGCGTGAGCGCTTTAAGGCCATCTCGGCTTTGTCTAATGAGATCCTCTTTGAGTACCGTGTGGATGAGGACACGATTTTTCACATCGGTGGTAACTTTGAAGAGGTCTTGGGCCCGCATCGCGCCGTCATTCGCAATTACCGCAATTTTATCCGTGAGGAGAGCTTTGTCTGTCCTGAGGATGTGGCCACGGTCGAGGCTATCATCTCTGACTTGGATGATCAGCTTAAAGCTGCACCACAGCCAAGTGCTGCCGCTGATCAGTCCAGTGTCAGCTGTCCCTTAGACAACAGCTGGGCGCAGCAGATTGGCAAGCGCAGTGCGGAGTTCCGCCTCAAAATGGCCAATGGTGAGTACCAGTGGTATCGCGCGCTGTACTCGAGCAAGACCGACTTTAATGGCCGCAATGTGGTCATTGGCAAGCTGCTTAACATCCATGAGACGCAGCTGCAGATTAGCCGCTTAAAAGAGCGCTCGAACACCGATAGTCTCACCTCGCTTCTCAATCGCGGTGCTGCTGAAGAAGCAGTGCGCTTGCGCCTTAAAGACCACTCGGTGGGCTGGATCCTCTTTTTGATCGACATTGATGAGTTTAAGGTAATCAATGACACTTATGGCCACCTGCGTGGAGATGAGGCCATTAAGGCCTTAGCGGCGTGTTTGCGACAGAATTGCCGTCAAGAGGACATCGTGGCACGTATTGGTGGCGATGAGTTCCTCATTATGATGCAGGGTACGTTTTCGCCGGAGCTTACGCGGCAGAGTGCCTACAGTTTCTGGGAGCGCTTACAAGAGTCGCTGACGCAGCTGGGACTGGGCTTTTCGCTGACGATTAGTGCGGGGGCGGCGCTGACCTCACAGCATGGATCGGTGTATGCGTTGCTGTTTGATAGCGCGGATGAGGCTTTGTATATCTCTAAGCGCTGTGGGCGCAATTGTTTGACGTTTGCGCGCTAGGGGGGAGGGCTAACAGCAAGGGCTCAGCTTTATGGCTCTGTTCAGAGTTTGGTGGATACCACAACGTAGGCTAATACCTTTAGGCAAGCACATGAGCTGTGGTTATGGCGTTTTATGTTAGCCACCTAAAAGTAGTGTGGGTGCTCTATCCACTAACCTCTGAGGAGATCCGATAGATCGGTGGAGAAGGTTACTCTTTGCGAGCCAGCTGATGTCATTGGTTGCTTCATTCTGCTGCCTGTATATCAGAGCGTGTTTGCCGCCGTGAGCCCAACGATTGTCTATCAGCCATGCCTTTGAGGTAGGGTGTCTCCGCACCTCTTGCTCTCTGCTCGCAGGTAGCAATGAGACCAAAGTGTGAACTCTAAGGGTGGTAACACTTGTGTGGGGGTGGGGGGGCACTTGCCGCAGGTGAGTGCGCTTGTGTTTGCGCTAGACATCTTTACCTAACATTATGTGAGAACGACCTATGGCCGCCCCAGATGCAACAGCCGCAGCTGTTTTTACCCTACAAGGTAACCTCTTTATCTCAGCGCAGATCGAGCGTATCTTTGCCCAGAAAGCACGCGAACAAAGCGATAAGAGTTACGGCCTTGCCAAAGGCGAAAACTTGAAAAACAAGATCGCTACTGCTTATAACATCTGTGTGGCAGAGTGGCGTGACTTTAAAGCCCAAATGGAGCGCACTGATTTGTCCGCAGAGGAGCGTGCGGCCAGTGTAGAGCGCTTTGCGGTGCGCTTATTTCAGAATGGCTTAGGCTATAACGAGCCTAGTGCCGTGGGTTCTATCACTCTTGCTGATAGCACCGATCCTGACACGCAGCTGGTCTATCCCGTCAAATACGTCATCTACCAGACCTCTGCGCAAGCGAAGGGTATGGAGAAGCTGCCACTTGTGGTGGTGCCACCGGTTACGGACAACAATGAGCGCAGTGATTTAGACACCAAGCTTACAAGCTGTGCGGTAATCGATGTGGAAACGCAGCGTGCTGCAGGTGAGAAAAAGCGCAGTCCTACGGGCTTGTTGCAGCGCTTGCTTAATGTGGCAGCTGACTACAAGTGGGGCTTTGCCTTTAATGGTTATGCGCTTGCAGCGTGAAGCGGTGTCCTTAAGTGGTCTTAACTACGCCGAGTTTAACCTTGAGAGCATCTTTGCGCGGGAGAGCCAAGCAGAGTTTGCGCGTTTGTACCTGATGCTGCATGTCTCACGTTCCCGTGTGGATGCTGCTGGTAATAATGTCTGGGAGCAATGGCGGCAAGAGTGCCGTGAGGTGGGCCAACCGGCACGTGAGAAGCTCAGCCAAAGCTTGAGCGATGCCATGGAAACGCTGGGTAATGGCTTTTTGCAGTGGCATCAGCCATTTACCTCTGAGAGCAATGAAGCTTTAAAGGCCAAACTCCGCAGTGGTGAGCTGACGGCGGCTGACTTTAATCAGCAGCTGATCCGCCTCGTGTATCGCTTGCTCTTTATCTTCTGCTTAGAAGAGCGTGATTGCCTGCTGACTACAGTGCCAAGTGCGGGACAAAGTGCCGAGGATCATCAAGAGGCGCGGCAGCTATCTTGAGGGTTATGCCTTAAAGCGCTTTGTCCCACAGGTTCTCAAAACCTACTTCTATGAGGACGATTATGCCGATGCGTGGGACAGTGTGCGCATTGTCCTGAAAGGACTATCTCAGGGCGAGCCACGTCTGGCACTGCCTGCTTTAGGCGGTCTCTTCAAAGAGGAGCAGTGTGCCGACTTAGTAGGTGCCACGGTCTCCAATAGTGTCTTCTATAAGGCCATGCGTCTCTTGCGCTACGCCGAGCTTGATAAGCGCTTTGTGCTGATTGATTACCGCAACATCGACACCGAAGAGTTTGGCTCCATGTATGAGGGCTTATTGGAGCTGGTGCCGGAGATAAAGGGACTTAATGGTGTTGGGCAGCTTGCTTACAAGCTTTGCTCATTAAGTGGCAATGAGCGTAAGAGCTCAGGTTCGTACTACACTCCTGATGAGCTGGTGCAAAGCCTGATTCATACGGCCTTAGACCCAGTGATTGAGAGCAAGCTTAAGGCTAATCCGCAAGAGCCTGAGCAGGCTTTGCTGTCGCTTAAGGTGATTGACCCGACCTGTGGTAGTGGCCACTTCTTATTGGCAGCAGCACGGCGCATTGCCAAGCACTTAGAAGAGGTGCGTGCGCATGGTGGTGAGGTTTCGCTAAGCCATGGGCGGAGTGCACCACGGGAGCCGAGCGCCTTAGTTCCTACAATGGCTTTTTGCTGAGTGTGCCCTTTGATGCGCTCTTTGATCAGTTTCTGCTGAGCTTTGCTGATGACGGCACCGTATTGCTATCACCGCAGCTTGAGCTTGAGGAGCTGCGCTTAGTTGGTATCAGCACTGATGCCAAACTGCGTTTTGTACGACCGCAACACCTGACGTTTTTGGCTTACCACCGCCAGCGCTTTTATGAGCGTCAGCGCTCTTAGTACCATGATGGAGTATGTATGGTGCAGTGCAGTGTAGGTAAGGTGTAAACAGCTTGCTGGCTCTATTATCTATAGAGGAGAGTGGTAGCAGACACTCATCCTCAAAGAATGGTTCAAAACTCTGTTAGCATAGAGAGCGCTTGTTAACCTCTCTTCGGGGACTAACCCATCTTAAAGGGGATATGCGTGCGTGGCGTAATGTTTTCTTCCATTACCGCCGTCATATCATGCGCGGTGCTCTCTATCACCGTAGCGCGAATGATATCGCCCTCGTGCACATCGCCCTGAGGCTCGTAAATATTGACAATACCGTCAATATCAGGAGCCTCGTACTTAGTGCGTGCCACCATTACGCCTTCTTCACTGACGTGGTCGACAATCATGTCATAAGTGTGGCCGATACGCTGTTGCAGCTTTTCCTTAGAAATCTGCTCTTGCAGCTCCATCAGGATTTGCGCGCGCTCTTGACGAATCTCCTCTGGCACCGCACCCTCAAAGTCATTGGCTTGTGCACCCTCGACATCAGAGTAAGGGAAGGTGCCGACGCGATCTAAGCGAGCCTTTTGCACAAAGTCTAAGAGCTCATTAAAGTCCTGATCGGTCTCACCTGGGAAGCCCGTGATAAAGTTCGAGCGAATGGAGATGTCGGGGCAGATCTCTCGCCACGCATTAATGCGCTCTAAGGTGTGCTCAATGTTACCAGGGCGCTTCATCAGCTTTAAGATGCGTGGGCTGGCGTGCTGCAGTGGCACATCGAGGTAAGGCACAATGACGCCATCGCGCATGTAAGGGATGAGGTCGTCCACAATCTTGCTCGGATACACGTAGTGCAGGCGGATCCACGGATGTGGCTGTAAGGTCGCTAAGGCATCGCACAGCTTTAAGAGGTTGGTGCCATCCTTAAAATCAGCACCATAGTCCGAGCTGTCTTGGGCAATGATCATGATCTCACGGACATTGCGGGCGACGAGGTCACGGGCCTCGGCCATGATATTGGCAATGGAGCGTGAGCGCAGTGAACCGCGTAAGTCAGGAATGATACAGAACGAGCAGTGGTGGCGGCAGCCCTCAGCAATCTTGAGGTAGGAGTAGTGTGGTGGCGTCAGGAGTACACCTGAGCTTGGCACGCTCTGGCGCGCCATGGCAGGTGGCTTGCCGACTAACTCTTCTACAGTACGTAAGACGGTCGCACGACGGCCAGGGCCAATCACGGCGGCGACGTCGGGATACTGCGCTAAGACCTTGTCTTTTTGAGCACCTAAACACCCCATGACGACTACAGGGGCGCCTTGGCTTTGGGCGTCGTAGATAGCGTCAAAAGATTCCTCAACGGCAGGCTCGATGAAGCCACAGGTGTTAACTAACACCACGTCGGCGTCTTTAAAGTCGTTTTCCAGCTTGTAGCCCATGGCCAGCAGGGCAGAAATCAAACGCTGCGAGTCTACTAAGTTTTTTGGGCAGCCTAAGGAGACTACACCAATACGCGGAATGTGGGGGTGCGTGCTTGTGCTCACTGGTTGTCCTGTATCTCAAGCAAAGTAGAAGGGGATAAGGGGTGGAACAAAATAGTGGGAAGAGAGGTGGCGCTGGAGGCTGTTGCTCGTAAGAAAAGCGAAGCGTTCTTTAAGGCTCAGACTTTGTAGCGTCTGTGCTCTTATAGCGGCATGGACAAAGACGCGCTTGGGTAAACAGTGCCAAAAGAGCGATTCTGACGCCAAGGAGACAAGTGCTACCCTTACGATAAGCGTAGGCGCGTTATCGCTGCTATATACTTGTACTCTGCTCTGCTGGCAAGGAGTTAGTACGGCCTGCTTGCGCTTTTGCGCCTCTGAGGTGTGTGGCTAGCAGCAACAAAAAGCAAAGGCACCACTGCGGCCTTAAGCACACGTCCTCTCCGCACAACTTCTGAGCATCGCTTTTAGTTTCGTGGAATCGCAACGCGCGCACACCAGCAGAGGTGCCTTTAGTGCTCACCACCAAAATCCCCCTGCCGCTGCAGGAGGAATGGTAGCAAAGCCCAATTGGCTTGGTAGCCTCATTAAGCCTTGAAAGCCTTCTCTAAGAATGGCACGACTTGCTTCTTACGGCTCATCACACCTGGTAACCACATCTTGTCAGAAACAGTAGTATTTAAAGCAGCTGCAACCTTATCGGCGCTGTCAGAGCACATTAAGAGCTCGGAGCCCTCTTCCATGATGTCGGTTAAGACTAATAAAGCCGAATCGCGGCCCTCGCCCTTAACCTTGCTAAGCTCATCCTTTAACTGCGCCTTTAACTCTGGGGTCACCAGCTCTAAGCTCACCAGCTCTAACTGACCAATACCCACCTTGTGACCGGACATGTCAAAGTCCTTGAAGTCACGGAAGATAAGGTCACGTGGGGTAGCACCGGCGAGGTTGCTCTTAGCCTTAAACATTTCCATGCCTAAAGCTTGCAGGTCGGTCACGCCTGCGATCTTGGCTAAGTCCTCAGCCGCCTTCTTGTCCTGCTCGGTGCAGGTTGGGCTCTTAAAGAGCACGGTGTCAGATAAGATAGCGCAGAGCATGGCACCAGCTAAGGCTGGGTCAATTTGCACACCATAGTAGTCGTGCAGCATCTTGATCACGGTGTTGGAGCAACCAACAGGCATGATGAAGCACTCAACAGGGCTATCAGAGGTGACGTCACCTAACTTGTGGTGGTCGATGATGCCTAAGAGCTTAGCCTCTTTGAAGTCATCTGGAGCTTGCGCTAAGTCGGAGTAGTCGACTAAGTAAACGTCTTTGCCAGCGACGGAGGTCACCACCTCAGGGGCAGTTAACTTGAAGCGCTCGAGGACAAAAGCAGTTTCTGGAGCAGGGGTGCCTTGGGCTGCCGCCTGCACGTCAATACCACGGCCGCGATAAAGGTTAGTGGCAGATAAAGCAGCAACAATAGAGTCGGTGTCTGGGTTCTTGTGGCCCAAAACTAAAGCGCTCATGAATTCCTCTCGAACTCTGGTCAGAAATCAGTTCCAGTTAACAGATCCGGCGTGAGAGCAAAAGCAGACAGAGGCGGATTGCTATTTTGCCGCATTTTAGCACATGGAAAAGAAGCAGAGAGGCACACATAGCGTTTGTGCATACAAGTTTCATCTTTGGCGGGCTGCAAACCGCCGCCACTACCACCACCATCTCGGAGTATCTTCCGGCCTTAACAGGGTTCACGCAAAAGTACCCCCTACCTTTAATCATATCCGTGCACTTAAGCCTCGATGGTATAGCCACCCCACTGAAGCTTGCGCTGGGGGCACCTTAAGCTTTAAGGCTATCGCCTTACCCTTGAGTGGTAGTCGTAAGTAGATCCACTTGAGGTAAAAGCCGTATCTTAGCGGCTTTGGAAAAAACAGCCTCAACTCCTCAACATCAGTGAAGCAATGGCGTTGAGCTGTGTCAGAACCCCCTGAGAGATGATGGTATCAGGCACCGCACTTAGTCGGTTACATTGAGTTTTGTGAATGTGACCGCTCAGGGAGTGTCATCTTACGTTGGCGTAACCTTATGCAGGCGTAAGCTTTCTTCTTCTTCTTCTTCTTCTTCTTCTTCCTCTTCTCCTTCTTCCTCTTCATGCTGCTTGGCCGCGTTGTCGCAGACAGCTTACCTACATACGCGATGATAAGGGCACAAGAGCCGCAAGATGCTACACTCTCTGCGATAGCTGACTATGCCACTCTGACGCACATGCTATACTTGCATGGCGAAAAATCGTCACTTTTAGGGCACGACTTGCGCTTTGCAAGCTGCTATCTGCTTAACTTTCTTTGGTCTTTACTTGAGATGCTGCCTATGCGGGGGACTCACGCTATTTTCACTGTAAGAGCGCTGGCTCTTACCTTGGGACTTCTGTGCTTAAGCCTTCCTGCACATGCTGACGTGGTGGCTCCACAAGCGCCTCCTGAGCTCTCGGATACCTTAACGGATTTCCGCACCAAAGAGCAGTTAAGTGAGCAGGTCTACATCGAAGGTAAGTCCGATCCGCAAAACTCCCTCAACATCCCAACTGTGCCTGGCGACCTTGAAGCTAAGGTCATGCGTATGAGCGCCACCTATTTACCGCAGTATGAGGTGGCAGTGCCACGCCATGGCGTCTCGATCCTGCGCTTTTATGACCTCAATGGCTACCCTATGGAGATTGTCTCCACCCGCGTAGAGAATCAGGGCTTTTTAGTGGAGGTAACAGCCTCGCCGTCAGAGCTCATGATTCGCCAATTTCAAGGTGCAGCCACGACGCTCTTACAGGTGCGCTTAAAGGGCATTAACAAGAGCTTTATCTTTACCCTCAAGCCTTTAGTGCTGGTCAATCAGCAGAGCTCGGTGCGCACGCTCCTTACAGCCATGACGGTCAATTACTACGTCGAGGGTGCTAACTACATTCAGCCACAGCCTTATAAGTTTGGGCAGCCTAATCCGCAAGCTCAGGCTTTAAACTTCGATAAAGTACAGCAGGGGCAGCTGGAGCGCGACCTTGTCAGTGCGGCCGCGATTGTGATGCCTCTGACCCGCGCAGAGCAAGACAAGGCTGCCGCCGCGCGTGACGCTTTACAGGGCGAGTCGTAAGCTAATACAAGACCAGAGTAGACCAGAGCTGAGCTGCTTCTGCGCTGTGCTTTGGCTGGAAGCTCCCCCTCTTGACTCTGCCCTGAAAATACCGATCTATGTGGTTACAGCCTACCTTGGGAAAGAGTGAGCTAATAAGTTACGTATGTAGTGGTGCGTGGTTGCAACGTCCCACATCAAGATAAAAGGTGCAAACGAGCCTGAGCCTAAAATTCCGTCATTTATTAAGTCAGTCGTTCTTTGGAGTAGCCACCACCACCACCATCCTAAGCAGACTCTTGACGTGGTCACAGCTATTACTCTCCAGCTCTCTGTGGTATTTCGCTTAACCAGAAGCATAAGCAAAGCAGAGAACAGGATGACAGTGGTGGTGATGAGCAACCTGCTACCGCTGTGGTAGTTGACCACACATGGCGGAAAATACGGCGTGCTGCCGCGCCGCCTAGCCGCAACCTGTTGTCCCTTGTAAAGACTCAAGTGAGGTGCATGACCTCAAAGGAGAGCGCGGTGTTTTCTTGCAAGAATTCCCTGTTACCGCTGCAGGCTGCCCTAGCGCTAGCCTCTGCTCTTGTGCCTTGGCACTTGCTGCCGCAAGCTCTCTTACGCTATGGCAGCTTATTGCTCGTAGCTGTAGTAAGCAGTGCTCTGTTCTTGAGCCCTGTGAGCACAGCCGCAACGCTCTCTTGTAAGGTGCAAGGTCACTGGCGTGATGTGGCCTATCAAGAAGCACCCATGAAGCAGTATGCCAACTTAAAAAACTGCATTGCGTGGACGGCCTACCAATTTGAGCTGCCTGAGGAGCTCCTGTACTCAATCCTTTATGTTGAGCGCGGCCCCGTCAATGGTAAGTGCGGTCGTAATCGCAATGGTACCCAAGACTGTGGCCCTGCACAGATTAACGATGTGCGCTTAAGTGAGCTCAAGCAGTTTGGTCTCAGTAAGAGCGACATTCGGCAAAAGCCTTGTCATAACATCTGGGCTATGGGCTATCTGGTGCGCCGTGAGATCGAAAAGGCTGATGGCAATATCTGGATGGGCGTTGGCAATTACCACTACCACTACTCAGTAAATCAAAAAGTGCACGCCAACTACATTAACCGCATCCGTAACGCGTGGCAGAACCTCGTTACCTCGACATATAACTACTGCGTAGAGGACGCTGGCAGCAAGTAGGGTAAGCCCCAAGGCAAAGATCACTGCGGAACGACTGACTTAATAGATGACGGAATTTAAGGCAAGCATGCATGCCGAACCTTAAGATAGGCTTAGGTTCGCCTGCACCATTCATCTTGAGGTGGGGAACATTACCCTTACTCTACCTTGCAGCTGTCTCTTATTAGATCACTCCTTCCTCAGTAGAGGAGCTCCGCTCTGACTTGTCACCAGTTGCCCCCGTTCCTTGAGGTAATGGTTCCGCAAGAGCGCCGCAGGTCTTACTTAGGATGTAGCCATTAGGGCGCAAAGAGCATCTTGCGATGAGGGGCTAGTGGGCAGCTTGCGCTTTGCTTTGCTTTTTGGCGTTGGCCTGTTGCTGTACTGTTGCTGTGCCGAGGTGTTCACCGCAGCTCCATCTACCTTAACCCGTGCGTTTCCCGTAAACTTAGCGTAGGAAACTTGCATCCGCTTCTTTCACCACAAAGACACCTGTCCATAAGCTTGTAGGTGGCAGTGGTCTCTTCCTTTTTCTCCGTGGTATGGCCTTAAGAGGCACCAAGCCCTCAAGCTACAAGCAGCGTATACCAGACAAACAGGCACAAGGATTTTCAGGTGGCATCAGCGCGCGATGATTACGCTGCCGCAGGCGGAGCCAGCGGTGATAACGAGCTTGACGAGTTAACCGAGGCTCAGGTCGAACAAGCAGCAGAAGAGGCATGGGCTGCCACCGCCAATGGCCAAGGACAGCTCTCGCGTAAAACCCGTCCTCTCACCTACAGCCCCAACAAGGCAGCACCTAAGGACAAAAAGGCTAAGGCCAAAGCCCGCCTGAAGGCTGCGAAGCGTCCATCTGACTTGCTGGCAGCATCAAGCAGTGACAGTGCTGCTTCCGCTCCTGCCAATCCCCAATATACCGCCGCCCGCCGTCAAGAGCGCGCCTATACCCAAAACGTGCAGCATGCCATGCATCCTATGCAGCGTGCCGCTGCCGATTACAACTCCATTGCCAATATGGGTAGTACCCATGGTGATGCCACCGCCGCTGTCTTAGCCGGTGCACCTGCCAGTTTGGACTTTGATCCCTACAGTGAAGACGACATCGTCAAAACTGACACCTCCTTTGATGACAGCAATGCCTACCCTCCAGATGACAGTGATAGCTTTACGCCTATCACCATTGAGCTTAAGCACAGCTATCGCTTAGATCCCGAGGCCATTGCCGCTGCTACCGCCGCTGCTGCCGCCAAAGCAGTGGAGATCGAAAAGGCACAGCAGGCGCGTGAGGAAGAGCGCCGCCTGCAGCAAGAGCAAGCTGAGGCTGCCGCCGCAGCCGAGGGGGAGATTGCGGGGGCGGGCGCTGTAGGCGCTGATTCTGATTCTGCGTTTGACTCTGATTCCGAGACCGAGACTGAGGACGAGGCCACCGCAGAGGTCGACACCGAGGCTATCATTGCTGCCGCCGAAAAAGCAGGTGCGGCCTCGCAAGCCCGTCAAGCGCAATTAGCTGCAGCCGCCGCTGCCGGTATGGTCAATGAGTTTGGTCTGCCTCTAGACGACCGCATCGGCCCAGTTGGTAGTCTGACCTTCCCTGATGTGCGCCAATATGATCTGGTGTACGTCAACAAGCTTCTGGCTCTATCTGAGGTTTTAAACTACGGACAAGTGATCCTCGTTCGTCCGCATGGTTTTGGTACCACATTCTTACTCAGTACCATTGAGTGCATCTTAGGTGGCTATCGCCAATTTGTGGCGGGCTTAAAAGACGCCTCGTGGCTCCAAAGCATCCTCGTTAATCCGGTGCCAGTGGTGCGCCTTGATTTAAGCCAGTTCTTAATCAAGGTCTCGTATGATCCTCCTGCCTATCAGGCCTACCTTGACTTTAAAAACGCGGAGCACATGGCTAACCATGAGCGTACCGTCACTGACGAGGAGCTGGCTCTGCGGCAAAAGTTTGAGGCCAATGAGGAAGTTCTGCTTCAAGGTCGTGAGGTGCTATGGAAGCTGCGCGCCGCGTATCAGGAGATTCACGATCGCTTAGATGAGCTCAACCGTCTCTGCGCCATGCAGCAGAGCGTGTTAGAGCGCTCCTTTCGTCATGGCGGTCGCCAGAGTCTGAGTGAAAATGCAGCGCTGGAAGCAGCTGAAACTTCCAGTGACGACATGCAAACAGCCACAGGCTCCCAGCGTCAAGGCGGTAATCTCTCCTTTACTCTGCCAGCTGAGCAGTACTACAACTCTGATCTTGCTCAGTATGATGGCCACTCGCAAGATGAGGATGAGGGGGAAGAACTCTCGGCGGCGGAGGCCAATAAGCGTGCTCAGCAAGAGGTCTCGGTTGAGCTGCATTTCCCGCAATTAAGCGACGAATTTCCGCTGACTAGTGAAGCAGAGGAAGTAGTGGTGCCTCGCGCGGCACGGCCGCTGGTGGAAGCCCTGTCCTTGTGCGAAGAGGCCTTACGTGTGCTGCAAGGCCAGCAGCAGAGCGTGGGCTTGCAGATTGACCTCTATCTTGCCAAGGAGTATTGGATTCGCTGTCAAAGCCAGCTTGATCAAGCTCGTGAGCATGATGAGAAGAGACGGCAGCAGTTACAGGTGGCTATGGATGCTACCGGTGATGATGAAATGTATGCCGAGGCCCGCTCGCACTTTGCGGAATTGGGCGAAACCATTGAGCTCAAAAAAGCTCGTGAGCGCACTGCTATGGCCCATCAGCGCGTGGTGGCAGTAAGCTCCCATCTTGAGGCGATTCGTGACGTCAATGCTTTAAGTGATAACCGGCCGCTGAAGCAGCTGCAAAGCAAGGTGAATACGCTGCGCCAAAGAGAGCGCTCGGGACGTAATGCTAATAAGCGCATGCCAGTGAATATCCCTGCCGAAGTGCGCCCCCTGATGGAGGAGATTGACTCTCTTGCTCGTTTGCTGCGTGAGCTGCAGCGTGAGTGGGGCCGCAAGCGTGCGGAGTATGGCCGCATGCAAAAGCAGCAGGGTGGCGTGTTAGCAGAGCTCAAGCGCATTGAACATGAGCAAGAGCTGCAAATGCAGCAAAGTGAGCTCTCAAGTGAAGAGCTCATGGCTACGCTGGAGGCAGCGCAGTGGCACTGGGAGCAGGAGCGCGACCGTCTTTTAAGTGAGCTGGCTACGGCTTACTACCAGCAGTTTTATCTGGCCTTAGCGCAACCGACGCTGCCACATCAATCTGAAGCGGTGGCGGCGGCCTATGCTGCTACCCATGCCGATGCGGCCTCAGTTGATGTGCCGACTCAAGAGGATATTGTCAATCACGCCTCTGATGCGTTGATCTCAGCCTTTAACGCCCAAGCGGCGCGGCATGTCCCTGTAAGCTCTGGCATGGCCGCAACGCAAGCGTATGCCTCTACTGCGTCAAGTGGCGCGCCGCATCCTGATGCATCTGACTTTACGGCGGCAGGTGAGATGGACGGCAGTGGCGAGCTGGGGGAAAATGGTGAGCTGGGAGAGAGCAGCGATATTGAAAAGCCAATGCTGACGCCAGAGCAAGAAAGTGAGATTGTGGCCAACACTGAGGTTACGCTCTTTAACTTTGAGGGCTTACTCACGGCGCTTATTAAAGAGCACGCCGGACGCATTAAGCCTTGTGCACTCTTGCTTGATCAGTATGATGCGGCGTTGACGGGCCTTGATGATTGCCCTGATATGGTGCCGCTGTTACAAGAGCTTTTGGATAAGATGATCACCTCGATTCGCGCGTCGCAGGAGCTCTTTAAGCACATCTTCTTTGTGGGAACGACTGACTTCTCAAGTAGCCGTGCTTTCTTTGGTTTTGAGCGCTTGGTGGATATCAGCCAGCTCAACACTGATGTGGCGGCGATTGTGGGCTATACCGAAGAAGAGCTGCGTGAGTACTTTGCCCCAGAGTTAGAGGCGGCGGTAGCGCGTATTGAGCAGCAGCGGCAATTAGCACGTAACAATCAGTACTACCACTACAGCTTAGAGTTGCTGCTTGATGAGATGCGCGAGCATTACGGCAACTACAGCTTTGCGCCGAACAGCCCGATTGTGCTGTTTAACACCAAGCAGGTGTTGGCGTTTTTACAAGATCGCAGTAATGAGCAGCACTTGTTTAAGTCGTACCTCGATGAGGAAGGACAGTAGAGGTCTCTGTGCTCTGGCGCTGCGCGCTCTTTACAACCTGTGCAGTTGCGAGCCGCCTTGGGGTAACCAAACACCCGAGGCAGGCTCTTGACACGGTCACGGCCATGCGCTGCGCTCAAGCTCTATGTGGTCATTGGCCTAACCAGAAGTGGCGGCAGGGCAGAACCCAAGATTACAGTTAGAGATAGTAGCAGCCCATTACCACTTACCAGTCCCAGCACGGCGTGCTCCTGACGCAGAAAGGCGCCTTGGGGCACACATTGGGAGTGAGGTTAGCCCACAGCCAAAGCAGCATGCTACAATTTTCTGCAAAGAGCCATGCGCTTGAGCCAACACCTCTGCTGATGGTGTAACCTTTAAGCGTTGTTGTGGGCTTATTCATTGGCGGAGGCACAGAAAACAGCCCTGCCGTACAGCGACCAAACTATGCGGTGCAGCGCAAATTATGCTGTGCGGCGTACATGCTGTGTTGCAACCAAATTGCCTGAGGAGGTTACGGTGCGCAAGTTTAAGAAAATAATGGTGATCATCGAGCCTAAGCAAATGCGTCAAGTCGCGTTAGAGCGCGCTATGGCTTTGGCTCATGCAGGTGCTAACGCCTCCCGTAAGATTATTGCTGTCTTGCCGGTGACCGAAATGTCACGTGACCTTACTTCCATGCTCTCGGTGGAAAAGGGGGACGATATCAAAGAGGCACTGGTGCACAAAAACCAGAAGTGGCTGGATGCTTACTTAGCCATTCACGCCATGGGTTTTGAGGTGGAAAGCCGCGTTATTTGGTCAAAAAACGTGGGCAAAGACATTACCCATATGGCGCACCAAGAGGGCGTCGACCTCTTAATTAAGGCCCACGAAGTCCACGGCATGCTCGACTCCGTGCTCTTTACCCCACTTGATTGGCAGCTCTTACGTCACGCTCCAGTGCCAGTGCTGATTGCTAAGGATCATATCTGGCACCCAACGGGCACCATTGCCATTGCCTTAAACTTCTCTGATCCTGACGATGTTGCTAACCGCATGCTCAATGTGCGTTTATTACGTGAGGCCCAAGAGCTCTCGCGTATCATGCACTGTGAGATTCATATCGTAAACGCCATCCCACCAATCCTGCCTCCAGCCACCATTGACCTGCCTGGCTTTACCCCTGACCTCTTAGGCGATGCCGCCTTAAAAGAAGGCTGCAAGGCTGTGTTATCTTTTGCGGCGCGCCACCGCATTCCTGCTGATTACTGCCACATTCGTGAGGGCCAGCCTGATGAGGTGATTCCAACGCTGTGCGAAGAGTTAAAGCCAACGGTACTCTTTATTGGCACCTCGGCTCGTAAGGGCATGGCCGTGGCTCTAGTAGGCAACATTTGCGAGCGTGTGGTGGATACGCTTGATTGCGATGTGGCTGTGATCACGCCAAAGGCCGTGATGGAGCGCTTACCAATGGATACGGCTGCGGTTATGGCATAGCACCCATTACCATTAGTTTTGTCCTTGCGACGGCCGCACACAGGCTTGCTGTGGCGGCCGTTTGCTTTTCTGTAAGGAAAGCGACGTTTTTAGTACTAAGAGGCCTGATGAGCGCTGCGCTCGATGTTGGCTCGGCTATCCGCGATGTCACCTACAAGCGTCTTGAGCTGGTGCTGTCGGTTCGTAGGAATTACTCAAGAGAGCAGATCTACTTGGAGTAGAGGGGCATTGGCAGCTGTCAGCAGTGCGGGCTGGTGAGTGCCATGTGTGGTTATTCAGGGTGGAGAGCATCACCGGACGCTGATGGTTGCTCGCTCTTCAGCGGTGGCTGGCAGGGGACAGAGGCATTCCCACGAACTTAACACCACCACCACCACCACTACCACAGCTTTCTGTTGCTCTTGGAGTGCGGCCATGCCCTTTGGATATTAGTGCTGTAAGTTAAGCTTAAGCGCTTACAAGCTGGTTTGGCGCATCTTAATCACCCTGAGGGATAAGTTGCTGATGTTCTGTTTTGAGCTTTCAGCTCTTAGGTTCGCGGGTATGGGCCAGTGGGCGTACAAGTTAAGGCCGCTGCGTTGACCTAGAGTTGTCGGCGCATGCCCCACTCGTAAGAGTGGGGTTAGCCGACAGTTAGTATTGGGGTTCTCCTAAGGCAACTAAAGCTGACAAAGATGCCAAATATGAGGGGGCAAGCGCTACAACTGCGATCTGTCTGCCTCATATAACATTGCTGCCAGATACTTTGTTCGCGGAATCTTAAAGACCTTAGGTTCTAAGATTAGGCAGGACATTCAGGCTAAAGTTCCTAGGTGTACTCACGGAAGTACG
>JAHLFE010000083.1 GCA_018884035.1 Candidatus Anaerobiospirillum pullicola
TCGAACGCTAAGGCGCTGCCCTGCAGCGCGCAGCTTCTAAGACACAGTGCTGCTGTACACACAGCTCTACTAGGCAGCAACACGATCTGCCACTAATGCCTCAGCACCAAAAAAATCGCAAGGACCGAAAATATTCTCTTAACCTGTCAACTCAAGCTAGTTAGAGCTATAATAACTCTTAAGATTCTTATCCTCCTCGCTAGAAGGCGATAGTTTTGGCTTTATACTGGTAGACCACCAATCATATGCCCATTCAAATTGAATGATGCAATGTACGGAGGCACTGTATTTCATGTCTGATCCCCAGGTTGAGCAGCGAGTTGAGCAGCATGTAGTGCTGATGGGTAATGCCAATTTTCAGGCATGTGCCCATTTTTGCTCTATCGCTAAGAGCCTCGGGAACTGTGTGGCCTACCACGGGCGGCATCTCATTTTTGATAACTTAAAGCTGGGTAGTGCTTCTGATTTTGATAAGGCCATCAGAGAGCTGTACGAGCCTGTTTACAGGGCAATGCCTTCTTCAGCGGCTGCTCAACGTCAAGTTCAGATCATTCATGAGCAGTTTAAATCGTTCTTTGCCGCAATGGCGGAATATCATGAGACCCCTGAGAGGTTCCTAGGGAAGCCTCGCCTTCCTGGCTATGCAGAGAAGTTTCGTACTGGGGTCGTGGGCCGTAATGGCTACAGAATTAAGGACGGGTACCTTATTCTTTCTGGTGCAGAGAAGTTCGGCTTCGAGCCTATCAAGGTTCAATGCTGCCAGAATCAACGTGTAAATGCTAAGGCTGATGAAGCTGTGTGTGGTGACGTGCGTATTTGCCCTAAAGGCCACAGCTTTGTCATTGAAATTACCTATCGCAAGGAGGTTCATCCAGAAAACTTCAGCTATCTGCGTAAGGATCACGCATTATCGGTTGACTTTGGCCTGAACAACATCGTAGCTGGTATAGCGACTAAACCGGGGTTGCCGACCCTTTTAGTCAAGGGCGGTCAGTTCAAGTCTGTCAACCAGTTGTGGAATAAGTCATGTGCAGAGCTGCGCGCCCAAAGTGCCGCATTGCTACATGAGGCGGCTAAATTTACGGTGCTTAGTAATGTTCTTAAGGCAGAAGCAGTGATGCTTACTGCCCAAGAACGAGCTCTTTCCTCTGAAGCAGAGCAAATTACAGCGCGGAAAATGGCTCTTAAGACTGAGGATGAGCAGCTGATTGCTAATGGAAAGTCTCGTGATGCTAGCGTTAAGCTTACAGCTTTGTGGCTGGATTGTGAGGCTAAACTTAAGCAAATTGCAGCTCAGAATAAGGCTCAAGAGTCTGATGATAAGTTACGTGCTGCTCGGGAATTGGATAATAAGGCAACCCCTTATTTACACAGAGCCCAGAGCAAGTTAAATCACGTAGCTGACATTACTCGCAAGCGTAACCAGAGGATTGGCGATCTTTCCCACAAGACGGCTAACGCTGTGATTGCCTTTTGCTTAGACAACCAGCTCGGTACGATTATTCTGGGGCACAACCCTGATTGGAAGCAAGGTATCAATCTGGGCAGACGTGTTAACCAGAAATTTGTCAACATCCCGTATGCACAGATAATCCAGAAGATCCAATACCGTGCTAAAGAGTATGGTATCACCGTGATTGTGCGCGAGGAAAGTTACACCTCAAAAGCTAGTGCTCTTGATTTTGACCCAATGCTTGCTTCATACCAAAAAGGGGCTCAGTGCACCTTTTCTGGGAAGCGCATCCAACGCGGTCTTTATCGCACCAAAAATGGTCAGCTCATCAATGCTGATCTGAATGGTGCTCTCAACATCGGTAGAAAAGAACTTGGTGACAATTGGCTTCGCCAATCATTAGCCAATGGGGGCTTTGTGGACAAGCCCGTAGTGATCCGTAATCTACATCAGAAGATCAGATAGCGGAATGCTACTAAAAAAAGGCAGTGGAAACACTGTGAAACCGCAGACGTAAGTCTGCGGTAGTTCATTTTAAGCTGTACTCAAGCTCAGGCTTGGAGTTGAGCCTTAAGGATAGAAAGGGAGCTGCTTTTAGTTGCAGCTGGAGCTGTTGGGGGAGCATCTTAGCATGCTTTGCTACAGAAGCTGGTTGTAGTGGTGGCAGCAGAGAGTGCTTCCAACTACTACAGAGCGGCAGGAGCGGGATAACCTGTAATGCAGGATGCTGTAATAGGTAGTGTTGCTCCTTGTTATCAGGGTTATCAGGCGCATGCCTTGTGGGAGGAGAGAGCAAAAGGATGGCGTTTTCCCTATGTGTGAGCAAAGCTCCTTGCCATTAACCGGCTCTGCTTTGAGTTTGGTGGATACCACAACGTAGCCTTGTACCTTTAGTTAAGCACATGCGCCGTGGGTATGGCGTTTAGTATTAGCCACCTAAGAGTAGTATGGGGGGCTCTAGCCATCAATATCTAAGGAGAGGCTATGAACACCGCAGAGATATGTCGCGGTAGCGACGCCTGATGCTCCCTTTCAGGTTTCTGCATCAAGGGGCTTAAACCTGCTTAAAAGTCCGATTTTAAGCCAATAATACAGGAGAAAAACACTCTGAAGGCACAAGGGAAAAAGCTCCCGCAAAAGAGCCTCCTCCTCCTCCTCCTCTTACTCAGAGTAATAAGGCTACCCTGAATATGCTCATGACGTTGGGTGGCTGTGGTGGTCATAACCACCATCATAACCACCATTGAGGTGTTGCTGCCCTTTTCAGGTTAATAGTCGCAGCCGCACCAGCTGCAGAGCACACCCTTAGCGTTCTCTTTGGCGTTTCTGCCCCGCTGCAGCAACTCTGCAACCCCCCTTAAAGAAAAAGCCCTGCGCTAAGGCAGGGCTGGTGTAAGAGAACTACAGAGAACGCAAAGCACTTTTGAAGAGCCGAAACTTAGTCCTCGTTCTTCGTGGTGTCCACGACTTTGGCCTTGCTGCTTTCAGCCTTCGCTTTTTGCGTGCGTTGCGCTGTCGCTGCAATCGCACTGCTCTGGCTAGCCGCAGCCTTTTGCTTCTTGGCCTTAGCCTGCTCCAGCGAGCTTTGTGTCGTGGCCTTTGGCGCACGGTTTTGATTTAAGCCGCTACCACTGCCCTCCTCAAAGCGTGCAGGACGCTTGCTCTCTTCTGTTACCGGCAGGCTCTCGTTTTCGTACTGTGCTTGCTCAAGAGCATGGTCAATCGCATTGCGGCTGGCCACCTTCTTCGCAATCGCCTGCTCTAAGGAGCTCTTAGTGGTCGCCTGTGGCGCCAGCACCTTAGATCGCTTGCTCTTCTCCGCGCTCTTGCTTTCGTTAACTTGTGACTGAGCCTTATCGTTAGCGCTTTCCTCTAACTCCTCAGTATCTACAGGAATGCGTGGGTTAATACCCGCGCTTTGGGCATCAAGCACACGCACCTTACCTGCTTTGACCGCATTATCCGAGGCTTGACGCTGGCGGGCGGTGGCATCCTTAGCAGGCTCTCCTAAAACCTCACCACGAATGCGGCTGACCGTACCTGTAGCGGTAGCCACAGTGCTGCTCGCCTTAGCAGGAGTGGTGCTGTTTGCCGCCGTCGCAAGGCTTGCTGCAGAAACTGCGGCACCACTGAGCGTGCTGTTAGTGGCAGTGGTAGCTGTGCTGGCTGTAGCTTTAGCAGCAGGAGCAGTGGCATTGTTTGCTGTAGCTGCTGCAGTTGCAGCTGCTGTGGTCTGCGCTGCTGCTTGCGCTTGGGCTTTTGCCTGAGATTGACGTGAGGCAATCAGCGCTTGGAGCTTGCGCTTGGTTTCATCGGCGATGTCCTCACCGCGTTGTAACGCTGCTGCTTGCTCTTTAAAGAGCGCTAAAGCTTCCGCACTGAGGTTATTGAGGTCGAGGCTCTCATCACCATGAGGGGCGGTATAGTGCATCTTCTGCTCAATAGCCTGCGCTGCCGCCGCTTTGGCCGCATCCGACTTAATGCGCTTTTGCTTCTTCACCATCGACAGCCACGCAAAGAAGGTGCAGATCGACACAATCAGCACAATGATGGTGGCTAAGGCGTTAATCTCCGGTGACAGACCACGTCTTACTGATGAGAAGATCAGCATTGGCAATGTGGTCGAGTCAGGGCCTGCAATGAAGCTGGCAACCACCAAATCGTCCATCGACATGGTGAAGGCCAGCAAGAACGCTGCGACCTCTGCAGGCATTAAGGCTGGCAGGATCACCGCAAAGAAGACCTTGATTGGGCCTGCGCCTAAGTCTTTAGCCGCCTCTTCAATGGAGATATCAAGCTCGCGGAAGCGAGAGCGAATTACCACCGTGGTATATGCCGAGCAGAAGGTAACGTGAGCGACCCATATGGCAAAGACGCCACGATGGGCAAAGAAAGGAATCTCCGCACCTAAGGTCACAAAGATGAGCAGCAGCGCCAGACCCGTGATCACGTCAGGGAGCACCATTGGTGCGGTGATCAGCAGCACAAAGAGAGATTCGCCCTTAAAGCGGCCCACACGTACTAAGACGAAGGCAGCTAAGGTACCAATCACCACAGCGGCGCAAGCTGTCATAAAGGCAATGAGCAGCGAGATACCAACCGCGTGAATAATGGCACTGTTGCTAAAGAGGGCGTAGTACCACTTAAGCGAGGTCTCCGTCCACACCGTCACCATGCGCGACTCGTTAAAGGAGTAGATAATCAAGGTGACGATTGGCAGGTAGAGGAAGATCAGCGCGCAGATAATAATGGCCACGCGCATGATGCTGGCGCGCGCTTGACGCAGTTGCGCCGCAGTTTTATTGATGGGCATACAACTTCTCCTGCTCCTTACGCTCCATCTTGTAGAAGAACAAGATTGGAATTACCAAGATTAAGAGCATGATGATGGCAACAGCGCAGGCCAGTGGCCAATCGCGGTTGTTGAAGAACTCTTGCCAGAGGATACGACCGATTAAGATCGACCCCTTACCACCCAAGAGCTCTGGGATCACGTACTCGCCGATGGCAGGAATAAAGACCAGCATCGAACCGGCGACAATGCCCGATTTGGTTTGCGGAATTAAGGTGTTGAAGAAGGTCTTAATTGGACGGCAGCCTAAATCGTAAGCCGCTTCAATTAAGCTGTAGTCCACCTTCATCAGCGCCGAGAACAGTGGCAGCACCATGTACGGCAGGTAACAGTAAACGATACCGATGTACACGGCCGCATCTGTTTGTAGAATTTGCAAGGGCTCATCAATGATGCCAATGGCCATGAGCACGTCGTTAATGAGACCGTCGCGCTTCATGATGGTCATCCATGCATAAATACGCACCACGAAGGATGTCCAGCTTGGCATGATGATCAGCATAAAGAGCACATTGCGCATGGCAGGCTTGGCTGTAGCCAAGGCCCACGCAATAGGGTAGCCGATTACAAGGCAGAAGAAAGTGGAGATTGCTGCTACCTGTAAGGATTTAAGGTAGGAGCGGATGTAGGTGCCCTCGGGATCGGTAAAGATCCATGTGTAGTTTTCGAGGTGCAGAATGATCTGCATGGCCCCGTCTTCAAAGGTCACCAGCGGTGAGTAAGGTGGAATAGCGATGGCCGACACTGACAGACTGATCTTAAAGATGATCAGAAATGGCAGTAGGAAGAACAGGCCCATCCACAGGTAAGGTACGACGATTAAGGCATAATCGCGCCATGTATTTTTATGGCTAGACATCGTGGGCGTACTCTTAACACGCTTTTGTTGCAAAGCGCGGCGCATAGAAGAGAGATTGGAGATTCCTATCGACATGACACATCCTCAGGCAAAGGGAGAACCCGAGGCGTAATGCTCTAGGCTCAAACTCAAAGGTGCCACTTGAGTAAAGGCAGTGGCCCTTTCACGTCAGCTCAGGGTTATAAGGCGCGGTATGCTCTGTCTGCCCTTAAGGAGCTGCTTTGCTTTGCCGGTGAGCAAAGAGCAGAGTGAGTATAGCTGTGGGGAACAGGCTCTTGCCCGTCGCTAGGTAAGGTACGACCTGACGCTATGGGCCTTACTTCCAGCTTTAGCTTGCATGCTAAGGGTGCCGCAGCGTGCTTTTTGTTGCTTCCTTGCTTGCTGGGGCGGGCGCTGGAGTAATGCTCTCTGGGCGTTTGCCCTAAGCGCGCTGGGCGCTGGGGGCGCTTTAGAGCTTGCTCTTTACAGCCATTAACAGCACTTAAGGCAGTGCACTGGTGCTAAGTGAGCGTGACGGTGCTCTGTACGAGTTTAGATGGTCAAGGCGATGCAGGAATCAGGATCCCAGCTTAAGTAAACGTGGTCATCCCACGTTGGCAGTCCCTGCTTGAAACGGTCTACGTTTGGCAAGGTAGAGGTGATAATACGGCCATTGCTCAGCTTGACGTAGTAAATGGAGATATCACCTAAGTAAGCGATGTTTTCCACCACGCCCTCGCACCAGTTGGTGTTCTCCTCAGGGCGCTCATGAGCAATATAGAGCTTCTCTGGACGTAAGGCGATGATCAGGGGCATGCCATCGGCCAGATCGACGTCGTGGCTTAACTCGATTAAGTGGTTGAAGTCGCGGGCCTTAATCAGTGCTTGGTTAGCGCTGGAGGTGACCAGACTGCACTCAAAGATGTTGACCGAGCCAATGAACTCTGCGCAGAAGCGGCAGTTTGGATTCTCGTAAATCTCACGTGGGCCGCCAATTTGGATGAACTCACCACGATCCATAATGGCGATACGATCGGCCATGGTCATGGCCTCTTCCTGATCGTGTGTCACCATCAGGCAGGTTACGCCCACAGAGTTGATGATATCCACCAGCTCAAGGCGCATCTGCTCACGCAGCTTCTTATCAAGAGCACCCATAGGCTCGTCAAGCAGCAGTAAGCGTGGCTCTTTGGCAAGGGAACGGGCTAAAGCCACACGCTGGCGCTGGCCACCGGAGAGCTGGTAAGGCTTACGATTGACGTAGTCTTCCATGTGCACGAGGCGCAGCATGCGATCGACGCGCTCTTGGATCTCGGCCTTTGGTAACTTGCTTTGCTTGAGGCCAAAGGCGATGTTCTGACCTACGGTCATGTAAGGGAAAAGCGCGTAGGACTGGAACATCATGTTCACAGGGCGCTTGTAAGGAGGCACACCAATCAGCTCTTGGTTGCCCAGCATAATGGAGCCGGAGGTTGGCGTTTCAAAGCCTGCGAGCATACGCAGCAGGGTGGACTTACCGCAACCAGAGGAGCCTAACAGGGCGAAGATCTCACCTTCGTAGATAGTGAGGTCGACCTCATCTACAGCCACAAAGTTATCAAAGCGCTTGGTGAGCTTTTTGATGGTGAGGATGGGCTTGCGGTTTTGCTCCTGTGGCGAAGGCTTTTGGCCAGGAAGTTCACCAGGGCGGTGTTGTCCTGTTTTTACCGTGGCAGAGGAGGTCGGGTTGCTATTGCTAGCAGCGCTGCTGTAATTTGCGGCATTAGAACCCACAGAGGAGGTAGTCCCCTCTTTGGTGGTAGCGTTGGCTACGGACAACTGAGGATTATCTTTCACTATCGAGAAAATCCAAAAACAGATCGTAGAGCTGCATGAGGGAGGCAAGACCGTAAAGCCTTAGTTGTAAAGTAGGACTAAGTAAGATAGATGGCCTTAGCCTCAGGACGTCACCTTTATAAAGCCTTATAGGGGTGGTAATCATGAAGTGGCGTCAGCCCATAAGAGAAGAGTTAAGGGGCGATGCAGCAGGCGATAAAAGTACCGAAGACAGCTCGCTAGACAACGAGCACCCAAATTTGCCCGCTATATTACAGAAAATTGCAGGCAAGCGGGCAAAAATTTTCAGTTTTTGCCCCTGTGCGTTGCTACGACCGAAAACACCGGTGCGCAAAGGGGAAAAAGCAGATAAATATAGGCGTGGTATTAAGCTGGGGTTAAGAGCAAATTAAGCTTACGGCTGGTGTTGTCTGACCAGTGAGCTGGGTGGTCATTTTGCAAATTTAGGCTCTCTTCAGAGTTTGGTGGATAGGGCACCAACATTATCTCCAGATTGGCTACGACCAACGCCATTAAAGTGCAGCGCCTTCTTGATCGCAGTAACACTGTTGCTTTTGGTATTCACCAAACTCTGAGGAGAGCCTGTTTTCTGACAGTAGCGATGGTTTGTGGCTTATACAAGCACTTTAGCGCAGGTTACCACCACCTATCACATTGAGGTTACTTTCAGGCGACGTGTCATCAGCGGCAGCAGCGCCGAAGTTGGCTGTCGAGATGTTCTGATACTTGGTCAGGTAGATGGGATTGATGCAATAGCGCCCGCAGAGGTGGGCGGGGTGATGAGTATGTTGCGCTTGATGCAATCAAAGATGGCGTCGACGACCGTAATGGCGTCTTGGTGGGCAAAGGCATCGAGGGCGGATGACGGCTCTTGCAGGTGCAGTATCGGCGAACGGTAGAGTAGCATAGACATGATCTGCGCAAAGAAGCGTGGACGCTGACAAAAGGCGGTAAGTTGCTCGATGATGTGCTGCTTTTGCTGAACGAAGCGTAGGTTGTTGTCGTGCATGGCCTGCTCTCTAAATAACCAGCCTCACCCGACACGGAACTCCCCTTAGACCCAAGCTTGGCAGAAATATGCCCAATAGCGGGCCTACTCTACCATATGACCGCCGGTGCCATGTCCGCCACCACCACAATGGGGAACACCACCTGTGTGGCACTTCACACGCTGTACCCCCAAGCCTGACCAGTCGCGTTTGGTGGGCTTAGAATGCTCAGGGCTCACAGATCGCTACTGGACGCTGAGAGTGCAGCGCTCGCTATGCTGTAGTATTGGCCTAAGAAACACAGCGCCAGTGATGCAACGATGTACACCACGAGCGCTTAGGTGGGCATGAACGCAACATATTGTGCGGTGGGGCGCGCAAATGCGTGCAACGCCTACTTGAGCAGGCCGCCCGTCTCAGTGCTGCTCATCATACGTTCTTTTACAGCAGGGTTTAGATCGATGAGTTCGATAAAGATGTGACGCGCACGATCCACCATTGCATCGTCCTTAGCAGGATGCTTCTCACATATCATGAGCATGGCTTCCATAATGAGAGCTTTAGCACGATCTACATCAGTGCAGGTAGATAAATCGTAATCGCGGATAAGGAAGGCAAGCGCTGCAAGTGCCTGCTTGTCTTGGTTGAGGTCGGAGAAGAGGCCCAAAGCCTTGTCGAACAGCAGACGCATGGTGGTCACGTCATGATCGCGCTCGGCAATATCGCGGCCCTGCAAGAGATCATCAAGGGCTCGTTTATGCTCTGGCGCGGGTGACTCACCAAGCTGCTTTATGATCTCCGTGAGGATGCTGTCAAGGCGGTCTTTGATCATCTTAAACTGGTTCTGCTCGGTACGCTTCTCAATCTTAAAGAGGAGGGTCTTGATGTTGGACAGGTCACGCATGGCGTCAGCTGAGCTCTCGATCTGCTCTTGGATGCCGTGCAACTGCGCCTCCAGATCTCGTGCGTCCACCTTGGCATCCTTAAGCTTATCAAGCATGTCTTCGGCACGCGAGATAAGCTGCATCGTACGCTGCACCGCGTCATCCTGCGATTGACGCCCACTTAGCGACAATTCCTTCTTAATGGTCAGATCCTGATTAGGGAAGAACACCTCAAGGCTCATCATCTCCGACTTATCGACCTTAATTGTGATGTCGACAGGCGAATCAGCCGCGATATCACGATCGACCTCGTCACCCGTGATCGACACCGCACCAATCTTGGTGTGGAAATCGGTCGAGAAACCTTCAGCATCCAAAGGTGCCTGATACACTGGGATGAGCAAGATGTCGCTGGCACGACCTGGACACAAGACTTGGGTCGTTCTGCGGTCACCCAAAATGCCCGTTGCAGGTAACGGCTTGTTTTTCTCGAGGCCCTTCACCGGCTTGAAGACACCACACTCCTTCACAGGGTCGTAGATTGAGATGCCGATATTGTAAGGTAAAGGCGCTGAGCTGACCTTGATGCCCTGAATGATGGTGAACTCGTTAGGCTGGACATTGACGCTGTTGCCCAGTGCATCATAAGCCTTGATCTTGAAGAAGTTCGGCACACCATCCTTGAGTGACACCTCAACCACGTTACCCTTGTCATTCACCGTGATCTTATCGCTCGTCCAAATGCCATCAGCGCGCTCAACCACGATTGAGACCTCTTTTGGTGTCCCAGCGGCTGACTTCTGCGGGTCAAGAGAGACGGCCACCCACTCGGAAGTTCCTACAGACGTCGACTCGTATGACACGTTCAAGAATACCGCGTCTTTTTGCTCATGCGCCTTCTCCAAAATATTGTCTGCCGCCACGTCCAGCGTGGAGGCATACAGAGCTGCACCAGTCGCCACTGCCGTCATTGGGTTGGTATTGGTGTCGACGTTCGGGGTGAGTTGCTCACGCAACATGTCGCGGAGCATTGGGGAGTACGTAGGGCCACCCACCAAGATTAGCGAGGATAACTGATCCCCTGACAAATGGTTGCGGGCTAAAAGGTTTTTACAGATGTCGATGGCCTTTTGGTAGTGAGGAGCAATGGCCTCCCTGAGTTCATCGTTGGTGACCGTCAGATCGATCTCCATCTCCTCGCCATCATCATCCTCACCAAGACTCATGCTGCGGTCATAGGAAGAGTAGTCATAGCTGTCTGTAAACGACAACTCCACGCGGATCTCTTCGGCAATGCCCTTGAGCACCTCATTGATGTTGTGAGCCTTAACCTCGTCGTAATCGAGACTTTCGAGGTTGTACTGATAGTGCAGGTAAGGCAGCAAGATCTTGTTGATCACGTCCTCGTCGAGGTTCTTGCCACCAAGGTAGTTGTCGCCCTCAGTATCGTGCACGGTGAGGATGCCGTCCTCGACCTTGACCAAAGCCGCATCGAAAGTACCGCCACCAAAGTCAAAGACCAACCAACGGCCATCTTTCTGGTTCACCGAGAGACCGTAGGCCATGCAAGCAGCAATAGGCTCTTGCAGCAGCTCACACTGGCGGAAGCCGGCCAGTTGAGCCGCCTTCATGGTGGCCTCCTTTTGGGTGGCCGTGAACATGGCAGGCACGGTGATGACGACAGCTGAAACCTGCTCGTCGTTGACAAAGGACTTGAGTTCCTTGAGCACCTCAGCCGACAGCTCTTCAGGTGTGTAGAACGCCTTAGGCATGTGGGCATTAGAGTAGTGCTTGTCAGAGCCCATCTCGCGCTTGAACTCGATGTACCCAAACTCCTCGTAGTCGCTGCCGTCGTTGAGGGCCTTCAGCGCATCCGAGGCACGCGAGTCCTTGGCCTTGCTGCCCACACGGATGCTCTTCTCGCCCTTGCGGTTCTGCGCAAAGTACACGCAGGATGGCATGGTGTCCATCAAGTTCTTGGTCTTCTGTATGACCGCCGCACCATTCTCCATGCGAGCAATCGACGAATTGGTGGTACCCAAGTCGATGCCGTAATCAAACTTAATTCTGGACATAACCGACACTCTATATGTTCTGACTGACGATAATCTGCGCTGGCTGGATCATCTGGCCGTTGTAGTTGACCAGCATCTTGAGCATGCCCGTGATCACGCGCTTGCCCTCAGGCAAGGAAGGATCGCTGACGAAGCGGGTCTCGAAGATCATGCCATCGTTGTACTCTTGGCCGATCAAGCTGACGATCTCATAGCCGTAAGCCTTCATGTTGTTGATCATGCGTTCCTTGGACTGTACCAGCTGCTTGTATCCCTTGACGTGAGGATCCATCTTGGACAAGTTGGTCTCGATGCGGGCAATCTCGTTGGCCAGCTTAAGCATCAAGCTGTGGTCGAGCACCGGGGCCGCATCGCCGCTGTGACTTCCGCCGTGCTGGCCATTATCCTGCTGAGAGTTCCCTACTGCATCCGCCTGAGGTTGCTGATCATGTTGTGCCAGCTTCAGCAGTTGTTGCTGGGCCATCTGCAAGAACTCGGTGTCAATGCGGATGGAGTCTTCTTGCAGCTTGGTGAAGGCGTTGTGCAGCGAAGCCTGCGACTCTTCCACCGAGGCTAGCGAGCGGTTGCCATGACGGATCTTAGCAAAGACGGCCCACACTACGGCGATGATGATCGCGGCCACAATCAGCATGGCGATCTTGCTCATGTACTCAAGATCGCTGATGTAGTCCTTGTTATCCTCGATGCCTTGGAGTGACTGCGCCAACCGCAAGTCCATCTGCTCCTTGAACGAGGCGTTCTCGCTCGAGATAGAAGTCAGCTGCTGCGACTGCTTCTGCACGTGAGCATTGGTGTCCTCAAGTGCCTCAGAGGCCTTAGCGATGCTGTCATCGGTCGCCTTGCTATGAGCCTTGAGCTGATCCACCTCGGCACGAAGGGCACTCATTGCCTCAGAAGCCGCGCGCAGCTCTGATTGCAAAGCCTCAATGTGTTGAGCACCACGCGACACCTCCGCCTGTAGTTGATGGCTGTGCGACTGCAGCGTCTCCATGTCCGAGCCTAACTGGTCGATGATGTCGATACGACGGTTGGTCTGCTCAAGTCCCGCGACAATGCGTTCGGAAAGCCGACTTTCCATCCCAGCAAGATCGCCTCTACTGACCTCAGCCTCCACCGCTTGGGACGCACCTAAAGCTTGCGCGCTGGCCGACGACACATCATCGGCAGCGACGGCAGAAGCCCAGCACAAAGACGATCCGGCAAGCAGCCTAGTCACCAACCCTAGTACACGCATATTCTTCATGAGGATGCAACAACCATCAGATTTGCACGTTTGCTTGTTAAGCTCGCAATCAACTTCAACGCCACGCGCATGTACATACGTCGGCTTTCTCGCGGCGGCGTTGCGGCAATGCGCCTTCATGAGGCGGCGATGAAGCAGATAAACCCAATTATGATCCAACCCACCAATAGCCATAGGCAACCTGTGCCATTGCTCGAACGAGAACTAGGGCCACCTACGATTTGCTCGTTAATCTTGACCATTGACTGGTAGTTTTGATCGATGATCTTCCTTAACTCAGGATCAATTGGTACCTGCAAACACTTGTGGAGCATCATCTTGATGTTAAATAACATGCTCTTGTAGTGCTGGAGCTTAGCATCCGTAAACGCTTGTTGAGCGTTGCATTTGCTCGCGAACGCATCGAGGGTCTCACCCCCATATTTGTAACATGCGCACACTACAGGAGTAGCAAGCTGCTGCAACAGCTGCTCGTCTACTGACCCACGCATAGAATCGCAGAGGTTTTTCAACTGCTCCAAGATCGATATGACTTCAGAAAAGCTTAGGTTTTCATGCTCTACACAATGTAGTAGCTTGTCGCAAGTGGCCTTGGCCTCCGCCATCTGCGGCGAGCTAAAGACATGCAACCGCGCAACGGCTCTCTCATATCCCTCGATGTTACGATCCAGCGTCTTGACGAGTTCAGGATCCGTGGCAAGGGTGCGGAAATACTTAAGGTTGTCGAGGCTCTCTGCAGCCTCAGCAAAATCCTCGTCCTTGGATGCAATGTTGTTCCAGTATGTGTTGATCACCAGGTTGGCCTCAGAGGCGATGCTGTCTGCATGGCTCTTGTAGCGTACGTCTTGTGTCCCTACCAGCACCGCAAAGTCGGTCTCTAAGCTCTTAGCCAGCGCCTTGAGAGCGTCGAGGAGCTCGATTACTTGA
>JAHLFE010000009.1 GCA_018884035.1 Candidatus Anaerobiospirillum pullicola
GACGTACTTTAGGGTAATCATGGTGCATCGCCCTAAGGTAAGCTTAGACTCACCTGCACCATTCATCTTAAGGTGTGTATTTGCCCTCACACCTCATATCTTACGTCATTTATTAGATCACTCATTCCTTACCTTGCGCTCAAGCTTTACCTCGAGATAGTCTGCTGCATCCCCATAAACCATGGGTTTATCATCTTGACCACAATTATCCCATACCTTCTCACGGTCGGTGAGAAAGGTCAACAGGCGCCGCAAACTCCTTATACTTTACCACTATAAAAGCACAAAGAGGCAGCAGCTCTTCACTGCATGCCTCTTTGCTAACACAGCAGAGCACACCTCAACTGGCGTGCTACTTTAAGCACTTAGCCCCAAGGTGCCTGAACGTGGCTCCTCTACCTGAGGCTTTAGGTGCGGATCTGGAAGCCTAAGTGGTAGAGCTTACGAATCTGCTCAGGGGTAGTGCACTTCATGACCACGGTATCAAACTCGTGGCGCTCCTCATAGTTCTTACGCAGGTAGTCAAAAGACGGCCCATCAAAACACTGCGTTCTAAAGAGGCTGTCATCTCGACGCACATCGTACAGGCTAAAGACCAGACGGCTTAAAAGCGAAGTGGTAATCACCGCATCAGGATGCAGCTCAATGCGCGTGATATCGCACTCGCTCTTTGGCACCTCAAAGTTCACATTGAGCTTCAGCTGCTCATTCATCGCTTGCGCGATCATCTCCGTGCCACGGTTCTTTGCCTCATAAGCATAGCCCGCCACGTGAGCCGTGCACCCCTCAAGGTAAGGAATTAAATCAGGCACTAAGATATCTGGCTCGTGCTCAAAGACGTCAAACCACGCGTGGATAAAGCCAGGCTTCTTTGCTAACAGCTCATACAGCGCTTGGTTATCAATCACCTCACCACGGGCAGTGTTGATAAGAATCTGCCCCTCGTGCATTTTGGACAGAGCCTCAGCACCAATCAAGTGGTAGGTTGGATAGTAATTGTCAGGGCCGGCCTTCGTTAAAGGTACGTGTAAGCTTACGATATCGCAAGCTAAGATCTCATCAAGGGTGTGCTCATACAAAGATGGATCAGCAAGATCCAGATTGCACAGGAAATCATCACCCTCACTTAAGATACGCAGGGCGGCAACCTTTTCGTCATTGCCTTGGAAGCGAGGGTCACCCTTACCTTGCATGCTCTCTAAGAGCGAGCGGAACTCGGTAGCACGCAGCGGGTCACAGCAGACGACCTTCATGCCCAGAGCTTGGGCGCGGCGGTAAACGCGGGTACCGACGTGACCTAAGCCCACGATGCCAATCGACATCTTGCTAAAGTCTAAGTTATAGCGCTGTGCCAGCACCATCCACACCGAGAGCATGTAGTCCGCAACCGAGCGGGCGTTACAGCCATGGGCAGCAGCAAAGGAAATATCACGCTCATCTAAAGCTTTGCGGTCGATATGGTCAATACCAGCTGTGGCGGTGCCGACAAATTTAAGATCGTTGGCTTTGGCAAGCAATTCATCATTAACATTGGTGACAGAGCGCACCACCATGGCATTGACGCCGACGAGATCATCAGGAGTAATCTCACGACCGTACTTGAGCACAACATCACCAAAAGCAGAAAAGATCTGCTTGGCATTAGGGATCGCCTGATCAGCCAGAATCTTCATAATCAACCAACACGCGCCCTATTGCCCGCCGTCACAAGATTGCTTCGGAGGAAAAGAGGCTTCGCGTTCTCCCCATAAAGTGAGACCAAAAGTTCTGAGCGTCACGAGGAACGATCGTGACCTCTAGAAGCTGATTGTTACCGCTGCTGCTACGCAAGGCCAAAACACAGCACTGCTTTTTTTGCCATTGCAACACTTGTGCAAGGGCCTTTACATATAGTGCCCCAAAGTCTGCCAAATATCTTAAGGACTAAGACTCCCGCTTAAGCTGACCGGACTTGGCGTCTTGCCTTGGTGCATTATACCTACTCAGGTTAGCCTCGGCTATTTGGTAAGCCCCAAGTGCTCCTTTAAGCTACACGCTGCAGCTTGGCACCTGTTGTTATCGTTACTCATTATACTAGATACTTCCAAGGCAAGATGCTGTTAGCTGCAAACATGACGCTCTGCAACAAGAGGCAGTATATGTCACCATTCTCTACCCCTACCACCTCTAAGCTTAGCGGGATGCCACAGGTGCTACAGCCGCTCAAGATATGCCCACGCCTCGCGGTCTGTGATGCTGACATTAAAATCTTACCACCTCTAAAGTAAAGCTGCTGTGGTTGGGTTTTTGTGGCTCCCCACCTTACGCACCACCTACCCCCTCAATCTCCTGTGGTTGTTTTGCCAGATTAAGCACAGGTGTAACAGCGCTGACGCCCATATACCTCCAAGTCAGAGTCTCGGCGTGTACCGAGGTAACTCTTTTTGTCATCTCTCCCTAAGCTTCGCAGATTTGGCTATGCGCACAAACGGCTTGTTTATGGGCTTAATGACCTTATCTCTAACGAGGAAAATAAACGCCAGTGATCTTCCCTGTCCCCTGCGATCAGCTATAATGACCCCATCTTTTATCGGCTCCACTGATGGGAAAAACGCATGTCATTTATCCTCACAAACTCTCCACAGCACCGCACTACTGCTTTACTGCTCGGCTCTGGTGAGTTAGGAAAAGAAGTCGCTATCGAATTAGTGCGTCTGGGGGTGCACGTCGTCGCTTGCGATCGCTACGACTTTGCCCCTGCCATGCAAGTGGCCCAAGAAAAGGCTGTCATCAACATGAAAGATGGCGCTAAGCTGCGCGATCTGATCGAGCGCGTTAAGCCTGATGTCGTCATCCCTGAAATCGAGGCCATTGCCACTGAAACCTTAGTGCAGATGGAAGAGGAAGAAGGCTTACACGTGGTGCCTACGGCTAAGGCCGCCTTTACCACCATGAATCGTAAGCAAATCCGCACCTTAGCAGCGGAAACCTTAAACCTGCCAACCTCGCCTTACTTTTTTGCCTCTTCGCTTGAGGAAGTGGTCGCGCAGATCGACAAGGTCGGCTACCCTTGCATCATGAAGCCTGTGATGAGCAGCTCGGGTAAGGGCCAAAGCACCATTAAGACCCCAGATGATATCCAAAAAGCTTGGGACAAAGCCTGCCATGAGGGCCGTGGCGGTATGGCCGAGGTCATAGTAGAGGGGATGGTGCGCTTTGAGCAGGAAATCACCTTGCTGACCATCCGCGCCAGCGACGGTATCCACTTCTGCCGCCCTATCTTCCACCACCAAGTCAATGGTGATTACCATGAGTCTTGGCAAGGCGACCTCCTGCCTGAGGACATGCAGCAAGAATGTGAGCGCATTGCCCACACTGTAGTTGAGGCCTTAGGTGGCTATGGCATCTTTGGCGTCGAGCTCTTCTTATGCCCACAAGCTGAGACTAAGGTGATCTTCTCGGAGCTCTCGCCACGTCCGCATGACACCGGCATGGTGACCATGATCTCGCAGGATCAGTCTGAGTTTGCATTACACGTGCGCGCGCTGTTAGGCCTGCCTATTGGTGAGATCACCTTTATGGGCCCCTCGGCATCGGCGGCGTTATTGGTTGAGGGTGAGGGCAACAACATCGCCTATCACAACTTAGCTGCGGCCTTAAAGATTGGTGGCAGCCACAGCAATGCCCGTATCTTTGGCAAGCCAGAGGTGCATGGTGAGCGACGTATGGGCGTGATGCTCTGCCGTGCAGGCTCCACCGCCGAGGCTTTAGAGAAGGTCAAAGCCATGCGCGCAGCGGTAGAAGTCAAGGTCAGCGCTTCTTAATCAATTCTTTGGTGGGGCTTGCAACATCCTATTCTCTACGTCACAGCGGCGCCACTGCGCCGCTAAAGCGTCTGGTGAACAAGCCCACAATTCTGCTCATTGAGGGAGTTTTATGGCCAACATCTTTGCTCGCTACGAGAATATGGATCCCTACATCCTGCTCTCTGCAGTCAACCTGAAGATGCGTAATGAGAACTTGGACTTAGCAGAGCTGTGCACCACCTACGAAATGGATGAGCACAAGCTGACCAAGCGCTTAAAGAGCGTCGGTTTTAGCTACGACAAAGAGCAAAAGCAATTTCGCTAAGCGTCAGCTTTGGCTAAACACAAGCTTTTGCTAAGCGCAAGCTTTTGCTAAGCGCAAGCTAAGGTCGCGGCCTTATGATTCGCTCCCCATTACCACTCCCACATGGTTTCATCGTGGTAGTGGTCACTGCGCTTAAGCTTTGTCATGTCAAGTCAGCCCCTGCAGCCCCCTAGGTGACGGCCGATATATGTTGATAAATGGGCTTTCCTCAGAGTTTGGTGGATATGGCACAAACACAACTCCAAGGTTGGTCACGCCAAACGCTATCACAACTCTACTCCATGGGATCCACGCTTGATCACAGGGGAGCTGCTGCTTTTTGGCATCCACCAAACTCTGAGTAGAGCCGATAAATGCTGCTAAATACTGACACGCTCTTGCTGTTCTTTCCCGCAAGGCGTCCTCGGGCTTAACTCTGGACACGCGTGATCTCACTTCCGTCATTTATGATATCACTCATTTCTTAAGCAAGCCTCTACTGCACGCCCCTCTGCACTCTGCAACCGACAACGCCGCTGGCGCCACCGCTTTTTGCCCAGACTTAATGCTGGTAGAGACAAGTTGCCACATCGCGCCCTGTAATGCGGCCCAATAAGCATACCCACTAACCTAAGAGAGGCATGCAAAGCTCAGAGCGTCATCACCTCGTTCCTCATGGTGATTTAAGATGCGCCCAATCAGCCTGTAAGTGCTATAGCTGCCATGTAGCACTAATCTCCAAGGTGCATGGACTAACACCAAGAACACCATAAAGCCATGCTGGGCTTAAGTTCGCAGGTATGTCCAATAAGCACTCTTGATTTTGCCTACGCGCCCCTGTCTCTGTCCCCTATACAGCCTTTGCTAGATTTTGGCCTCAAAAGAGGCCCAAGGACAGCTTGAGCGCCCAATACCTATCCCGCTCCCTTTAATGACACGGCGTCATTGAGGATTTGGCTGGCCAAAGCCAGTACTGGGGTATCACCTCCCTTGTAAGCAGACCTCCTCTCCATGCTCAGAACGCAACTGCTACTACCCAAATTATGGTAGTTGAGGGCTGCTCACAACACAACCGAGATTTTCATGGATCTGCAGAAAGTTACCGAAAAAGTTGCCAAGTTAATGGCACTGAGCAATAGCAACAATCCTAATGAGGCTGCTGTTGCTTTAGCACGCGCCCAAAAGCTGATGCAAGAGTACCAAATCAGCATGGACGACGTGACCTTAAGCAGCATTAACGAGCAAGAGCAGACCTTACCTACGATCCTGCGTGACCGCATGTTGTACACCAGCTTAGGCCAAATCATCGCCTCATCCTTTGGTCTTGAGCACTTCTACCGCTCTTTTGGTCGCGTCGTGAAATCCGTCGTTTTCATTGGCCCTGAAGAGCGTGTGGCTTCTGCCAGCTATGCCTTTAACATTCTGGTGCGTCAAGCTGCTATCGTGAAGAAGGATTTTGTGCAAGTACAGCGTGATGAGGTCAGCAAAGCTTACAGCAAAAGTATCTTCCGCAAGGAGATTCCTTTCAAGGATATCAAGAAGACCTTTATGACGTCCGATCCTATCTACGGTGAGTACCTGTATCAGAATTTAAAGAAGCGCATTGACAGCGAAGTGCGGCGCCTCACCAAGGCCTACCTCATCGGCTGGCTCCGTGCCATTCGGGAAAAGGTCGTCGAGTTTGCTAAAACTGACGAAGAGGTGCGCCTCATTGAGCAGTACATGACCACCAACTACCCATCTCTGGGTACCCTGAGCGCGTCGCGTCAGCGTCGTTTCACCGCCGATCAAATGAATGCCTATCGTAATGGCGTCTCCGATGGTAAAAACGGCATAGAGCTCTTCCGTGGCGTGAACAACCACGCAGAGCAACGTTACGCCCTCACTCACAACAGCTAAGCTGCTATGAAGCTCAGCTGCGTTAAGCACGGCTAAGACCCAGCCCCGCGCTCCGGCTAACGGGAAAAGAGGCAAAGAGAGGCTGCATTCACTCCCGCCATCATGATAAGCAGCAACCCACGCCACTTTGCGGTGACTGCCATGTCCTGAACACACCATGGCCATGGCCGCAGCTTCTTTCCCTCTCTTTAATTCCCCTCAACCGCACTGCCGCGCTCTACCTCGCTCACGCGGTGAAGCTACTCCGCACCTAAGCTCTGCCACAGAGCTTGCACTAAGCGCGCACCGCGCTTATCGGCCTCTTTAATCAGCCCCGCCATAACCTTAAGCTCATGCAACAGCTGCGGACGCCGCTGCGCCAGCACTCTCTGCACATAGCGCTCGTAGCGTGAGCGTGTCTGCTCAAACAGCGCTGCGTAGTAGTTTTCCCCTAAAAAGCACAGCACCTGTCGGCCAAAGGCACTATCCTCCTGCGCCAGCTCCTCTGCTGGTACTTTGTGTTCTGCCACCGCAGCCGCAATCTGTACAAAGCGCTGCCGCTTATCCGCACCTAACGCCGCCATATATTGAAGATAGCATGGTAAATCACTGCTCTTCAGCGCCTGCATGGAAAGGCTGTCCCCTTGTAGCAACGCCACCAACACCGGTGACAAGCTCTGACTCGCGGTAAGATGGCGCGCTGCGAGTAAGGCATAGTCAGGCTTATTCTCACTGACGCCCGCAAACGTAAGCTGCGTTAGCAGCAACTCTTGGGTAAGCTGATCGTGTACTTGTAACAGCGGGGCGCTGTCAGCATCCAGCGTAATGTCCAGTGAGGCCGCAGGCTCTACCACTGCATTGACGATCAGTGAGCTCTTTTCTGTGCTGCTACGAGAACTGGCCTTACGAGTCCGTGGCGGCATACTACTGGCGAGCGCCTCACTGCTTTCCTTTGCCGTGGCCTTGTTTTTGGCCTTAGTACTTTTGCTCTTAGAGGTGGTTTTACTGGTCGCTACTTTTTTCTGGGTGACAGCGACAGGAGCACGAGCCAACTCTGCAGTAGCAGTAGCAGTAGCAGTATTAGTAGTAGTAGCAGCAGCAGTGGACGTGTCCGGAGCTTTTTCTGCAGCAGCGGCTAGCGCCTTGGTTGACCGTGGCTTTTTGGGCGTGGAGGTCTTACGGGGAAGAGAAGCGGCTACGCTCTGCTCTGGCGCAGGCGCGTCAGTAGAGCCCGTCTCATCCTCGACTGTTTGTGATGTGCTATCTGCGCTGGCAGGAGCTTGCACGGTGGAGGCTTTACTCACAGCAATGTGCGCGGCGGCCGCTGCTTGTAACTGCGCAATAGCCTGCTCTAAAGAAAAGCTCAGCATCTCCTGACGGGCTGGGGTCAGAATCGACGTCGGCGCCAGAAGCGGAGCCACATCAAGACTCAGCGTTACTGGTTTGACCTGAGAGCCGTCAGACACTAATCCTCGCACAAGACGTAAGGACGGCACCACCTCCTGCACCTGCAGCAGGCACAGTAAGCCCTGCTCATCAATATGCGCCACATAAGGAGCTTGCGCCTGCACGGCTTTAACGACCAGAGCTAAGCGCTGCTGCCATGAGGAGCAGAGAAAAGCCATGATTTTTGGCTCTTGCTGCCACAGGAAGTTATAAATATAGGTAGCGGCCTCGACGCGGTTTAACTGCTCACTTAGCCCCAAACCATCGCCACTTTTCTGAAAGCCTAAGGCTTGGGCGGCAGTCCAGAGATTGCGCCATGTGTCCAGCTCATAAAACTGCCACTTTTCGTGGTTTTGCCCAAAGTAGACGCAGGTGTAAAGCGCACTCTTTAAGTCGAGCACGTAATTAAAGCGCGTCAACGGATTTACGGACACAAAGTTTTGCGCCGCCATGGCCACAAATGAGGTGAGATGGCGCAGCGCAAAGGAGATGAGGATATCCTGCTCGCTCTGCGGTGTCAGATAGCGTGAGCAGGTGTGGATAAAGTTAAGGGCGCTGTCCCCCTCGCTCAGTTGTGTCAGCTCTAAGCCCTGCTTCCAGCAAAAGAGCGGCGAAAAAGGGGCGGCTGCGGTTAGAGCACAGGTAAAGAGGCGCTTCTCCCATGGGCGTACTGTGTTCTCAGCAGACGCTGCTGCAGCTGCTGCAACGGATGCTGTGGCTGCAATGGATGCAGCGTCTTTGCTGCTTGCTACCTCATTAGCGCTTAAAGGCTTCGGGGCACCAATAGCCATAGCGGCTAAGCGTGTTTGCACAGAGGGATTGCTCAGTGGTACAGGTAAGGCCACAAAAAGCTGGCGCTGCACTTGCGCTTGTGCTTGCACTTGCTGCTGCGCTTGCCCCTGCACTTGCAACTGCGCTTGCTGCTGCGCTTGCCCCTGCACTTGCAACTGCGACTGCGACTGCTGTGCACTCATGAATACGCTCTCCGCTATGGAATGAGTGATCTAATAAGTGACGGTAACGTCCCACACATCGAGATGCACGGTACAGGCGAGCCTGAGCCTATCTTAATGGGCACACACAATTGCCTCAAATTCCGTCATTTATTAGTTCAGTTGTTCCTATCTGCCCTCACATGGCGGCAAGCCACGTGTCTCTAAGCTACTTGCTTCTAACGCTACTTCTGCCCAAAAGGCTCCCTCATGTCCCCAATGTCCATAATGTCCCTAATGACGGCTGCGTGGGCTAAAGCCACCAAAGATAAAGCCAAAGCCTAAGCAAAAGGCAATGGTTCCCATGGACTCGAAATCTGGGTGCTGCTTGAGAAGATAGCCTGCAAGCATAAGCACACCGCCGATGATAAAGAAGACCATGCGCAATCTATCCATGCTGGTAGCTCCAAAGCAAAGTGCGGGGTAAGAAAACGTCCTGCGGACAACCTGCGTATTGTAACCGCCGCACAAGACAATTGATAGAGCGGCTTCACCCCAACAGCAGCGGGCCACCACCAGCCACGCCCCAGAATCTTACCCGCCCCAGCCGTAGGATATGCGCTTCAAGTAAGCAGCTGCCCTCCCTCATAAGTAACCATCTCTAAGGTAGCTGTGCTTACTTGCCGTCTTAACTCGTGCAGAGGCTTAAGCCTCTGGTGACAGCCCCTGCAGGCTAGCGCCTTTGAGATGCTAGCGCTTGTAGTACCGAGGGCGGCATTGGCTTGAGGGTATTCACTCTTGTCCTCGCCCCCTCTCTCTAAGACGTGGTTACCGCCACCACCAGCGTGCAAAAGCAAAAACCTCGTAGCAGCATCCAAAGGCGCCCCTGCGTCCTCAGAGCCACTACGAGGTTGCTGCCGCCTTAGACGGCATCAGTAGCATGGCGCTCTTACGCGCCTCAGGCTACTTCTTTTTGGTCTTAGCCCGTGCCGCTGCGGCCTTTTCCGCCGTGGACTTGCTGGTACTGCGGCGACGCGTGGTGGTCGCAGTACGCTTGCCCACCTCCCACTGCTGCGTCTCTGGATTAAAGTAAGCCGCCCATGTCGTTGGCTTACCCTCTGGCGTCACTGAGGTCACGTACTGCGTCTTGGTCTTACGCGAGTAACGTACCTCCGTGAGGTTGCCAGCTTCATCCCGCGCAGGCGCCTGCGTAAGGTAGATAAACTTCGGAGGCAGACGCGAGGCAAAGCGCTGTAACTCTTCCACCTTCACAGGGCGCGTCTCACGTACCGCTGGGAAGTTGTGCGCCGCTAAGAACAGGCCGCTAGCACCGTCACGCAGCACATAGTGCGAGTCCTTATGCTCCTCACACACCAGCTCAGGAAAGTCGACTGGATCCTCACGTGGCGGGGCTACCTCACCATTTTTGAGGATCTTACGGGTGTTACCGCACTCCTCATTGGTGCACTTCATGTACTTGCCAAAGCGGCCCTCGCGCAGTGTCATCTCATGACCGCACTTCTCGCAGATCACGGTCGGGCCCTGCACTTCCTCATACTGCGCGGAGAAGTCCCCCTCCTCGTAGAGGTAGCCGTCGCACATTGGCGCATTCGAGCACACATAGAGCTTGCGGTTACGGTCAATGAGGAAGGCGTCCATGGTCGAACCGCACTTTGGACAACGCTTGCTCTCAAGGAGTAAGGCCGTCTCTGCAGCCTCATTGAGCTCACCCTCAGGCAACTTCTGCTCATTGATAGGGATAAGGTTTAAGGTAAAACGGCAGCGATCCTTAGCCTTGAGGTTCTGGTCGTGGTAGCTTAAGCAGCTTAAGAAGGTGCCAGTACGGCCCATCTGGATGCCTAAGTGGTACTTACCGCAGCTTGGGCAAGTGAGGTTTGTCGGGATGACACGATTGTTCGGCATGCCACCTTGCTCATAAGGCAGCTGAGCACGGCTAAGGTGTGCCGAGAAATCCGCATAGAACTCATCTAAGCTCTGCAGCCAGTTGCGCTTGCCCGCTGCGATCTCATCTAAGGACTCCTCCATTGAAGCGGTGAAGTGGAAGTCCATGAGGTTGGCAAAGCTATAGCGCAGGCGATCGGTAACGATCTCACCCATCTTGGTGGCAAAGAAGCGGTTGCGCTCAACCTTGACGTAACCACGATCCTGAATCGTGGCAATAATCGAGGCATAGGTCGAAGGGCGGCCGATACCGTCCTTTTCCAGCTCCTTAACTAGGGTCGCTTCGGTAAAGCGTGCTGGTGGCTGCGTAAAGTGACGGGTTGGAGTAAGGCCCGCTAAGCCTAACTGTTCGCCCTGCTGCACTTGTGGCAGTAAGGTGTCCTCAGTATTGTTGCCCAGCACCGCTCTAAAGCCAGGGAAGAGCTCGCGGCGGCCATTGGCACGTAAGGTAAAGTCACCGGCCTTCACCGTAATGGTCAGGGTCTCGTAGACTTGCTCGCTCATCTGGCAGGCAAGGTAGCGCTCATAAATGAGCTGATAGAGGCGCTGCTCATCACGGTCACGCGAGGCAGGCAGCTGCGTCATGTTAGGGTGCGATGGGCGAATAGCCTCGTGCGCCTCTTGCGCCGATTCCTTGGACTGATAGTAATTTGGCTTCTCTGGCACAAAGGCTGGGCCAAATTGCGCGGCAATGGTGTTACGCGCCGCGTCAATGGCCTCTTGCGAGAGATTGACGCTATCAGTACGCATGTAGGTGATAAAGCCACTCTCGTACAAGTGCTGCGCAATGGTCATGGTGCGCTTGACGGAGAAGCCTAAGCGCTGGTTAGCACTCTGCTGCAGCGTCGAGGTGGTAAATGGGGCTGGAGCGTGGGCCTTACCACGCTTGGCCTCCACTTTTTCTACAATGTAGTCCGCCACCTTGAGCGCTTCCATTATCTGCGCTGCCTCAGTGGCATTGTTGATCTGTACCTTATTCTTGCCTTGTAAGGCTAAGTTGAGATCAAGAGCCTCACCATTAGCGGTAACGGTATGGGCTACGATTGTCCAATACTCTTGTGGCACAAAGGCCTTAATGGCACGCTCGCGATCGACAATGAGCTCCACTGCGACCGATTGCACACGACCGGCTGAGAGGCCACGGCCGACCTTTTCCCACAGAAGAGGCGAGACCATAAAGCCAACCACGCGATCTAAGAAGCGGCGGGTTTGCTGCGCGTTGACCAAATCCATATTGATTTGGCCTGGGTTAGCAAAGGCCTTATGGATAGCGGCCTTGGTGATTTCTGGGTACTTAACACGCCAGAAAGGCAGGTTTGCGTTTTTGCTGCTTTGCAGCACTTCACGCAAATGCCACGCGATGGCTTCACCCTCGCGGTCTAAGTCGGTTGCGAGGTAGATAGCATCACAATCTTTGGCGATTTTCTTGAGCTCTTTGACCACATGCTCTTTGTCAGGCATGATCTCATAGTGAGCTTGCCAGTGATTGGTTGGGTCGACGCCCATGCGCGTAAACAGAGCGGAGCGCTTTTCTTCCTCGGTCTTTTTGGTACGAGGTGTCGCTGCTTTGCTGCTGGAGGTAGTAGAAGAGGCACTGTTAGGCAGATCACGGATATGACCGACACTGGCTTTAACGATGTAGTCGTCACCCAGATAGCCATTAATGATTTTGGCTTTGGATGGAGACTCCACAATAACTAACGCTTTCCCCATAGAAAATCCTTCACCACCTCAGGACGAGCCACGTGATCCGAGCGATATTGGGAATGATGGCCCCTAGGTGAGCCCGAAACAGTTCAGAGAGCAGCACCGCAGTAGCGCGGGCAGAGAGTTTAATCTCCGCGCTGGACACAATCAAGGATGGAGCCGTAAGGCTCTAAGCGCCACGCATGCCTGCTAATACTTACAAGCTGTAGTTATAGCGCCGCAAGACGGATGCTCTTTAAGGTGCGGCCTCTCTCTAAAAATAAACTAGCAACGCTTTAGGCTGGGCGTCAATAGGATTAACACAAATTTGCGTGAAGCGGACATGGTAGCAAGTGATTACAAGCGCTTGCATATGCGCTCAAAGCGCTGTTCGCGTTATTTTAAAAAATTGTGAGCAGCCTCGCGCTGCTTGAGCACCAAAAAGACACCACCTGACCCAAAGGCAAACACTCAGCGCCAAGCAAGGGTGCACTAAGGCTTTCAAGGAAAAGATGCATTTTGGTGTAGCACCTGCAGAGGCAGCTCCTCTACCAAAACACAAGCACACTGCTGCTACACTGTGAGGCAAAGACAACGAGAGCATTTTCCCATGTGTGAGCAAAACTACTCGCCATTAACCTACATCAACAATACGTCACGGTAGCGCCGCTTGATGCTCTATATCATTTTCGGTTCTTCACAGAGTATGGATGATGGAGTCCACCTACTCATACCCGCGAACCTAAAAGTAGGTAGAAAAAGCTCTGCGCCCTATAAAATCATCTCTAAGGGTGGTCTGAAGGTGCTCATCTCCAGATAATTAACTGGGGAGTCGCCACTTGCAGCAAGACACTCCTTGAGATTCTTGACACCATAGGAACTTAAGTTCGCGGATATGCCCTACTACCCTTAGGGGTCTAACATTCAACGCCCTAACCACAACTCATGTGCTTACCTAAGGGGCGATGAGCTTGCACTCTGGCATACCCAGTCAGCACGCAAGCACACCGCATCAGTATTGAATCGCTGGGCAGCAACAGCCTCAGTTTATGGATAACGCCGATAAACATCAGTTTTTTGCTGAGACAGTGAGCAGTATTGAGCGCATGCTCTGTGCTGAGATTCAAGATAGGCTGATCTTCAGCAGCATCGTGCACAGAGCCCTGCGGCCCCCAACACACAAAGAGTCGGACTGTACAAATGGCATGCATAATCCCATCAAACAGCATAAGCCCTGCGGATTTGGTTCACAGGGACAAATGGGTGATTACACCACTGTAGTGGTAGCTCACGCTGATTTCTGCGCGGTTTCTGAGTCTATACATGGATATCCCCCCATTCGTCTCAGTGAACTGTCTTGTCAGCTTATGGCTGCTTGCTTGTACCCCATTTGTACAGTCCGCAAAGAGTGGCTGCCGCTACTCCTCAAGCATGACGTCAAGAGACGTCACCAATAGCGCCTAAAAGTGCGCGTAGCAGTGATTCAGGGGAGTGACTTTTGGGATTAAGTGTGGGAGTGATATCTGGGAGTGACATACTCTTAGCGCAGCTGCATAAACGAGCTCTGGTCTAAGGCATTGAGCTGACGCTGCGCCTCTTGCATCATATCGCCCTCAGAGACCGACTCATCAGCGCTATTGCTATCTGCCGAGCCCATGGCCGACGCCGCTAAAGCCGCACCACCCACAGCCCCTGCAGCACTCCCTAAAGCGCCCTTGTGTGCGCCTGTAAAGCGCAGCTGGGAAAGTAAGAGCTTCAAGAAATTCTTTTTCTTCTCGCTCTTCTTCCATGCCACCTTTAAGGCACTGTTCTCTGTAACCTTAATGCGCTCATGGATGTACTCATCAGAGGTGGCGATTTCATCGACTAAGCCCAGCTTCTGAGCGTCTGCCGCCAGCCAGTGCTCACCGGTAGCAACTTTCTCAATGTTAAGCTGGGGACGATAGCGGCTAACCTGTTCCTTAAAGCGCTGATGCACCGCTTCCAGCTCTTGCTTAAACTTAGCGCGGCCCTCTTCAGTATTTTCACCTAAGACCGAGAGCGTGCGCTTAAACTTACCGGCAGTAACCTGCTCATAGTCCACATCGAACTTATTGAGCACACGTCTAAAGTTAGGGATGCCCGCAATGACACCAATGGAGCCTACATAGGCAAAAGGCGCGGCCACGATCTTGTTGGCAACGCAAGCCATGAGATAGCCACCCGAGGCGGCTACCTCATCGACCGTCACCGTCACAAAGATCTGATGATCACGCAAACGCTGTAATTGCGAGGCGCACAGGCCGTAAGTGTTGACTAAACCACCTGGGGAATTGAGGTTAATGATGACCTCATCCTCGTCTGTGGCCACTGCGAGAATGGCATCCACCTTTTGGCGTAATTGCTGGAACTCACTGCCCTTGGTCGAGCCCTTAAAGTCCACCACAAAGAGATTGCGTGGGCAGAATTCACCAGCAGCGCGCTTCTCTTGCAGCTCGTGGACAAAAGACTCACGCTTTTCCATCTTTTGCAGCAGGCGCTCACGACGGGCTTGCTTGGAGTTCTTTTTCTTCTTTTTCTTGTCCTGCTCAGCGCTGTCCTTGCTGTCAGCATTGGCTTTGCTTTCAGCATTGGCCTTGTTTTCAGCACTACCATTGCTTTCAGCACTGGCCTTGTTTTCAGCACTGCCATTGCTTTCAGCACTGGCCTTGTTTTCTACCGCCGGAGACGCCGCTGCAACAGCCGTGGCTTCCGCCGTGACAGGAGTAGCTACAGTAGACTGCTCTGGCGCCGCAGCTTTTTCTGCTTCTGCTGCCGAGATCTCCTTAGCCTTTTCCTTGTCTTTAGCCGTAAGACCCAGCTCTTTTTCCTGACGGCGCAGCTTTTTATCAGGATTGCTCTTTTTGAGCTGCTTTGCCATCAATTGCTGGCACTTGCGCTCTTGCTTCTTGAGGTCAGCAAAGACCAAATTAGCCTTAGCACCTAAGCCCTTAGGGGCAGACTCGTCCTTTTTGCTCTTGACCAAAGAAACGATGAACAGAAAAATCGGCCCCAGCACTAAAAGCAGCACCAATACGAGCTTGAGACCAAAGCTCAGCACATCTAACACAAAATCCAACATGACCACTTAATCCTTATTGTCGCCTGCTGCGCGCCCAGCCCCATACGGCACAAGACCGAGGTTCTACACCTAGGAGTACCACAGCAGCTAGGAACCTATCAATTAATAACTGCCAGTTTTTTAGCCACTCGCAAAGTTGCGACAGTACCGCAGAGCAACAGCGCTACTGTAAATGTAATGGAGCATGTGCGTCTTTGCTGGCTTGTGGTTTGACCATCCT
>JAHLFE010000084.1 GCA_018884035.1 Candidatus Anaerobiospirillum pullicola
AAGGCTGAAGCTGCAAAGCTGAGCAAAAACACATCTAAAGCGGTAATGGTGCTTACGATCGTTGAAAGGCATACAGCAAAAACGGCTTATTTATCAGGAAAAATAAATACGATCCAACTTCCCGACGTCAGTTTTAGGGCTCTACTTAGAGTTTGGGGGATGTCACAAAGCAACAGCGCCCTGCGACCAAGCAGGGGGCCCCATGTGATGGCGTTTGGCGTAACCTACCTTGGAGTAGTGTTGGTGCCATATCCACCAAACTCTGAGCAGATCCCAAGTTCTTAACCCCAAGAGGCAAAACCATGAAGAGTAGTGCTGGGTAGAGAGTAGAGCGTAGGTAAGCCTGCCTTGTTGTGCTGTAAGGTTAGTGCAGGTAATCCGTGGTTAACTGCGGTGGTTAGGCTGTGCGCAGGAGTAAAGAAGAGTGCTGGGTAAGGGCAGAGCAAAGAGGCTACTTAGAGAAAGGCCTGCTGCGTCTTTACGCTGCGAGAACGCGGCGCTAATGGCAGGTGAGAAGAAAATAAGAGACGCGGGGAAGAAGAAAACAGAAACAGTTGCTACGTGGTAGCACGCCTTGCTTAGGCTGGAAAGCTATACTTCCCAGCCCTAAGCGCGCTATTTACAGCTGCCTGCCAACTTAAATGGTGTTGGCAAAGACGTTTTGCAGCTCGACGTAGGCAATGTCCTCATCTGGACCATCAATGGTTACCGTGACATCCCAACCGCAACGAATGCCTAAACCCATTAAGGCAAAAATGCCACCCTTTAAATCAGTGCTCTTGCCATGGGTTTCAATGGTGATCTTGCTCTGGAAAGCCTTAGCAGCCTTAATGAGCACACCAGCAGGACGGGCATGAATGCCGTCACGGTCTTTAATGGTGTAAGTAAATTGCTTCATAACGCCCTCGCGCCTGAGGAAAGATAGAAGGAGGTGCCAGTACGTGCTCTGTAAGCTCAGAGCTATAACAACAGGTAGAGCTCGCTTACAAGGCGAGTTGCATGTGTGTAGCGTAGTGGCGCCTGTTTTGTCGCAAAGTATAGCATGCTGCCTTGGCTTCACGCGTGATTGCGTTTCTAGTGATGAAGTTCAAAAGTATTTACTGAGCCACACCGAGCAGCGACCTACTTTGAAGATCACTATTGGATGGCTTGTATTAGCGGTTTATCTTGATGGCCTCAAGCGCCGCTTGGTGGTAAATATTTTTAAACTCCATCACTAGGACTATGCAAAGGTGCTACTTTGGCGCAAGAGCAGGCTTCACAGGCTGTATGACAAGAAGAGCTGCCGCCACCTGCCACAGGGGCTCACACCTACACCACCCTCCGCCAAGTGTGCAAAGAGGGAGTACACCAAAGAGATCACCGTGGCTGGCGCCGTGAGGCTTCTGCCCCACTTTAAGTACCTGTGGGGCAATGTATGTGCCAGTAGGGCAGTGTAAGCGCCAGTGGGGCTTAGTGCGCAGTGGTGAGGAGCGGTGGAGCTTTAGCGAGCAAAAACGTCAATCAAAGGCACCGTGCGGCCTTGAATCTCACCGTTTAGCAGGGCATCAACCACGGCATCGTTATAGAGATCATAGACTAAGCGCAGGTGCTCCGGACGCCATTCACTGGTAAGGAAAAGGCGACCTGTGCCCTTTTGCTTAATACCCGCAGGAAGGGTCTTACCCTGCCATTGACTTAAGCGCTGGGTAAGCAGCTTGGCAAAGTCCACCGTAGTACGGCAGGCGATGTAGTGGGTGGTATCTCCTCGTACCGGCTGATAGCTGTTTTGCAACAGAATGGCCCCACCATCTAAAGCTTGCTCGGTATCGTGCAGCGTAAAGCCCACCATTTGCGGCTCTAAGAAGTACACCGGCCAAAAGTGCGTTATGGTGCCGCGATACCATGGGGAGAGGCCACCATGGATGTTAATGAAGCGGGCATGTGGATTAAGCGCAATGGTCTCTGCACTGAGCTTATGGCAACCATAGCTGATCACGACGTCAGCAGGATGCTGACGCATAAACTCGTGCACTTGTGGCCCATTGAGCTCCTCACGTGGAATGGAGAGCACTGGCACGTGTGCAGGGAGCGATGCATTGCCCGCAAAGAACTCCTGTTCGGCCTTATCGCGCTGCGCAAAGTGATGCGTAAAGAGCGTGCGCAGATGCGCAGAGATGCCCTCAGGTGGGGTGAGCAGCATAGGCTCACGCACTTCGGCCACCCAGCCTGTGACCTCACACTGTTGACAGAGTTGGCTTACGATGTAGCGGTGGCGTAAGTGATTGCCTGTGATGAGTAAAATGCGCATTGATTTGTCCTTAGTCCCGTGCGCAACAAACACGAGGTCTGTCTTTGAGTAAAGCTTAGTGTTTGCAGGTGAGTAGGCCCTTGTCCGCGAGTAGTTGGTACACGGCAAAGACATCACTTAGTGGGGTTTGGAGGTATTGGGCGAGCTCGAAGAGAGAAATGGTGCCATCAGCGAGGCTGAGCTCATTGCGGATGAGGTCGAGCAGATTATGGCCATCCATAATCGCATCGTTCGACATGTTGAGATTGGTGCGGGAATTGAGGCTAGGGTAGAGGTTTCTTTTTCCTAATTGTGGCTCACCCCCCCCCCCCATTCTAAAAATTGGATGTATAGCACTCAATTCATAATAATTAATAAACGCAAAAAGTTGGTTAGCGCTGCTAAAGAGGCTGTCTAAATGGAAAAGGCGCTCGTTATCGCCAGAGGAGTGGTATTCAGGGTAGGTAGCGTAGACGGTACGGCTGGCCTGTACCACTGGCAGGTTAAAGCTGGCGGAGCAGTATTGGCGCTCATCGGAGCCGCTGTTTGGGGTAAAGCCGCGTAAGTCGTAAGGATGCACCTCGCCTAAGCTGCGCACATAAGCATGCTTGGCACTTTCCTCGGGGCTTAAGTCTAAGCCCGTAGAGCGTACCACAGGAATGCCATTGGCGCAGGTACGGACAAAGCGGTCAATAGCATAGGGTGACTTTTCTCCTTTAAGCCCACTTACCCAATCTGCACGGGAGAGTTTAAAGGAGAGCTTGGTGTCAGCGGCGCCGTGCTTAGCTGCAAGGCAGGTAAGAATGAGTCCGTACTCGAGCTTTTCTTTGAGCTCAGTGCTGTGATCTGAGAGGTAGCAAATCGAGCCAATGGTCTCAGGGTTAATGATGAAGCGGTAGTTGAAGCGACGCACCGGCATGGCCTTGAGCTTTTCAAAGAGCATAAGCTGCACTAAAGGCCCCGAGAGCTCGTTGTTGAGCATGCACGAGTGGCAGAGATAGGTGCTGATAAAGATGGTCTTAGCCGTCTCTGGAGCTACAGTCGCAGGCAGGTCATACTCTCCCACGGTGACACCATCTTCAGGGCGGTCGCTGCTTTTGACCACCTCAATCTCCACGCGATAAAACGGAGCTTTGAGCTCATTGCGCTGATTTTGCGTGAGGCACAACCCCCAGCGTGGCTTGTAGTAGGAAGTCACGTAAGGAATGGCATCAGGCACAGCAGGGTAGCTGTAGAGATGGCTGTCGAGCTCATCACGGCTTAAGACGCCACTAAATGGCTCGGTGAAGTTGAGGGCGTACAGAGGGTTATCTTGGGTGTCGAGCACCAAGGTCTCATGGTCTTTGTTGGCGTCTAAAGCCCAGAGGCGAGCACGCACCAGTGTCCAATCTGGGGGTACAGTCCAGTCTAAGACTTCTTGGCCCGAGTGGTAATGCAGCCGAGTAAAAGGTAGGTAGCGCGAGAGAATGCTGAGGCTATCGCGATAGCCTTGCCCTGTGAGAGAGCGGCACAAAGGCAAAAGCTCGTGGTAGAGGTTGTGCAGTTCGGTGCTATCCATAACTAATGATTTTGGTTAACAGACAAAGGAAACGGGGGTGCTCCAATGCATCTATCCCGCCAACAAGGGCCTGAAGCGTAAGGCAGGAGTGAGCTGATGGTGGGGCTATAAAGCGTCGCTGGCGGTGGAATTTTTAGAGATGGGGTGGCTTGCTTAAGGTGCTGCTTATAAGCGTCATTCACAAGAGAAGCTTTAGAGGGCGGGCGTTTTTCGGCTTTACTCAGAGTGTTGTGGATGCCAAAAAGCAGCAGCGCCCCAGTGATCAGGCATGGGAGCCCATTTGATGACGTTTGGCGTGACCAACCTTGGAGTCGTATGGGAGCCATATCCACCACACTCTGCGGAGAGCCCGTTTTTCCCATGTTTGAGCACAGCTACTTGCCATTAACCTCCCTTAGAGATATGTCGCGGTAGCGAGGCTTGCTGCTCCATACTGCTACATGTCAGCTTTTTGCAGCAAGAGGCTTCACCCCATCTCAAAGGCCGATTGTAAGCCTGTAACATAGGGGGAAAGCCTTGGCAGAATCAAGGGAGAAAGATGCTCTGCTCTGTCCTGTCATGCTCGTACCGTACTGTTATGCCCAGCCTTGTGCAGATTGCAGGGCGCAGGGGCGGCTCAGTGCAGAGCAGGGAGAAATGGCACCAACACCACCAACCAACCACAAGGCTGGTCACAGCACAGGCCAGTACTGCCGCTGATCGGGTAGGTAGGTAGGTAGGTAGGGTGGTCTCACAGTTAGGACAACCTAACAAGAAGAGCAATAACAAACGGTTACAGGGCCGTGGCTACAGCTGCGCTCATGTACACACACCACAAACCACCAGATGCAGTGTTTGCTTTTCTTGCCGTGCGCTGCCGCTATTGATGTATTGATAGCGCTTTGCGTTTGTTGCGCTGTAGAATATACCTATGGATTTTGGCCCAAACCAAAGCAACAAAGGCAGGAGAGAAGAAGCAATAACGGCATAAAGACGCGCTTTTGCTGGCGCCTGTAGCATATGCTCAAGTGCACCAAAGGTGAGCTATGTTATGTTTTGATGGCTGCAAGACCATCACTGTGGCAAATAAAGGCTATAATGCCTGCTAAGCTGCTACTTCTTTCGGCCAAAGAACGCCCATGGCGTAGTTCTTTACAGGTGTAGCTACGCATGTTCGTCTGGCTTGGAAGCCTAGATTTGCTCTGGTTTTAGCCTATTTCTTGCAGCTACAAACGTTTCAGTACAGAGCCCGTTACGAGAGATTGGTTGGATGTGGCCTGCTTAGTGTGCAGGGATTTAACTTGTAGTTCTTGTGGCAGGGTGGCTTTGTTTCTGGTGTCAGATCGGGGTATAGCTTCAAAGAGGAGACTTTCTCCGTCTTGCTTCTATACAGGAGAGAGCTTGTCTTAGGACTATAACTGGCCACCTCACGCTAAGTGACAGGTGCGACGTGACCTTTGCCTCGGTAAAACTTACTAATCGTCTTTTGCCTATGACCGTGGTAGGTGTCAGGAGCGAGACAGTCAGGTGCACCTTAGGTGCGAGTAGTTTCCTTTAGGAAATGCCGTTTCGAGTTGGCAAAGTGGCAGTAGTTGTCAGCTACTGTTGCTGCATCTTTGTCGTTACATTCAGTTTCAGATTGCTTTGCGCTTTATTAGCCTTTACCGTTCCTGCGGTGGCACTAACAGATGCTGTAGTAGTGACGAGATGGCAGCTCAGAGGGTGCACGGTCAGTTCTGATGCGCCTGTGTTAAGGAGAAAGTATGTTCAAGCAGATGAGCATCAAAGCTAAGCTGCTCTCGGGTTTTGGCTTTGTAATATTGGTAGCTCTGTGCGTAGCGGGCATCGCCCTCTACTCTATGACTAACTCCTCTCGTGTAGGCAATGATATCCGCACGCTGATCACTCAGGACGTGGCCGATATTTTCACCGTGCATCGGGCATACAACAGCGTCCACGCGTGGATGCACCAATTGCAGGTGACCCCATCTCCTTCCTTGGTCAATGAGGGCTTGCAAAAGGTTCAATCCTTATCTGACATCATTAACACCATCCCACGTGAGCACTTCCCAGAGGCTTCGGGCAAGACCGTAAATAACCTCGAAAATCTGGTGAGAACCATCAACAATTCCTCCTTTAAGACTTTGCTGCAAGCGGGCGAATATAAGGAAGCTGACGCGGTTTTCTTAAAAGAAATCCTGCCTTACCTCATGGCTTCCAATGCGGCTTTGTCTGAGCTGATCTACTCTTACACCAACGACGTTACCGATTACGTGGTGCATTTGGATATGACCTCCTATATCTACACCACGGCTACGATTACGCTGGTCGGTACGATCATAGCCTTATTGATTTCTTACCTGCTCTACAATTACTTTGTAGCGAGTACGATGCACATTAAGAGCATTGCCAAGAAATTAGAGGAAGGTAACTTCAATCTGCGCATCGAAGACAAGCATCTGCATAAGGACGAGTTTGGCGACATCTTCAGATCCTTCCGCGATACAGCCTATAACTTAAACCGTGCGGTGGCTCGTACCATTGCTATGTCCAACACCATTGAGACCAATTCCAAAACCTTAAATGAGGCCTCGGGTGCGGTGACCAGTGGTGCTAAGGACATTGAGCAGCGTGCCTTAACGGTGGCGGCCGCGTCTGATGAGATGGTGTCGACCACCTCTGATATCGCTAAGAACTGCCATGCGGCGCAAGAGACTTCGGAAACAGCGCGTGTTGAGACCAATAATGGCGTAGATAAGGTGCGCGCTACGGTCGATAGCATTAAGGCGCAAGCTGATGCCACCCGTGATGATGCGGCTAAGGTGATTAAGCTGGCTGAGCAGTCACAGCACATTAGCTCTATTGTGGGCACCATTGAGGATATCGCAGCGCAAACCAATCTGCTGGCTTTAAATGCTGCTATTGAGGCGGCTCGCGCCGGTGAGGCCGGTCGTGGCTTTGCCGTGGTGGCTGATGAAGTGCGAGCTCTTGCCAGCCGTACTTCGCAATCGACCAAGGAAATTTCGGCCATGGTCGCTGGGGTTCAAGCCGATGCTGAAGCTGCTACTACTTCGATGACAAGCTCGGTGGAGCAGATGAACGCGGTGGCTCAGCAAGCTGCGGAATTGGAGAACAACCTCGACAATATCCGCGAGGCGGTGAACAACGTTAACGCGCAGATCATCCAGATCGCTACTGCTGCTGAAGAACAGATTAACGCTACCTCCGAGATTTCCAACAATATGCAAGGCATTTCGGAGATGGCGCAGCAGTCGGTGGATGTGGCTGATAATGCTGCGGACGTGTCAGAGTACTGCAAGGACTTAATCGAGGGCTTGCTCAAGGAGTTAGACTTCTTTACTTTAAACGAGCGGGCTTTAAAGAAAGAGGATCTGACCTTCAAGCGTATTGATAAGCACGCCAGCCACGTGGTGCATGAGGAGGCAAAGGCGGCACCTGCTACCAATGCCTAAGGCTACCTTGTAGCCGCAGCTGCTGCTTAAAGTAGCAGCTTAACATTACACAAGACAGAGGGGCCTGCGGGCCCTTTTGTTTTTTTTGGGGAGAAGCTGGCCGTGCTCACTTGCCTTTCCTTGCCTTGGCTTTGCCCTTTTGTGCGGGACACTCTTGCCATGTGTTCTTCTCATACACGCCGTTACAGCGCTTAGTTAGGAACCTATTAACTAATAACTACAAGTTTTTGGCTCGCTTCAGAGTTGGTGGATACCAAAGCGCAGCCGTGCCAATGCAATCAAGCTTGTGCTAGGTGTTATGGCGTTTGGTGTGACCATCATTGAGGAAGTGGTGGTGGTGGTGCTTTACCCACCATACTCTGAGCAGAGCAGAGAAAAAAGTTTGGTAGTTAATAGTTGTTACGTTCCTTACGCTTGAGCGCTGCCTGACGTGTGCACTAGAAAGTGTTTCTCCTGTTTTTCCCAAAAGCTGATAGTTTTCCTCATAAGCGCAGCTTGGTTCCTGCGTTCCGGTGCTGTTTTTCCTGCATGGCCTGCATTTGCACAGCATAGTTATTGCCTATTTGCGCTAAATCGGCTAAGGTAAAAGCGCTTTTCTAACAGGGCTCAGACTCAGTTTGTCTCTAGAGCCTAGAGGAGAGTGCTGCACACTTGCTGGCGTAAAAAATTGTACGCAGAGACTTGCTTGGCTGGTGGCTTTAGAGGGCTAAAAGCCGCTGTCTTGGCTAAGTTGCGGCGTACTTTTTGCGTAGAAAAGCCAGATACGCTGCTTGGTCTCAACTTCAGGTGTATATGGTGGTAACCCTTAATGGGGAGCTAATTCCTGCTGGGGCATTAACACCTGTACTTAGATTGCGCAATTGCTCCATGGCGCAATAGCGCTTAGGCGCATAAAGTGCGACACCTGTAAGGAGAGGTGAGCAGTTTGAGGTAGCTAAAGCCACAGCCTCATGAGCTTTGCTTCACTTGGCGTTGGTGGCTTTGGTCTGCTGCGTGTTCACGCTAAAAGAGGCTTTTAGCCAAGGATAAACATCAACTATAGCAAGCGCTCTGCCCTTGCACCGCTCTTGCTCCACCATGCACCAACCAGCCAAGCGTTGTTTTGTGTGGTTATGATTGTGTGGGGTGATCACGGAGCGCGGAGCCATGCTGGCTCTTTCTCTTTACAGCTTTATCTGTATTGCCGCTTCTATTTTTCTCGCTTGAGCTGGTGTAGCTACCAGCTGGCGCTGCCTTATAAAGCAAGCGGGAATACTTGCACTTGCGCTTTCTCTATAGACGCCTTTATGCAGGCTCCTGAGGAGGTAGAGAGGTTTGTGAGTGTAGGTTGGAATCTGCAAGAGAGCAGCGATTGTACGCTATAATTGTGGTTTAGCAATAACGAGGATCACTACATCATGGGCCTGTTGAAGAATTTGAGTCTAAAGGGCAAGCTCTACGCGGGCTTTGGATTTGTCATATGCCTCTCTATAGTGATTGCCGGTATTGCCATCTACTCTATGGTGACTTCGAGCATCGTGGAGCGCTCCTTAAACCGTGAAATCAACTCAGAGATGTCAAAGACCTACGAGGTCTACCGTAACTACAACACCGTGCACAGCTGGCTGCACCAGTTGCAGGTGCAAACTACGCCACAGCTGGTCGAGACAGGCTTAACGGCAACGCAAAAACTCAAAGCCTCGATTGCCCTGATGCAGGATGCCACCATCAATACGGATTTAGCCTCGCAAATGCGCCTTGCTATGGAGCAGTTATGCGATGCTATTCAGGGCTCGCGCTTTGAGACAGCTTTACGCTCCGGTCAGTATGAACAGGCGCAGGTCTACTTCTTAAGTGACGTCTTTCCTTACTCCTCAAAGGCCAACTCAGCTTCGGTAGCCTTAGTGCTGTCTTATACCGACTATATTAGTAAGTCCTTAACGGACTTAAACACCGTATCCTTCATTTACGCGACTGTAGCAGTGACCATTGCTGGTGTGATCGCTGCGCTGGGCTTTGCCGCGTCCTTGTACCTGTACATTTCGCGTAACACGCGTCGCATCATGACTTTTGCCAAAGAGCTGGAAAAGGGCAACTTCAGACTTGGTATGGATGCCTCACGCATCCACAACGACGAAATTGGCGACATTTACAGATCGTTCCTCAAGTTCACGTCCAATTTCAATCGCACCATTGCGCGCACTATTGCCGTTTCTAAAGAGTTAGAGGTGCAATCGCGTGATTTAAGCCATGCCTCGATGGCGATTAATGGTGGTGCGAGCACCGCTGAGAATAGGGCCTTAACGGTGGCGGCCGCCGCTGATGAGCTGGTGTCGACGACCTCTGATATCGCTAACAACTGCCGTGCTGCACAAGAGACTTCTGAGCATACCCGTCAAGATACCTTAGAGGGTATGGATAAGGTGCGTGCTACTGTTGCGCGTATTAAGGAGCAAGCTGTCTACACCCGTGAGGATGCCGAAAAGGTCTTACGATTAGCCGAGCAGTCACAAAAGATTGGTTCGATTGTCAGCACCATTGATGACATCGCTGCGCAGACTAACCTGCTGGCCTTAAATGCTGCTATTGAGGCGGCTCGTGCTGGTGAGGCTGGTCGTGGCTTTGCCGTGGTGGCCGATGAAGTGCGAGCTCTTGCTAGCCGTACTTCTCAGTCTACTAAAGAAATCTCGGCCATGGTGACCACGGTTAAGTCTGACTCTGAGGCCGCGACTGAGTCGATGCACAACTCCGTGCAGCAAATGGAGGACATGGCGGAGCACGCCTCGGCCTTAGAGGAGACCTTAAACACCATTGTCAACTCGGTGAGCAACGTCAATACGCAAATTGTGCAGATTGCCGATGCAGCTAACCAGCAGACGTCTGCGACTTCGGAGATTTCTTCCAACATGCAGGGCATTACGGAAATGGCCCAGCAGTCGGTGGACGTCTCTGGCAATGCGGCGGATGTGGCCAACTACTGCTACAGCCTGATTGAGTCGCTGTTAAAAGAGCTGGAGTTCTTCCACTTGGATGTGGACGCCATCGATAAGAAGGTGCTGGAGATCAAGCGCTACTCTAAGGGTGACTTAGGCAAGTCCATTAGCCATGCACAGAATGCTACTGAGCAGCTGGCTCGGGAGCATGCCCAAAATGCTGCTGCGCAGCAGGCTCATTAGGTAACAATCAAGCATCACGCTGCCTCTTAATTGCAGGTTACCACTTAAGCCCTGCTCTTTGGAGTGAGGCTATCAAGCCGTCCCAGACAGTTTGCCGTTATCCTTAGGGTAAGGCTGTGTGGGGCGGCTTTGTTGTCTCTGCTTTATTGTCTTTGGGGTAGAGAGAGTAAAAGACAGGGCAGTAAGGTGCCTGCGAGCGTGGCAGGTGAGCAAGACCTGCTTTTTTACCTCAGTGTTAAGGCGTAGTGACGCCGCATCAGCGGCAGCCTTTGCTGTTGGTGGTGAGTAAGTGACAGTAGTTGTTTAGGTAACCTCACAAGCGCCTGACGACGTCTTATCTTTAGAGTAGTGCCACAACAAACACCTACTCTTAGGGTAAAACCCCTGTTTGTCGGCAGTTACCTCCTTTGGGATTTGCTTTTGGGATACTCCCGTAGCGGGCAGTGCCTTTAATGCCAAAATAGTTGGGGGCCGCAGCCGTAGGGTAGCTGGGTAGCAGGCTGGGTAGGGGAGAAGGGCGTGCAATATAGAGCCTTGCTTTAGATGCAGCCAGTCGGTTCTAAATTGCAACTGTCTTGACCTAGAGTTGTCGGCGCATGCCCCACTCGTAAGAGTGGGGTTAGCAGACAGTTAGTATTGGGGATTTAGCCAAGCACAGCGTACACACATCCTCAGCCTTTGAGGAGACTTCACAACATCGCTATAATGGCAAATGTACGCCGTAGCTATAGGGATGAGGCGCTACAGAAAAGCAGAGGTGAGTCTTGTAGCAGATTACAGTGACTGCCGCTTATCTGCTGTTAGCTGTCGACTCTTGCCTGCTACAAAGCGCTTTGCTGAGGATGTTTCTGATGAAGATTGCCCTTTACGGCTATGACACCATTGTCGGTAAGCTGGTGCTGGAAGCTCTGGAAGAAGACTCAAACATCAAGTTAGATGCTTTCTATCCCCTTACCCCTATCCCTGGCGATTACGATGCCGTACCGGTGCAGGGAAAAAACTATCCTCTCGTGTACGTCGATGAGTTTGATTTCTCCCAAGCGCAGGTGGCGATCTTTTTGACCACTAAGGACGAAACCGCCCGTCTGGCCTCCAAAGTCCAAAACGCTGGCTGTATCCTCATTGATAACAGCCACCTTTACGCCGTCCAAAAGGATGCCCCTCTGGTGCTGCGTGAGGTGCAGGGCTATGTCAATGACGTGATTGCTAAGCGCTTAGCCTGTGTACCGCTGGCCACCTCCAGTGAGATTGTGCTCTCCTTAAATCCGCTGCATGATGAGTATGGTCTGAAAAAGGCCGTGGTAACAGCGCTGATTTCCGCCTCTGAGCACGGTGAGCTTGGTACGCAGACCTTAGCGCACGAGACAACGTTGCTGTTAAATGGTATGAGCGTGGATGTCACTGACTTCCCTGCGCAGCTGGCCTTTAATATTCATACGCGCATTGGTGAGCTCGACGAGAATGGCATCTCCGAGCATGAGCACATCATCCTCCATGAGGTCGAGCGCTTACTGGACATTAACGCCACGCAGCTGGCTTTAACCTGCATTCAGGTGCCAACCTTCTATGGCCACACCTTAAGCGTGCATGTGGAGTTAGAAGAGGATTGCTCCCTTGAGGACTTTAAGGCGGCCTTAAAGCAGAGTGCGGTGCTTTCTTTAGAAGAGGAGCTGCAGGATAAGTCCTTAGTGAGCCCAGTAAGCTGCGCGGAGCTTGACAATAAGCTCTATATTGCACGCATTCGTAAGTTTGCTCGTGCCACCTTTGATTTTACGGTGGTCATGGACAATACTCGCCATGGTGAGGCTACCGCTGTCGTGGATATCCTGCACTTACTGCAAGCACAGCTATAAGCACCAGCGTCAGTAGCAGTGGCAGTAGCAGCAGAGAAACAGTGGAGCCAAACACTCCCAACCAAATAGAGAGCATCATTTGCCCAACATGCGCAGCATGCGCAGTCACTGTGCTCATGCCCGCAAACTTAAGCTCAGCCCCCAACGAAAGCAAAAGTGCTGTTGTGAGTACCAGCTGTAAGTGGTGGCTCGCTGCACCTGCTTAACAGTGCCGCGCCCCGCTACCGCTCTGGAGTTCTTGAAGATAGGCGCGGGTAAAGACCGAGCGCAGAAGCGTGCATCTTGAGATTAGGGGCGGGCGCCGCGTAGCGCTTGATATCATAGGCAGCGGCTGACGTAAGGTATACACGCTAACTTAAGCCCACCTGGGCTTTATGATGCTCTTGGTGTACGTCGCTGCCCATGATGATTAGTGCTGCAAGTTAAGCTTAGGAGCCTACAAGTTGGTTTGGGCATCTTAATCACCCTGAGGGATAGGGGGATGGTGCTTTGCGTTGTGCTGTTCACTCTGAGGTTCGCGGTTAAGCTGAAGCGTTGATCACTGGGATAAGCGGCGCCGCTCACGGCGTCAAGGAACGTAACAACTATTAACTACAAAAATTTTTTCTCTGATCTGCTCAGAGTGTGGTGGGTAAAGCACCAACACTAACACAAGGATGGTCACACCAAACGCCATAACACTTAGCACCAGCTTGATTGCA
>JAHLFE010000085.1 GCA_018884035.1 Candidatus Anaerobiospirillum pullicola
CAGTCGATAACAGGAACCCGCCGGAACATCAGAGGAGAGCAATCTCACCTTAACTAAGCAGGCGAGCTTGTGCGGTTAAGGACTCTGATGCGGAAGGAATCCCCGCTCGTAAGAGCGGGGAGGATGTCAAATCCGTGGCGCCCCTTTTCCCCTGCTACTTTTTTCTCCCTCCTCTCTACTGCTATCGCAGCTGATGCTGCTGACAAGAGCTGTGGAGTGAATGGTGAAGAGAACGTAGCAGCCGTTTTCTTGCACGGAGCCTCCAGTGCCTCAAGGCACTGCTCTTTTTTCGCTCTCCTCGCGGTAAAGCCACACCCAAGACCCTAATTCAGGTTAGGGCGGCAGTGGCAAGCTAGAGGATACAAGAGGACTCCCCTGCTTTTTTGCACAGGAGCAGACGGGCACGGCCACAAGCACCAGCGCTAAGCTTCAGCGCTGTGCTTTAACCACTGCCGTCTGATAAAGCCGATGAGAGTTTTAGTTGTTGGTAATGGTGGACGCGAGCATGCTTTAGCTTGGCGTGCCGCCCAATCGCCTTTAGCCGAGATTGTCTATGTAGCTCCAGGTAACCCTGGCACCAAGCACGAGCCGAAGATGGAAAACGTCGATATCGACGTTATGGACATCCAAGGCTTAGTGAACTTTGCGCAAAAGGCCGCCATTGATCTCACCATTGTGGGCCCCGAGGCGCCGTTAGTCGCAGGCATCGTCGATGCCTTTAAATCTGCCAAGCTCAAGATCTTTGGACCTAGCGCCGCTGCGGCCCAATTAGAGGGCTCAAAGTCCTTTACCAAAGACTTTTTAAAGCGCCACAACATCCCAACGGCCGCCTATGAGGTCTTTACTGAGGTCGAGCCAGCCATTGCTTACATCAAAGAGCAAGGCACGCCTATCGTTATCAAGGCTGATGGCTTAGCTGCTGGTAAGGGCGTGGTCGTCGCCATGAACGAAGATGAGGCCATTGCAGCCGTCAAGTCCATGCTGGAAGGCAATGCCTTTGGTCAGGCAGGCGCCCGCGTGGTGATCGAAGAGTTTATGGAGGGCGAAGAGGCTTCTTTCATCGTCATGAGTGACGGTGAGTTTGTAGTACCAATGGCTACCTCGCAAGATCACAAGCGTGTTGGTGATGGTGATACCGGCCCTAACACCGGTGGCATGGGCGCTTACTCGCCCGCCCCGATTGTGACGCACGACGTCTACCAAAAGGTGATGGAGCGCATCATTGAGCCTACCATTAAGGGCATGGATCAAGATGGCAACACCTATGTGGGCTTCCTTTACGCTGGCCTCATGATTGATAAAAACGGCGATCCACGTGTGGTGGAGTTTAACTGCCGCTTTGGTGATCCTGAGACCCAGCCTATTATGCTGCGTATGACCTCGGACTTAGTGGAGCTGTGCGCTAAGGGCTGCAAGCGTGGTGGCTTAGAGGGCAAGATCTGCTCGTATGATGCCCAGCCTGCGGTGGGTGTGGTGCTGGCCGCTGAGGGCTATCCACAAGCCCCACGTAAGGGTGACGAGATCTTTATTGACCCACACAGCATTTCATCTTATGGCAAGGTCTTCCATGCGGGCACCAAGATTGTGGATGGCAAGCTGGTGACGAATGGTGGTCGTGTGCTGTGTGCTACGGCTATGGGCCCAGACATCGCAGAGGCCACGCGCCGTGCTTATGGTTTAATTAACCACATTCAATTCAATGGCATGTTCTATCGCCACGATATTGCCCATCGGGCGTTAGAGCGCTTAGAGCAGAGCAAGAAGCGGGACTAACTGCTAAGCTCTTACCTCAGCTGAAGTGAAAAAGGCGCTGTGGCTTTGCGGCTACAGCGCTTTTTTGCGCTAGGGCGGGGCAGAAGCTCCGCGCTGTGCAGCGCCACGCAGCACCGCGCCCTGAGCTTAAGGGCAGCAGCACAGTACAGCACAGTACAGCACACACCTACGCCCAAGAGTATCTCCAAGGAGGTATCTGCCTACAAGCAGACGTTTTACCCTGAGAGTAGGTATTTGCTGAATCGTCACTCTCGAGATTCATGCGCCGACAGGCGCTTTTGCAATTACCTACCGTAAGAGCGACGGCCAGCACATACTCTGAGAGAGTTTTCTTCGAGAGCGCTTTCTCCCTTGTTCTGTAAGAGTATTTTCCCCATGTTATTGGCTTAAAATCGGCCTTTGTGGTGGGTTTAAGCCCCGTGATGCAGCAAATTGATATTGAAGCGTCGCGCGACGCTACCGCGACGTATCTTGCGGTAGGTTAATAGCCAGTAGCTGAGCTCACACATGGGGAAAACGCTCTCCCTACTCTTAGCGCCTGCACCACTCATATCGAGGGATGAGCCGTTACCACTACTCAACCTTGCAGCCGTCACTTCTGAGAGCACTGATTCCCTTGTAGCAGCGCGCCCGCAGACAGAGATGACCAGCGGCGCCCATAGTAGTAAACTGTGCGCACTTTTGAGCTCTACTAAGAGTTTGGTGGATACCAAAAAGCAGCAGCGCCCTGCGATCAAGCCTGGGAATCAATGTGATGGCTTTTGGCGTGACCGACCTTGGATTAGTGTTGCTGCCCTATCCACCAAACTCTGAGGAGAGCCCACTTTTGAGCGTGCCCCGAGGCAGACACGACCTCAAAACTGTTTTCTCCTCCACCCAGTAGGAGCAATGCACCAGCCGCCTCCGCTGTTTGTGCTTCCCCTACCCTAACCTACCCCAACCTGCATACCAGCATGGAACTTACTGCCGTCGTCGACCAAATTCTCGTTTTTGCTTTTACCTTTGCAGCCAACCTCTTTGCCTCCGTCTCCGGCGGTGGTGCAGGCTTTGTGCAATTCCCGATGCTGATTTTGATGGGACTGCCTTTTGCCACCGCCTTAGGCACGCACAAGGTCGCCGTGGTGTTCTTAGGTATCGGCGCACTGGCCAAAAAGAAAAGCTCGCACACGCAATACGGCCTCGATAAGCACGTCGCTATTGCCATGATGGTTTTAGGCTGCCCAGCGGTGGTTTCGGGCACCCTCATCGTTATTAACGTGCCGTCGCAGGCGGCGGAGATCACTGTGGGTATGATCACCATTGCGATGGGCGTCTACACCCTCGTGAAAAAGGGCTTTGGCTCCACAGGTTTAGAGCACCGCTCCCCACTGCGCTTTGCCTTAGGCTGCCTCTGCATTATCGTCATTGGCATGTTCTCGGGCTCGCTGTCCTCAGGTGCAGGCCTCTTTGCGACTCTAGCGCTGACCCTAGTCTTTGGCTTAGAGCTGAAGCGCGCTATTTTGCACACCATGGTCTTTGTGGCTACGATCTGGAATGCGGTGGGCGCCATTACGGTAGGAGCGGTCACGTCTATCTACTGGCAGTGGGTGCCAGTTATGATCATTGCGGCCTTTATGGGCTCTTTTTTGGGCACGTCCCTGCTCTTTAAGCTGCCGGTGGAGAAGGTGCGTATTATCTTCTCCTGCGTGGCCATTTTAAGCGGCGTCTTGCTCGTCTATACGGCTTTCTAGCCATAATGCAAACTTACGTACCAAGGCTTTATGGTGGTCTTAAGTTCACAGGAATGGGGTGCCATGTGGGGAAGGGAATAAAGCTGATTCCCGCGCGGTTCCTGAGCCATATACAGCTCTCCACCACCACCACCACTTACTCCAGTAAAGAAATTAATTTAACTAAGCCTGGTACACTCTCACGCATTGGGTGAAGCAATTTCTCGAAAGCATCGAGGTATGCTTCAAGCTTCTGCAACACAACCGGAATCTTCTCTTGCACAATAGGATTGTGCTCCAAGCTCTTGGCACCAAAGTACCGTTTTGCGCACGGTGGACAAAACTATCCCTGATCTCATGTGCCCACTGCTCTTTGCTCTCAAGTAGGTGCAGACAGGTGATGAACTCTTGCAAAGCGACCTGAGCAACGTCCTTCTCAGTAGTCTCAACAGCATTGTGAATGCATAGCAGCGCTGTGACTGCGTTGTGAGCCCGACTCATGATATTGCCAAGATCAGTAACATCCTTGAAGATTTGTTGCATTTGCAGTACAAAGCTCAACTGCGCCGCATTGTCCGGATCCAAAAGCTCGTCTGGCACACCTTGGACAACACCTGCAGCCACCAGCGGATTGCCAGTGTGAGCTGTTAAGGCGGTGTGGCGACTCACTGGTCTTTTCGCAGGGCTCTGCTTACTATTGACCTTACGGTGGGGGCGCTTTTTAGTAGACATGCTTAGTCTTGACGCACCTCCTGCACCCAAAGCGCCACCTCTTCTTAGAGTGCCAACAGCCAATGCTGCTTGCTCTCCAGAAGCTCAAGGTATTGGTTGAACTGTTGCTCGATGGCAGGCGCCTTTTGAGACACCAGATCATCTGGATCTAAGATATCCACCATATTCTGGAGAGCATCCATCGCCCCCAAGAGCAACACCCTGAGCTCGTCGAAACTATTACCAAACTGTTGCAGCTTCAGCACTGTTTGCACCACTTCAGCGTCGCTCTTGTGTTTGTTGAGGTTGCATGGTGCGCTTCGCGCTCTTTGGGTCTGCTGCTTCTTCTTGCCCTTGCGGTTTGGTTTTTTATTGCCAGGCGTAAAAGAACCTCGTGGTGATAGCGCTGCATGCGCGCATGCAGCGCAGTAGGAGCAGAAAAGGCGGGAGCGACAGCTAAAGCCGATATGACGGCAGCTGTTTAGAGCTGATCAGCATATCGGTGCAAGATGTTGACGATAGCAAACTCTGTCAGATCCTCTAATATCCGATCCACTTTGCCGCTCTTTACTAGCTGGAAAGCTACTTCTTTGGTAGCTGCTTGCAGAGCAGCATCCTGTTCCGCAGCAGAACCAAAAGGCCCCTGCTGTGCTACGATCTGCTGCGCTTTAGCATGTAGTTCTGCAAGATATTGCGCCAAAAGACGCATGGCACTAAGCACACGCTCAAAAAGCGCAATTCTCTCCTCAGAGTGCTGCGTAAGAAGAACAAACATCTCACGCGACTCAGGCAAGCATTCAAAGGCCAGCAAAAGAATATTGTCTTTACGCAGTTCGCGCTCCCATTGCGCAATCTTATCTTCGAGTGCAAACACCTGCGGTTTTTGGCTCTCCATAAGCTCAAGGCATTGGTGGAAACGTTGTTCGAGGGCAGGCGCTTCTTGAGACACCAAGTGCTCTGTCTTTAAGCACGATACAACCTTGGTGAGCGCCCTCATGGTGCTAAAAATAAACTCCTCGCGCTCGTCAAGGGTGTCGGCAAAGTGTTGCATTTGCTGCACTGTTTGCGCTACTTCTGCTTTGCTTTTGAAGTGGTTGAGGTTGCGCGGTACGCTGTGCGCTCTTGGGGGCTGCTTCTTCTTGCCCTTACGGTTTGGTTTTTTGTTGCCTGGCATATAGACCTCGTAGTGATGGCTCTGCTGGCACGCATGAGGGCATGCCGCTAAGTTGGGAAAAGGAAGAATGACCGCTCAAGACCACATAGAGGACGGTGGGGTTGCCCTTACCGCCCAAATCCCTCCTTGAGCAACTTATAATGGACAGTGGTTAACTTCTCTTCGCTAGGAAAAGGATCGGGAGAGGGGTTAAGAACAAAACAGGCAAGGCGGCAGCAGCGATCATGCGTCGCAACGCAACCACCGCTACATCAAGCATGCTTCGCCAAAATGGTGCTGGTCTGAGCTAACAGCTACTTGCTGCGCAACTCATCCATAATCTGCTGCATTAAGCGCAGACTTACCCCCATATCAGCCAGCTCACTTGGTATCAGCCCAGCACGCTTTTCCGCTTGAGCTCTCCAATGCTCATAAAACGCTCCAACTTCATTCACACGCGACATCAGATCGTTGTAAGCATTGTCTATGGCCGCAAATCTCTGCCAAAGAGCTTTCATGAGCTCTTGCTCTTCTGGGCTATGATGCGACCAGTCAGGCACGGCTTCAAAATCAAAATCTTCCTTGCCTTCTGCCACATAACTCCAACACAACGACTGCTTGTTCCAGAGGCTCTGTTCGTAGCTCTCAGCTAAGCCATCGCAGTACACAAACTCTTTATCGATGGCGGCAGCGGCTTCTGTTCCATAGTTGTCGTAATCTTCCATCAGCTGATCCACGGCAGCACAAGCTTGGTAGGCACGCTCCATATACTGCTGCTGCCCATCCAGATAGGAGCTAAACGCTTGCAACACCTCCATGGTTGGTCGTGCTACGAGTTTCTGTAGCTCCTCCTGTTCTCTACGTAAGCTTTCGGCAAAGAAATCCTCCACTTCATCGCTGAAAACGGGAGTCTGGCTTTGCTGCATGCTCAGACTACTGCTCAGTAAGTCGCTCTGCTGAGCGTTCGGCGGCTTGCTGTGCTGCTTGCTCTGCGACTTATGCTGAGCTCTGGTCACCGACTTCTTGTTCTTTTTGCCCTTACGATTAGGGCGCTTATTGCCCGGCATCTGAGAACTTCGTGTTGATCGCGCTGCATGAGCGCATGCAACTAAAAGGGAAAAGGTAAAGGTAGCAGCAGTAGTAGCAGCAGCAGCAGCAGCAGCAGCAGCAGCAGCAGCAGCAGCAGCAAGCAAAGGCCACAACATAACCGCATCTAGCAGCACTGCGCGGGAATAGCCGTCACTTCACACAAGAATCGGCCGCAATACGTGCCTTCTCTCGCATGGCTGCAAGCAAAGTGGAAAAAGCCTCCAAGTCGGAATCAAGGACCTCAAGAACCTCAGTAATATGAGCTTGACCCTCAGGGTCGTGCGCCCACGATTTAGGCAACAGCTTACCAGTCTCCACACGATGCGCAAAATTAGTCCTCAAGGAGTAGGCCCACCTCTCCTTGCTTTCCATGAGTCTCAAGCAGTCGTCAAACTCTTGCTTGATGGCAGCCACAGCGTGCGGATCACGCCTTTCTAAATCTGCTGTAACGTCAGCCAAAGCATTCGAAGCGACCATGGAGCGGAACAGTATATCCTCCAACTCAGCCGTATCTGCGCAGAGCTGCTTCAATATAAGTAAGGTCTGCTGCGCCGAAATATCATGCTGAAAACTGGCACCTTGCAGCGTGTGGCGATCTAAAGCTCTGCTCGTGTGCTTTTTCTTGCCCTTGCGGTTTGGTTTTTTGTTACCAGGCATAGAACTTATCTCGGCGTCATCGCGCTGCTTGCACCTGCAGCAAGCAGCAAGGAAAAGGGAAGAAAGTGAATTGAAGGGAACAAGGAAAAGAGGTGCGCGCACAAACGAGACCGCTATCATACCAGCGAACTTAAGCCCACCATGGTTTAATGGTGCTCTGCCTTGTGGGGATTAGAGCTGCGGGGATTAGAGCCGCAAGGTAAGCTCTAGAGCTTACATGCTGGTTTTGCGTATCTTAATCATCCTGAGAGATGGTGTTATGTTGCTCTGAGTTGTGCTGCCCGCGCTTGGGTTCACGAAGCCACAATCCCTAAAGTACCCGCAGTGGCTACGGCTAAGGCTACGCATGACGTGGCGTCGCTACAATGGAATGCACTAAGCGTAAGCCCACAATGAGGCGATCCTCACTCCTAAAACGCTGCTCTAAGCACTCACCTACCGTTGCCAAATCCTGACGTAAGGTCTTGAGCTTAGCCTCATCCAGATTCTCCGCATAGCGGTCGTTAAAGCGCATCAAGCACTCGGTAGTAGCCTCAATCTTTGGCATCACGCGGTGGGCAATCGAGGCCGAGCGTCCCGAGGCATTTTCAATGAGCTCCACAATCTTTGGGTAGAGATCAAAGTGGCCATGCGAGATGTAATCAATAAGATGGTCACAGAAATCGGAAAGTTGCGCGGCTGTAGTCTGCTTTAGCGCCTGCTCATCATCCTCAGGTAAGGATGCAGCGGCAGCTGTGAGACTGATACTTGAGTGCAGCTTAAGATCGTCACCATTGCTGCCCTCAATGATGCTCTTGGGGTCGATGTGTAAGAGCTGCATGTATTTGAGCACGAGTTCTTGGCGGGAGCGAATCATGTCGTTAATCCACGCATAGCGCTCGTCCACCTGCTGAATGGTGGTGTTAAAACTCTTGCTTACCTTTTGCACCATGACTCCTCCCTGCCCAAAGCAGCTCTAGCTAGTGGTCTGTTCAAAAAGTTTCGACCCCAGGCAAGCATCGCCTCAAAGGTTGACCTTGAGCCATTTTCATTTTGTTGGGGCTAATCGTTGTGTAAAATGTGGGGCTATGAACAACACTAATATTGCCCCACATGGCACCCCCTTTGAAGCTTCGGGGGCTACTAAAATTATAGAAGCATCAGGTGCTGATGGAAACACCCATCAGCGTGTTTCTTCTGAGTTCGAGCAGCTCCAGCGGCTGGCCCAACCATCACGTTTGCAGATTCGTGCGGAGATTGTGAGTAGGTTTAAACAGGGGGAGTCGATTAATAGCATCTCGAATGCTATGCATTGTTCTAATAAGACCGTGCAACGCTGGGTCAGGCGATACCGTCAAGCAGGCGATAAGAACATGGCAGAAAGCGTTCTGAACATGGCTGATGTGCTCAAAGACGCTCCGAGGTCAGGACGCCCTTCCAAAAGGACGCCATTTCTACGCAACCTCGTGGATGGTTTGGTGTGTTTATCGCCTGACAACCTAGTCACACATGGGCTGTTTGGGCCTTTGAAGTTGGAGTTTGCAGGCGCACAACGTTGGACGTATCGCATGCTGGCAAAGGTAACAACCTTGTCAGTCGGAACTACCTACAATTACGTCAAATCGTGGGGTGTGCGGCTTGAAGTGAGCCAATCGACCTACTGCTTTAGCACAGATCCTCAATTCTTCAGCAAAGCGTTATTGCTCCACCTTTTGTACACGCATGGTGAGCAGTTGGGCTATAAAGTCATGTGCTTCGATGAGGCTCCATGTTGGCAAGCCACCTCTCATCAGGAGATGGGCATGGATTGCAGCGGTCAAGTGAAGAGCAGTGACCGGTATGTGCGGCATGGCTTTATTCATGTGTTGGGCTTTCTTCACCCACAGAGTGGGCACCTCAATATGTACTATGAGGAAGCAAAAGACGCGTCCGTCTTGATCTCAGTATTCAAGGAGCAGCTAGACTTCCTCGATAACAGTGGGCAGAAGATCGTCATGATCTTGGACAACCTCAGCGCTCACGCCAGACTTCAGCAAGAGATCGAGGCGCAATACCCAAACGTGAAGTTCGTTTACACACCAACCAACGCCAGCTGGTTGAACTTGATCGAAAATGGATTTGCCATCACCAAGCGTGCCTTGCCACGCGGCAGAATCTGGCACGATGTTGATGAGCTAATCACCGAGCTCAAGTCTGTGGTTAGCCGTCACAATAGCCTGTGTGAGCCGTACAAATGGGACTACAACATTACCAAGCACTTTAACCAGCTATTCACATCAACCGCTAACATCCGAGCAACATGCAACATTGATCCTCAAGATCTCCAAGACGTCGCATGTGATGTGCTTGCTCCCACTTTTAAGGAGACAATTAGCTCCATGGTTACTAGGAGCCACTCTGAAACTTTCAGCGACGCCAGCCTTCTCGCTCAATCAGAGATCATAAACAGTGAGCAGGCCATAGAGTTTCTGCACCGCAACAGCGCCCCTGCAGCACAGTCGGTGACGCCTGCACCGTTGCATGCATCATCAGAGGCTGCGCGCGAGGCTTTGGGGCTTGATAGCGCCCCCCAGCACTCGTTCTTGCGTCAAGACGTTATTGATGCCATCAATGATGCTGAAAAAGCCCGTCCCATCATTGAACGCATGTTGATGCAAGACCGTAGGCCTTATCGTGCCCCTTATAAACCTAAGCCAAATCAGGTTGTGGAGCGTCTTGATCGCATGCTTGACCAACAAAAGCAGAAGCTTGCCAACCTTGAGCAGTCTAATCCGGATGAGCCACAAGACGCTGCTCCTAAGCGGCAGAAGAGTATCGCCGCAGTAAAAAAGCGTATTGCCGAACTAGAAATCCAGCTGGCAGATGCCCGTAGCACCATGCAGCAGAAGTTGATCGAATTCAAGGAGAAGATGGCGGCGCTGCAAGAGTACCTGATAACGACACTTTGTTCGCAAATGGCACTATGCCGACTACCGCCAAGTTACTTTCCAAGTGACTACGACCTTGAGTCTTTGGCACTCAGTGTGAGTGAGACCGTAGTGTAGCTTTACTAGGGTCGAAACTTTTTGAACAGACCACTAGCTCCCTTGCACCTACCCTTGCAAGCATGCTCAGTGTCAGGAGAGCCCCAGCACAGTAATTACACAGTAAATGAACTACCGCAGACTTACGTCTGCGGTTTCACAGTGCTAACTCTGCTTTTACACAGTGTTAACACTGCTTTTTTCTAGTAGCGAGCCGCTATCTGATCTTCTGATGTAGATTGCGGATCACTACGG
>JAHLFE010000086.1 GCA_018884035.1 Candidatus Anaerobiospirillum pullicola
TGAGGAGATCTAAGTTCATTTTTACCAAGCCCATAAACAAGGCTTTTCATGAGCCCTATCTCAAGGTAGATCTTGGATAAAGCATGTGGCTTATGGTCAAAATAAGGTCAAGACCCCCAATTCTGGCTCAAGGTTATCTCGAGATAGCCTTGCCTTGTGCCCTTAACCCCTGTGTTGCTAAGCCAGATCGAAATTATCCCAGACCTCCTCACGATCGGTGGTGCGAATGACAGCACCGGTACAGGCAAAGAAAAAGGGCTTGCACGCTTAGGCTTATTTGCCCTCACCTGCAAGCCCCCTTTTGTGGCTTAAACGCCCTATTCAGCGTGCTCTGGACGCACCAGCGGCTTCTTTAAGTAGTTAAAGAGGTTATCAGCCACCATGTTCAGCACCTCCTTAATGGAGGATAACTCTGGATCATACTGGTTGATATACACCGGCTCACAATCTGGCTCGTAGTAGCACACCGACGAGAACACAGCATCCACGTCAGTCTCAGATAAGGTAAGCGAGCAGCGGAAGTCCACAAAACGCTCCACACCAGCCTGCGCTAAGAGTGGATCACGCATGATCTTGTGGAAGTTTAAAACCGAGATGCTGCGGTCATCAAGGTAAATCTGGTTTGGACGCACACCTGCTTTGACCCAGTGCTCGGCCTTATCAAAAGCACGCTCGATTGGGGTGTCCGAGTGGAAGATGAAAGGCACTTCGTAGTCCGACCCTGGAGGTGGCGCAAGTGGCTCATTCTTGGACTTCTCAAAATCATCATCAATATCAGACATAGCAATCTCCACAGATGCAGACTAACCAAAGACCGCACTGAGGCCTTTTGGACCCAGCGCTTAAACCGGTGCTACTGCCAAGCCCCGCCCCTACTCTACTACCTCTAATCTTTTACGCTCCCACGCGGCTCTTTGCATCGTGAGCAGCGTTGCGAGCGGAGTGCAAAAGAACGAGAACGAACGAGGCGGTGCTTTTACCAGCTAACCGGCGCGTTTAGGCCTGAGCTTTTTTGGTCTCGCGCAGAGCCACAGTTAAATTAAACACAGGAGCTTCCTCCTTGGAGTACTTAGAGTCTACGCAGAAGTAGCCCTCGCGCTCAAATTGGAAGCTGTCACCCACTTTGGCCTGCTGCAGCGACTTCTCTAAAGCAGCATGCTCAATCACGGTAACGGAATTCTTATCCACGCAGGAGAGGAAGTCCTCTACTGCACCTGGATTTGGGTCAGTAAAGAGGCGCTGGTAGAGCATGACCTTGCCATCGAAGTAGTTCTTGGCATCCACAAAGTGGATCACGCCCTTTGGCTTGCAGCCTTCAATGTCACAGCCTACCGAGTTAGGGATAGCCTCGACGTGGACGCAAGTGACCTTGCCATTTTCGTCCTTGTCGCAAGAGGTAGCCTTGACGATATAGCCATGGCGCAGGCGCACTAAGCCGCCCAGCTTTAAGCGCTTGTACTGCTTATTGGCCTCTTCACGGAAATCGGCCTCATCAATAAAGAGCTCACCGGAGAACGACACCTCACGGGTACCTAACTCTGGCTTATCAGGATGATTTGGCACGGCAAACAAAGTGGCCGTCACACCTTCAGCACCGTAATTGTCGATCACCAAACGCAGTGGATGCAAAACCGCCATCGCCCGTGGCGCATTGGCATTGAGATCCTCACGAATGCAGGACTCTAAAGCCGTCATTTCCACGGTGTTATCTTGCTTGGTGACACCAATGCGGCGGCAGAACTCTCGAATCGAAGCTGGGGTGTAGCCACGACGACGCAGCCCCGAGATGGTGGTCAGACGTGGGTCGTCCCAGCCATCGACATAGCCCTCAGTAACGAGCAAGTTAAGCTTTCGCTTAGAGGTAATGGAGTACTCTAAGTTTAAGCGGCTCATCTCGTACTGATGTGGGTGGCAATCAATCGAGATGTTGTCCAAAACCCAGTCATATAAGCGGCGGTTGTCTTGGAACTCTAAAGTGCAAATGGAGTGAGTGATGTGCTCAATGGCGTCAGAGATACAGTGGGTAAAGTCGTACATTGGGTAAATGCACCACTTATCACCTGTAAGGGCGTGACTGGCAAAGCGCACACGGTAAATCACAGGATCGCGCATGCAGATAAATGGCGAGGCCATATCGATCTTAGCGCGCAGGCAGGCCTTACCCTCGGCAAACTTGCCCTCTTTCATCTGCTCAAATAAGCGCAGATTCTCCTCAACCGAGCGATCACGGTAAGGGCTATTTTTGCCAGGCTCCTTTAAGGTGCCACGGTACTCACGAATCTCATCAGCAGAGAGCTCGTCAACGTAAGCAAGGCCCTTTTGGATAAGCTCGACGGCATAGCCATAGAGGCGATCAAAGTAATCGGAGGAGTGGCGCACAGGGCCTGACCATTGGAAGCCCAGCCATTGCACATCGCGCTTAATGGAGTTGATGTACTCCATATCCTCTTTGACCGGATTGGTGTCATCAAAGCGCAGGTTGCAGGTGCCATGATAGTCACGAGCTAAACCGAAGTTTAAGCAGATACTCTTGGCGTGACCAATGTGCAAATAACCATTAGGCTCAGGCGGGAAGCGCGTTGCCACGTGGTCACAGCGGCCCGCTTTCAGGTCGTCATCGATGATGTCGGTAATGAAATTGTGGGGAATCTTTTCTTCCATGCCCAGCCCACTCCAGAAAACTACCAAGCCCAAAGACGAAAAGTGCGTCCTTTTCTGCGTACACCATGCGTTATCAAGACGCTATCTGTCTGCAAACAAGTCCACAGCGCACTAACATCCTCACGATGAGGCGATGTGATAGCGACAACTGCCCCTAAGGGCGCTCTCAAGATAGCCGCCTTTTATGTAGCCACATTTTGTGTAACCACCTGTGGTGATGGTGGCGGTGGTTTGGCGCTTAGGAACCTATTAACTAATAATTACCAGTTTTTGGCTCGCTTCAGAGTCGGTGGATACCAAAGCGCAGTAGTACCAATGCAATCAAGCTGGTGCTAAGTGTTATGGCGTTTGGTGTGACCATCCTTGTGTTAG
>JAHLFE010000087.1 GCA_018884035.1 Candidatus Anaerobiospirillum pullicola
CTAACACAAGGATGGTCACACCAAACGCCATAACACTTAGCACCAGCTTGATTGCATTGGTACTACTGCGCTTTGGTATCCACCGACTCTGAAGCGAGCCAAAAACTGGTAATTATTAGTTAATAGGTTCCCAACATGTCCAGCGTGTAAGCACTCCGCCTTAAGGGTAGTGCTGTCTTAGCGCTGCTCGGCAACGTGAGGTGTGAGCTACCTCACGTGCTGCTATGTGCTGCCTAGGCAAACTAAGCGTTCTCTGTGCACAATACGCTCGGTAAGAACAGTTCCCTATTGCCGCTCCTTGCGTGATCACGTGGCCTGTCTAGTGAGCACATCTTCTGACCGTTGTCCCCCAAATATGCAGTTACTACCGCATAAGCTGCACTTTTCCTCTCAGGATAAGTGTGCCTCCAGCGCTTCCCTTCTGTGCTCACACATCTTTGCTCGCTTGCTTACTTGCCTGCTTGTCGGCCGGCCTGTTCTCTCGCGCCTGCTTTTAGGCCTTGCGCCAGCAACACGTTAGCAACTGCAAAAACAGCATGTGCACTAATCTAGCGCAGTGGGGGGATTAAATGCCTTATTTACGGCCTTTGTGGCCAAATTACCGCCTCTGACTCTCCCTGTCAGTGTAAAACCTACACCTGAGCCCAATGGCTTAAATACGCCTTTTGGCATGATGGTACTGCCTTTTGCACACCTCTTGCATCAGGTTAGCAGATTTTTTTTGTTTGTCAGTCGTAGCGTCTGTCACAGAATTGGCAAGCAGGTAAGAACTCATTTGGTGGTTTTGATATGAGCTTGTATAAGCATCTGTTAGCCGTAATGATCACATCTGTGTTCATTACCTCGCATGCCTGGGCTGAAGAAGACTTTTCTATCAGCATTACGGGCCCAGATGGAGAGGTCGCTGCACCAGCTCCAGCTCCAGCTCCAGCACCACGTCCTGTGCAACCTGCACCCGCACCTGTTGCTACCCCACCACAAGCACAAGCACAAACTCCGGCTCCTAACGCCGGTCGTGGCATTACCACCACCACGCCTGCCGCTCCTGCGACCGTAGCTGCTACTACTCCAACTACGCCTGCTACTCCGGCGACGCAGGTGACCCCTCCTACTACCCCTAATCAGGGGGCAACCGCGCCAGCTGCTAATACCCCAGCGCTCGGTCTTGATGGGCAACCTCTGCCACCAAACGTCATGGCCCAGCACATGGTGCAGCCTCGTGATACCATTTGGTCAATTGCACACCAATACTCGGCGCCTTACGCTAACGTCAACGAGTTCCAAGCCGTTGCCTCTATTTACCGTAATAATCGCAACGCTTTTGATAACGACAATGTCAACAACATTCGTCGTGGCGCTACCTTAAATATTCCTGTAGCTCAAGAGATGGCTTTAGAGCAAACCTCTACCGGTTCCCAGCTCTTAAGCCGTGGCACCATGACGCTGCCACCTCTTAATCGTGGGCAAATGCCGCAGCCTGGTGTTACCGTCAATAACAATCTCTTTATTGCCGGTCAGCCTGAGGCCCCATCGGAGCCACCTGTAGGTCAGCCTATTGGTGTTTCTAATAACCCTCTGATTCCTCCTTTATCAGATGGTACCCCTGTTGCGGGTAATACCCCTACCTTTGTCGCACGCGAAACCTTACTGCGTGATGTCAACCCTGTGCTGACGCCAAATGAGGGTTATGACAATCCTGAGGCGCAAATTCTCTCTGATGAGCAATTAGCAGCGCAAAACGCTGATCGCACCCAGACTTTTGTGCCACAGCTGTCACAGTCAAGCCTCGATCTGCGTGCAATCGAGCAAATGCTCGATAAGACGGAGCGTAATATCCAGAGTGCGCAGCAAGATATCTACAAGCGCTTAGACAACAATATTCAGCGCTCGGCTCAAGTGGCGCGTGATACCGCTCAGATTGCCGCTAAGGAAGAAGTTAGCGCTTTAATCAATCACTACGAGCAAGTGATTGCGGAGCTGCAACAGTCCAATAACGACCTGCGTACTTCCTTATCGCGTATCAACCAGCAAGTCGATCAGATTCGTGGCTTGCAGTTAGAGACTGCCGATTCGGTGGCGGCCTTAGGCCAGCGCGTAGAAAATGAGCCTGTCTCTGCTTCTACGTTTAGTTTTGGTGAAGGCCTGAGCATGTCCAACCCACTGACGTGGTTATTGCTGGGCTTTGGCATTATCGCCTTACTGCTGTCGTTAGGTCTGTTCTTATTTAAGAGACGCATTAGTCGTGAGCGTGCCAACCGCTTTGGCTATGAGGATGACGAGGGCGATTATGTAGATGACGATGATATGGCCATGAGCGAAATCATTGCTCAAGCCAATCGTGAGACGGAAGCCGCTCAATCCCATAGTAGAGAGCAAGAGAAGCAGCCTAAGGACGAGCCTCGTGATGAGCCAGCGGTGGATGATGCGCCTGCACCAATCCATGATGAGCCAATGCACCATGATGCAGACTCCTTTGACAACGGCTTTGATAACAGCTTAGGCGACTTGGCTGACGATCATCATGACGCGCCGCCAGCCAAGGGCAAACAGTCCTCTGATATGGACTTCCACGATGAAATCGTGATGCCCAGTGCTGCCCCGTTAAACACTGCTGCTAAGAGTGCTGGGGCCAACTCCGCTGCGCGTAATGTCGGTGCTGCTTTAGCGGGTGCCGTGGCTGGTGCTGCCGCCGGTGCGGCGATGAGTGCTGCTCCGGCAGCTGCTGCCCCAGCGCCACGACCAGCGCCAGCTCCTGCACCTCAACCAGCGCCAGCGCCAGCTCCTGCACTT
>JAHLFE010000088.1 GCA_018884035.1 Candidatus Anaerobiospirillum pullicola
ATTGCATTCGTCGGCAGCGTCAGATGTGTATAAGAGACAGGACTACACCCGTCTGTAGCGCCTCTACGGCCGCCTGTACCTGTAAGGTAGCCTCCAATGGCGTCATACGCCCTGTGGAACGCGCCCTAACCGGCACGTAAGCAGCTCGTCTAGCGGCCGGTTTTACAGGAGGCGCAGGCTGTTGCTGCGGAGCGTCATCCCATGGCGGGGATAGCGGGTCATCTGGCGGCCGAGGAAAAGCGCTTAATTGCTGGAGCTGCTCCACAGGTAGCTGGCTGTGCTCTGCTATAGCGTGCAGCTGAGCTTGCTCACTCGAGATTTCGGCCGCTGTTTTTTGCGTTGATACTGGTGCAGCCACCTGAGCTGATGCTGAGGCTGGTGCAACCACTGGCGCTGGTGTCGCAGGCGGTCTGGAGGTGAGCCGTGGCACGGCAAGCGGCGCTGCTACCGGTGTCACTGCTGCACTCCCCACTGGTGCCAGATCAATGTTGTTGGTGGTAGCGACGGCTGGAGTCGCAGGAGCGGGAGCAGCAGCGTGCGCAGCATGTTGTCTGGCAGTTGGACTTAACGGCACAAAGAACGGTGCCAGAGGCATCTCGTAGGGAGCAGTCGGAGCAGGAGCAGAAGCAGCCCCCATGTACGTGGAGGTAGGTGCAGACGAGGCGCGATCCTCAGCTGCAGCGATGCTCTGTTCTAAAGGCAAAGCTGCCTGCTGCCTGACATGGCTCTGCGCTGCGTGGTGCGATACAGGAATTGCATGGGCAGAGACACAGTGCTCGCTGCGCTGCGCATCTGCACTCCATGCCCCTGGGCCATCGTCCCATGGTGGAGACAAGGGATTACTCTCTGTACGCGGAAAAGCAGCCAGATAGCGCAGCCATGCTTCTGGTAAGCGGCTATGAGCCGCAATGTGGGCAAGAGCGGCTTTTTCCTGAGGCAAAGGCATGTTTCCACTCCATTACTCTGGTGGGCTAAGGGGCTTACTGTGAACGCCACAGCACGGCACAAGGCAACGCAACCCCATGCAGCAATGCACAGCACCATGCCGCGCAATCTATCCATAAACGCGCCTAACGGCAGCATTATCGCCAAGAGAGGCGCACCTGCAGCTACTTCTCTCAGGGTAAAGCTGAGCGCTGTCTTGTGACAGCATGTCACCTTAAAGTAGCGTATCGCAACACCTCTGATAGGTTCTTTATTGCTTGAGGGGTGCTTTGTGGGCTTACTAACGTCCCCAGCAACATGATGCAGCCAGAGCTGCTTTTTGAGCTGCTGTGAGTAACATGCTAACACCTCACAGTACACGGGAAAAGCACAGCCTACAAGAGATGCGCCCCATACCCGCGAACCTAAGAGTGAACTGCGCAACTTAAAGCATCATAGCCATATTCCTCAGGGTGATTCAGATACCAAAACATGCTTGTAGGCTCCTGAGCTTAACTTGCAGCACTAATCCTCATGGGGCATCGACGTACACTAAGAGTATCCTCAAGCTATGGCGGGCTTAAGTTAGCGTGTATGGGTGCGACCTCTCCTGCTGCATTCTGCGCTTGCGCTATAAAAAGGCATGACTACATTACACCCATCTTAAGTTGCCACAGCGACAACTGCTAACGGCTATAAGGCAGTTTGCTATCAGCTGCTGTAGCAGTCCTCGCTACCACCTACTCTGGTAAGCGTGCTAACGCCAGCCTTCGTGGCCTGTCTGCGCCTTAGCGCAGAAGAACTACCATAAGTATGCCCCTCTTTTGCTCTTTATGCTGCCATCTTTACCTCTCTCTTGCTCAAGAGACAAGCGGCGTCAAAACGCGTCTTATCCTGATTTATCTAAAATAAGCTGCTGCGGTAATGTGGCCAATAGCCTTATCTCTATGGGAGGTAGTTCTTTAGGTAATATGTACTAAGTTTTGCCCCACAGACGTAAGGTACTATAACTAAAATGCATAACAATGCATGAAAAAATACCAATAGACTATTGGTAACTTTGCGGTTATCTTTAGTGCCACGCCTCTACTGCTGATTTTTGCAGTCACCACCTAAAGTGCGCAGGCTGTACTGTACTGTACTGTGCACTGCACTTACTGGTAGCGGTAAGCTTCACCCACAACATGATTTGTAAACAGAGCGTGGCTCTGACGCCACAGCGGCCCTGACACCCGCAAGGAGAAAACAATGTCGTACACCATCCTCAACAACGCCCCATTTAGAGCAGACGTCGTCGGTTCGTTTTTACGCCCTGACAAGCTCAAGAATGCTCGTAACCTCCACCGTCAGGGTCTGTTAGACGCGGCGGGCTTAAAAGCAGTTGAGGATGAGTGCATTACCGACCTCATTGGTAAGCAGATCAAGCATGGTCTGCGCGGCATTACCGATGGTGAGTACCGTCGCTCCTTCTGGCACCAAGACTTTTTCTGGGGCTTAGGTGGTATCCGTAAGGTCGCTGGCGCCTCCGGCTACAAGTTTGCCGGTATCGAAACGCGCAATGAGACCTCCGGTATCTGCGGTAAAATCACGGGCCATAACCACCCATTCGTTGAGCACTTTAAGTTTGTCAAGCAGTTTGAGTCCAAGGGCTACGGCTTAGTCGCACGTCAAACCGTGCCAGCACCATCGCAGCTCTTATCGACCCTGCTGAACGTGCGTAAGAACGAGGAGCCATGCCACTATCAGGACTTCTACGCCTCGCTCGATGACTTAATCACCGACTTAGGTGCGGCCTATCGTCAGGTCTTTACCGACCTCTACAACGCTGGCTGCCGCTCGATTCAGTTAGATGACTGCACATGGCCAGTGCTCTGCGATACGAGCAAGGTCGAGTCCTTAGGCTTAAACGTCGATGAGTTAGCCAGCCGCTATCTGCAGGCGAACAATGAGGCCTTAAAGGACAAGCCAGCAGACCTCGCTATCTGCACTCACATCTGCCGTGGCAACTATCGCTCGCACTTCTTCTCTTCTGGTAGCTACGATCGTGTCGCTAAGTACGTCTTAGCCCAAGAGAACGTCGATGGCTTCTACCTTGAATACGACGATGAACGCTCTGGTTCTTTTGAGGCTTTAAAGGCGGTACCACAAGACAAGCGTGTGGTCTTAGGTATCATCACCTCCAAGCGTCCTGAACTTGAGGATCTCAAGGCCTTAGAGGCTCGTGTGCATGAGGCTGCCGAGTACTTCCCTCTGGACAACCTCTGTGTATCGCCACAATGCGGCTTTGCCTCTACAGAGGAAGGCAACGAGCTTACGGAAAACGAGCAGTGGGCTAAGGTCGATTTAGTGGTCGAGCTGGCACAGCGTATCTGGGGTTAAGAGGTATATCTCAGCACTGGGCATGGCCTGTCCATATATCGAGGAGTTGCGGCCGATTTTCCCAAAACCGCTAAGATACGGCTGTTACCTTAGGGCGGATCTACTTGCTACTACCCCCTCAAGAATAAGGCGATAGCCTTTGAGGTGGTTTTAAGCCCCGTGATGCATAAACCTGATATGGAGCATCAAGCGTCGCTACCGCGCCGTATCTCTAAGGTAGATTAATGGCAAGTAGCTGTGCTCACACATGGGAAAAACGCCCTCTTCCTCCAGTATCCAACCAAACTCTCTCTGACGCGCCTTGAGGGGAGAGCGGCTCCAAGCCACCTCTCCTGAGGTACAGGCCCCTAGAGCTGTCAGCGCTACCAAAACAGCACTGGACTCCGGGGGCGTCACGTCTGGCGCGTGGTCAAATGCTTTACCCCACGCCACGCGCCCCACGCTCTTCTCATCCTCTACCTCATTGACTGCTCTCTACGATCACCTCTGTTTTCGCCTTTAATCTTTAGCGCTACCCTGTGAGCGCAAGCGCTTACTTGGGGCTTTCGCTGCTGATACTTTCTTACCATTACTGGTTGTGGCCTTAGTCTTCCCCTGTGTCTTGCTGTTGCTAGAACGAGCTTTAGCAGTGGTGCTGCTCTTTGCAGAACGTGGGGTGCCCTGACGCTGTTTGGTAGCTGTAGCTTTAGCAACATGCAAGGCAGAGAGCGCCTCACTATCCCCTGCTCCAGCCTCATGCGCCGCTTGCAAGGCTGCAGTAGCAGCCTCTACCGTAGTTGTAGTGGCAATAGCTACCCATGGCGCGCCGCCTCTATCATTGGTGCTGACGCTATCCTCGGCCTTACTCTGCGCAGCAGCGTGCACCGCAGTAACAGCCGCAACGGCTGTGACAGAGCTGCTCTTATGCCCTGCACCCTTAGAGGTAGTTTTAGTGGTGCTCTTAGAGCTGCTCTTAGAGGCGCTCTTGCTCTTTTTCAGAGAGAGGACAGTGCGGTCGGACTTTGGCTTATCCTGAGCTGAGGTGTCCTTGGCTAAAGCTGTAACAGCTTTAGCAGCTGCAGTGGCCTCATGCGCAGCAGCTCCTTGAGCAGCAGAAGCTGTATCTGCAGCTGTTGCCAGCGCCGCGATGCGCGCCTCTTTCTCTGCAGCGTTCGCCCCTGCATCTGCACCTAAAGTAGCATGCTGCTCACCGTAAGCAGCCAAGACATCTTGGGACTCCACAGCACGGCTCGTCCCATCCTCTTCAGCACTGGCACCAGCGTCAGCAAAAGAAGAAGAATCCTCCAGAGCAGCAAGCGGCACTGTTGGTACAAAGACGCCACTTACAAACTCAGTAGCGGCTATAGCCTCACTCTCCCATGGGATATCATCAATGTTAGCTGCAGAGTCAAAATCAGCCACTTGCTCCTGTTGCTGACGCTTAGCCCATCTGCTCTTTTTGAGCGCCGCTTCATCATAAGCCTGCTCTATAGCCGCTGCACGCTGCTGTGCCAGACGCTGTCTCTGCTTAGCCGCACGGGCATCCTCAGGCAAGATCTCGATGCCAGTAGTGGAGATTAAGGAGTCATCCTCGGGGTGGCGTCCTTGGTAGTCCTCAACAGCGGCCATAATGGCATCGAGGCTCATATCTAAGACCTCGCCTTGGTCGTTGTATTTGATGAGCTGATCACGCTCTTGCCAGCTCATCCGAGGCTCAGCAGGTTGTGCCGGTGGTAAAGGTGGTAGGAGCTCAGGGAAAGCACTTACAGCCGGTGCTGGAGTTGGCGCTGGCGCTTTAGCGGCGTAGTACTGCTCACTGGCGGTAGTGTTGGTAGTAGCAGAGGTGGCCAACTTAGTATCACTGTTATCTGGCTCTAATCCCACAGAAACAGAAGACGCTGCCGCCACCTTATCGGCACCTTCAGCATCCATACCCACGCTATTCGCTGCCGCATTTGTCTCGGCCTCTGCTTGCGCCGCTGCCTTCGCTACCGCCACATCCTGCATAAACTGCTTTAGCGCCGCAAAATCAGAGTCTTCAGGAGACATAGCCGCTTTCGACTGTAGTCTCTCTACACTGCTCTGCTTCTCACTGCTGATACCAGCTGTCCCAGTCTCAGTATCAGCAGCATGAGCTGGCGCTGCTGGTGCTGAGACAATGCTCTCAGTATTTACAGGCTCATCTTGTGGGGTAACCCTAGCCACAGCGTTAGCAGCAGCCTTTGCTGCGGTGACGGCGTGCTGAGACTCATGATTCCTCTGCCCCTTAGAGGCATAGAGCATTGCGCTTAATTGACGCAGAGCCACATCACTATCGTCTTCTTGAGTCCATGGGGAGTAATGGTCATTTCCGTGGAAATCCCCACGGGCCTCACACTGCGCTACTGCTGCTCTCTGCTTTTTCGTAGTACAAGCAGGCTCACTTTGCTCTAGTTCTGCTGCAAAGGCTTGCAGCTCTTTTAAGCATTCTTCCATAGTCATGCCTGAGCCGCTACGCTCCTCTGCCGCTGGAGGCTCAGGGGAAGTGGTAGCTACTGCCTCAGCAGTCGTGCTGTCAGCAATGCTCTGAGCTGCATACAGAGCAGCTGACGCAGTACTACCAGCTTGTGCCGGGCTGTCCTGCAAAGAGGCACTATCCTCGGGTATAGCTTGCCCTGCAGTAGAAGCTGCGGCAGACGCATACACAGGCGAAATATACTCATTGATCATGGCGGCCACAAACTCCTGTGGCAGATCAAACTCTAAGGCCAGCTCCTCTACGCTAAACTGAGTAACGCCACCATCTAAAGACATCGTGATACGCTCATGCAGTAAATTTTCTTTGTCCTGCGGTGAGAGCTGCAGACACGGGGCATCATCCTGAAAATCACTTGTATAGGAGGAAGTGGTGGTGGTGGTTACAGGTGCTACCTCTGCTTCTTCTGATCTCTTGCTGGCACGAGCAAGAGGAGCGCTACCTAGTGCCGCGCTCATATCCGCCGCCTCTTGCTGCGCCCCACTTTGCACCGGTGCTGTCCCTACTGGGGTAAACAGCTGGCGCTCAGGCTGCACTTGAGCCTTTTCCTCTGGGGTATACCACTTACCTGCGCCTTGCCACTCCCGCTCAGCAGGTGGTAAAGCACTCTCATTATCAGTGGCCAGAGCCTCGTCAGCCACATAGTAGCCGTCATCGGTGGTGGTATGGTCAGAGCTTACGGAAGTGTTATGTAGATTATGCTCCTGCTGCATTGCAGAAGCAGCAGCACTCGCACTTACAGCAGCACTACGGCCGTCACTACTGTGAGGAGTGCCAGTCTTTACAGTGCTCGGCCTAGTGTCACTCTCCACATCTGCCGTGTTCTCGCTATCGCTACCGTTGTTAACCGCACCGGATCCCTCTTTGCCCTCATTAACTTCGCGCATAAAAGGCATCTTTAGGCGATAGTGATTAGAGGAATAGAACTCACGGGCAAACTCACGGTTCTCCTCAGCAAAGGGATCAAAGTTAGCGCCGATGAAATCCTCTTCAGAGATGAGCATATCCTCGCACTTACGCTGCCGCTGCGAGGCGGCTTCTTTTACCTCGGCGACTTTGACGAGTTTGTGCTTAGGTAAGAGCTTTTCGAGGTCGGTAGCACTCATGGTCTTACTTTTCGCTCCTCTCTACGGTCAGGATTAGTCTTGGCAGTGCTGCTCTTTGGGGGCTGCTACTTGAACCTAAGCTTAGCACAAGCCCATAAGGTAAAAGATCAGCCTGTGTAGGCTTTTGCTAAAATAGCCGACGTTTGGCATTTTTGGCTTATCGGGAGTGCTGCATATGCTGCAACAGCTGGCAGACAAACTCATGTTTCTCGGTGACAACACCTTTTGGTTACGGCTCTTTCAGAGCAAGTTAGGACTTGTTCTCGCTCCAACCGTATTGGGCCTCATAGCGACCTTAGGTTTTGCGCCGTACCATTTGTGGGTAGTAACCTTAGCGACCTTAGCCGCCGAGTTTTGGCTCGTGGGTAAGATGGTCAAGGCAAAACAAGTTTTTGTCTCACTCTTAAGCTACTTTACAGCGCTCAATGCTATTACCTTAGATTGGCTTAACTTTGTCATGGAGGGCTTTGGCGGCATGCCTATGGTGCTCTCTTGGGCAGTGTTACTGATCTTTGCGGCCTATCTGGCTTTTTTCCATGCCCTATTAGGCGCGGGAGCTTTTCGCTTAGCGCAGCGTAAGCTCCGGCCGCATGAGCTGGAGCGTATCCAAACCGAGGATAGCCACACCCCTACTGCTTCTAAGGTATCTACTACCACAAAGAGCCATTTAGCAGCGCCCGCCCCTAATACCACTGCTGACGCCAAAGCCACCACAGAGTCACAGCGCACCTCTGCATCAGAGAGTAACACCACACTGCGGACCGTAAGTGCCGACGCCACCGCCACAGCAGCACCAGCCGCCGCTGATGTTGCTGCTGATGATGCCGCTACCCCTAGAGCGAGCCACGATGATAACGCCTACGACGATGAAGATGAGGGCGAGGCCATGCCTGCGCGCGGCCTGGCGATCTTTACGTCTGTGTCACCTTCCTCTACTGCCACGCAAAACGCAAACGCCAGTGTCATCTCATCAGACCACAAGTACACTGCTACCACTGCGGCGCAAGGAACAGTGGCTACGGCACAAGGCCACAATAATAGGCAAGATGCCCCTGAGGGTGATGACGAAGAGGTAGAGATTACTGTAGCTGATCTCGATCGCATTCGTCCAGATCTGCCTGGTGGCATGCCTGGCATGTTTAACAACGACCTGCGCATGCCAATCCTCACCGCCACAGATGGTAGCAAGCACCTCTTGTATAAGCAGGTCTTAATGCTTTGTTTCTTACCGGTAGCGCTGATCATTGCTGACTTTATTGTCGGCTGGCTCTTTACTGGCTTTCCATGGATGTACTTGGGCTATATCGCAGTTGAGGGCCCCTTTTCTGGCTACGCTCCACTGTTAGGTGTACGTGGTATCACTCTAGTACTGTGTATTGTGGCAGGTGCACTAGCGTTAGCCTTTGAACGGCGCTTTATCTACTTTCCTATTGCCGGTATGCTCTTTTTAGTGGGCATCTTTACTCTTGGTATTCGCTATACCAGTGACTTAGCCCCACTCAAGGTAGCAGCTGTACAGGGTAATATCCCACAGGCTATTAAGTGGGATCCCAAGCACACCATGCCTACCATTGAGAAGTACCTCCATTTGACCATGGAGTACTTTGGTAAAAGCGATCTCATTATCTGGCCAGAGTCAGCCATGCCGGTCTTTGCTCAGCAGATCATGCCTTTGCTCAGTGATATCACCATTCATGCGGAAGCGACCAAGAGCCCGATCTTAATTGGTATCCAGCGCTATACCGTTGCAGAAGCTGCCACTGAAGACCATGCTTCAGTGGCAAGTTCAGCAAAGACCACAGCCGCAAGCGCAGCACAAGCGGAACAGCCAGAGATGACTACCACCTCTCCTGATGAGGTGCTCATTACTGCCAAGAACAACAGTGCCCACTCTACCCACAGTGCCAGCAGTGCCAACACTGTAAGTGCTGACAACGCTCCTGCCAGTGATGCCAGCACAGTTGCTCCTACGACTACTCACACTCACACTAACAATGCGGCAGCTACCAGCTTAGCGCAGACTACCGAGGGCACGGAAGCAATAGCTGAAGCCGCCCAGCCAACTACCACAACCACTGTTAAGCCACGCCTGCAGGTTCGCCACAGCTATAACTCGCTCCTCCTCTTAGGACAGAGTGACGAGTTAGCTGACGCGCAGATTTACGATAAGCGCAAGCTGGTACCTTTTGGTGAGATCGTGCCTTTTGCGAGCATCACGCGGCAGCTAGGGTCCATCTTTAACTTCCCTATGTCGAGCTTTACGGCGGGAGCGGCCAAGCAACAGCAGATGCACCTCCTTGAGCGCGACTTGTACTTTATTCCGGCTATTTGCTACGAGTCGATTTTCCCTGAGGCGATTGCTGCCCTCTATGATGACCACACCAATGGCATCCTCATGGTCAGTAATGACTCATGGTTTGGCCCTACACGTGGTCCAGAGGAGCACTTAGCTATTGCTCGGATGCGTACTCTGGAAATGCAAAAGCCTATGATTAGAGTCACAAACTCTGGCATCACCGCTTACATCGACTCTCTGGGTAAAGTGGTCTCCGCGCTGCCACGTGATACCGATGGTGTCCTTACTGTGGATATAGTGCCCGCTAAAGGCAACACGCCTTTTATGGTGGTAGGCAACATTCCACTTTACATCCTGCTGCCGTTACTGCTGCTGCTTGGATGGTACTTACGCTCCAAGGAAGAAGACATACAAGAGCAGAACTTCCAAGAGCTGGTACGCCCTTAGGAACAAGTGAGCTCCTAAGTGACGATTGCAAGGTTAAGTGCTGGTATGTACCACAGCACACCGTAAGATGAATGGTGCAGGTGAGCCTCAGCTGCTCTTAAGCTGAGGCACGCATCATTGCCTTAAATGCCGTCACCTCTGAAGTCAGTTGCTCCTTAAGAGCTCACAGCAACTGCTACTGCACCAGCTACAGCTACTGCTGCATTACCTGCCAGACACCTCTGGTAAGAGCGCCGTTCCTACCAATACACACGAACTTAAGACCGTCATGGCTTTATGATGCTCTTGGTGTACGGCGATGCCACATGAGGATTAATGCTGCAAGTTAAGCTCAAGAGCCTACAAGCTGGTTTTGGCATCTTCATCACCCTGAGGGATATGGTGATGACTCTTTACGTTGGCTGTTCACTCTTAGGTTCGCGGGTATGGTGCCTACCCCATGGTAAAGGCCGACGCAACAAGGGGCGTTGCTTAGCTATGGGGCAGATAACGGAGACAGGCCGCATTTTGGGCAAAAAGAGCTGCACAACGGCCGCTGGTTAGCGCATAATGGTGCAATTAGTCGTCAGCGCTATCTCTGCCACTGGGCAGCTCTACTTAAAGCAGCGCGGCGATAAGGCTTTCTAGGAGAGGCAAGATGCGTGAGATCTTCTTTAGCAGCTCTAAGGTACTGACTTACATCATTAAGAGGTGCTACCTCAAGGGCTACCACATTAATCAGGCGAAAGCTCAGCGTCTCCTCTATTGCAGCTACGGCAGCATTATGGCCCTATTTGACATGCGCCTTACAGACGAGCGTCCGATTACATGGGAAGCGGGGCCAATCTTTCCACGGGCTCTGTTTGACCACATGCACCACCAGCTGAACTTTACAGAGCAGCAGACGCCGCTGGAGCAGAACTTATGTCCGCCAGCGATCCTGTACGTGATCAACCTGACGGTGGACAACTTTTCGCGGATGGGAGCAGAAGAGCTCAACAAGTTTCTCACAGCGCCAGGCACGCCATGGTACATTGAGTCCAACAATGGCGAGAACTTGGGGACAATTATGGGCGATGAGCTCATTCACCAGTACTTCTTACAGAATGTGGTGAATCCAGACGCCTATGATGGGCCATCGATGGAGATTTCGATCTCCGGCTACAGCAACTCGGAGAACATGTGGGCTTAGCACCATACTGCGGGCGTGCACCTTTAGTCTAAAGCTGCCGCCCCAGTTAAGTTACGCCGACACGATGTTTCACGTGCAGTGACGTTCTCCCCACCTATAGAGGGTGGGGCTTCTTGCTCAAGATCTCTGATGGGGCCAGTACCAACAAGCTATCCCCGCACGCTCAGCGGTTTAACATATTCTTTGCTGCTTCAGCAATATTTAGTGCAGCGTTATAGTCACGACTTTCGTGGTAAGTGCCACATTTGGAACAAGTCCACGACTGCACGCTAAGATCTTTGACCGCTAGTGGGCCATTCATCTCCACCTTACAGAAGGTGGAGACTTCTGGCCAAAAATTGTTAAAAGCGATAATAGGGATAGACGGTACTGGGTCATAGTAAAGCGCTTTTGCTACGCCAGCAAAACAATCAAAACTACATGCTTCACACGATATTACCTACTCCATCCTCCCCAAAACGAATACGGCGTTTTTATTAAATTTACGATGAAATTGAGCTTTTGTAGAGACGCAAGGGTTGGCGCCATGTTGCTTATACCATAATATAATCAAGTACCAGCACCAACGTGGTGCTTCATCCGTAGGTGGCAC
>JAHLFE010000089.1 GCA_018884035.1 Candidatus Anaerobiospirillum pullicola
AGTTGGATCGTATTTATTTTTCCTGATAAATAAGCCGTTTTTGCTGTAGGCCTCTCAACGATCGTAAGCACCATTACCGCTTTAGATGTGTTTTTGCTCAGCTTTGCAGCTTCATCCTTACCCGTGATCAATACCAGTAATGGCATCTACCCTAAGGTAAAGGCCGTATATTAGCGGTTTCAGGAAAATCAGACTCAACTCCCCGACATCTGTGGCACCTGCTTGCTCTTGCAGCAGATCACCTCTCAAGCAAGGCATAATCAGCAACTACGCATGATTAGCGCTTGGCGCTTGATGCGTAAATCCTATAAATAAGCCATTGTGTTCATGGGCACTGCGCTACAGCGCAGCAAAAAAATTTTTTCTGGCAACTTGGCAAGTAAGACTTTAGGTTCTGTCTTGTTTGGAGAGTAGTAAGCAAAAAATCAAGCGTCTACCTAAAAATTTTTATTAATCAGCGCCGAGAATTTTGCCTACAATGGGAGGTGAGGAAAGCACAAAACCGGCTGGGTGGCAGCGACGCCCTCTCTGGTCTTACCTGCGATTTGCGGTAAATTGAATTGAATTTTCTCTACTGTCACGACGGTGGTAGCAAGCTGTGGCCTCCCGCTTTAGGCGGCATGGTAGCAACAAGAGAAAGTCAATGCTCCAGAGAACGACGTCTGCATGCTTGCTCGTATGCGGCCGTGTTTTTTACACCAAGGAGTTAAGCCTCTTCGTGGTGGTAGCTCAAAGCGCCTAGCCAGCGCTTAGCACTTATTGTGGCACAGCTTTTTTGTAAAGCGGCGTCATAGTAGATTACGAGCTCCTCTTTAGGATGAAGGTTTTCTGCCGCTGTAGGCGGCTTGCTGTTTCGCCATAAGGCTCTCACACGTGTCCTCTTGTGGTGAAACCTGACAGTGCTGCGCGCCTGAAACTTAATTGCACGCAACCAAAGCGATAGTTTCAAGGACGTGCGTTGCTGTTTACGCTAAGAGCGACTTACTGGTAGCTGTTCTTGGCTAGTAGTGACACGTGTCCATTAAAGGCGTCGTGTGACGCCTTTGTTGTCTTTAGAGAGTGCAGACATAGAGGCGGCCCTAGCTTAAAAACGATGGCTAGGACGAGTTGCCATGTGGGGTTGTGGTTTTGCTAACATGCCGCGCATAGCCCCTAGCACTGACGCTCAACAGATTTTCTTGCCACGAGGCGCTGCGCTGTAAAAGGAGCAAACTTCAGTGGTTTGGCACTAGGAAACAGCCGTTAGCGAGCGCTAAGCGTGAGCAGGCCGTCGCGATAGGCTTGATCTCTAGTGTCAGGCGCGTTATGCAGGATTTTGTGCATACCCGCGCTGCCTAGCTGAGGGGGCTAGCTGCAGAGTAACCTGTAAGTACAGGTAACCGGCAGACCTCCGAGGCTTACCTCGTTACCGTGAGGGCACAAGCTTTCTCAAGAAACTTTGGGCTGGGGACAGCTAAAGCGGACAACGCTGTAACTGCTCTGCTTTGCTCTATGTTTCAGCTCTACTCAGCTGCTTTTAGGTGATGCAGAGTAGTGGCTGTGATGGGAAAGCTTGGCTCTTAAAGCCATTATTAACCACATGACCATTTTGGTCGGAGACGATCATGATCAGATACATCGTTAAACGAGATGGACGCAAGGTGTCTTTTAACCGCGACAAGATTGCTAATGCGATTAAAAAGGCACTTATGTCCGTACATCCGGATGATGAGCTCTCTGAGCGTGACCTTAAGCTCGTCGAGGAGTTAACCAGCGAGGTCGTCTCCACTATCGAGGCGAAGTCTACTGAGGCCCCAACGGTTGAGGACACTCAAGACATCATTGAGCGCGTGCTCATCAAGCACAATCTCTCTGACGAGGCCAAGAACTTCATTCTTTACCGTCAGCAGCGTACCAATGCCCGTAACTACAATGCTGAGCTGACGCAGATCTACCGTGATCTGACCTCGAAGTCCTCGGCTGATATGGACTTAAAGCGCGAGAACGCCAACATTGACGCCAATGCGCCAATGGGTCTGATGCTGCGCTTTGGTTCTGAGGGCTCGAAGGACTTTGTGAAGCGCTACGTCTTAAAGCCAGAGCATGCTTTAGCGCACACCAAGGGCCTCATTCACATCCACGATCTGGACTTCTACCTCTTAACCATTAACTGCTGCCAGATCAACTTAACTGAGCTCTTCCAGCGCGGCTTCTCGACTGGTCACGGCTTCTTACGTGAGCCACAGTCGATCCAGTCTGCTGCGGCCTTATGCTGCATCGCTATTCAGTCGAACCAAAACGACATGCACGGTGGCCAGTCGATCCCAATGTTTGAGTACGACTTAGCCCCATATGTAGTGAAGTCCTACAGCAAGCATCTGCGTAAGGTCGTGCAGATCGTGATGCGCGATGACGAGCTTGATCTGTCGGCCTTAAAGGACAAGATCGACGCGGTCTATAAGCAGTACAACTCGGCCTTAGCTGATGAGGCGCAAAACGAGTTACGTCCTCTGGTGCAGGAGATCTTAAGCGCCAAGTACAGTGGTGAGGACTTAGACAAAGAGCTCAACTACACCATGGAAGAGGCCTACAAGCTCACCAATCGTGAGTGCTATCAGGCCATGGAGGCGGTGATTCACAACCTCAATTCCATGCAGAGCCGTGCAGGTGCGCAGGTGCCATTCTCCTCGATTAACTACGGCACTGGTACCACTCCAGAGCAGCGCATGATTATGAAGAACGTGCTGCTGGCTACGGATGCGGGCTTAGGTGGTGGTGAGACCCCAATCTTCCCTGTGCAGATCTTTAAGGTCAAGAACGGCATCAACACCAAGGAAGGTGAGCCAAACTATGATCTGTTCCGTCTGGCCTGTAAGGTTAGCGCTAAGCGTCTGTTCCCTAACTTCTCGTTCTTAGATGCGCCATTTAACATGCAGTACTACGTCCCTGGCCGCCCTGAGACTGAGGTGGCGGTGATGGGCTGCCGTACTCGCGTGTTTGGTAACGACTTCGATAAGAGCAAGCAGATCATCCCAGGTCGTGGCAATCTGTCCTTTACCACGGTGAATCTGCCTCGTTTAGCGATTGAGGCTCACGGTGACATCGATAAGTTCTACCGTGACTTAGACAAGGTGGCCTACATGGTCTTTGACCAGCTGTTAGACCGCTTTGAGATCATTGCGCAGAAGCACGTTTACAACTACCCATTCTTAATGGGGCAGGGCGTGTGGATTGATTCTTATAACCTCGATTGGGATGACACCATCCGTGAGGTTATTAAGCACGGTTCGCTGTCGTTAGGCTTCATTGGTCTTGCTGAGGCGTTAGTGGCCTTAGTGGGCAAGCACCATGGTGAAGATGAGAATGCCCGCAAGCTGGGTATGGAAATCATCTCGCACATGCGTGATCTTGCCAATGAGCAGACCAAGAAGACGGGCCTTAACTTCTCGCTCTTCTCGACACCTGCTGAGGGCTTATCTGGTCGTTTCGTTAAGATCGACAAGAAGGTCTATGGTGTGCTGCCAGGCATCACGGATCGTGATTACTACACCAACAGCTTCCACGTGCCGGTTTACTACGATATTAGCGCTGCGGACAAGATTCGCATTGAGGCTCCATTCCACGAGCTGTGCAATGCCGGTGCGATCTCTTATGTAGAGATGGATGGCGACCTTAATAAGAACATTGACGCCTTTGAGAAGGTCATCCTCTACATGCGCGATTGCGGCATTGGCTATGGTTCGATTAACCACCCTGTTGACCGCTGCCCAGTGTGCGGTTATGTCGGTGTGATTAATGATGTGTGCCCAAAGTGTGGTCGTCATGACGGCGAGGGCGTCACCATTGAGCGCTTAAGCAAGTTGGGTGTGGACTGCATCTGCCGTGGCTAAAGCCATGACAAGGGCGGAGATGGTGTCACGTAAGTAACAGCTTACGGCCATCATGATTTCGTCATGAAGCTCCTTATGCCTTAACAAGCGCGCTGAGGGGCTTAACAAAACGCACCGTGGTGCTGCTGGCAAAGGCCATGCTTTGCCCACCTCCGCTGCTACCTTGCGGTAGTGGCTGGGGAAAGCGCCACAGGCGTAATCAACTTTCTCGACAGTAGGCAGAACACAAGCTCTGGTTTAGCCAGTGCTGTTGCGAGCCTGGTTACTGTTGTGTGATTTTTTGCTCGCAGCTACCAAGGGCAGCCTTGCTGCTGTCCTGTGATATGAGTATTGAGGGGGACACGATGGTCACTAGATTACACGCACGCAATGGTGTGGTTGGCGAAGGTGTTAAGTTTGAGCGTATTCGTCGCGTGACGGGTTACTTAGTTGGCACCTTAGATCGCTTCAACAACGGCAAGCGTGCGGAGGAGCACGATCGCGTCAAGCACATGCACGTCTAAGCTCTACCGAGCGCAGATGTGCGCTCCGGCTTAGGGTAGACAGTCTCTACCAACCGTTCACTGTGCTTAGTATCTTGTAGGGTAATGACATGGTGCTAAGTGGTGCGGTATAGGCTGTGAGCACTGGTGGATTGAGCCGCTACAGGCTAAATCTCCGCTGCACTCTGACCTCATGGGTGCAGAACCGGCTGTGGTTTAGAGCCTTTGGTTTTGTAACTACAGCGCGGTGAGCCACCTCTTAGTTGTTAGTAATGGTTGCTGGTGCTGTTTGTGTGGTGTTAGCAGTGGTTAGTAAGTACTAAGAGGTGGCAAGCACGTAGGCTTATTGCCATGCGTGTTGAGCGCAAGCTCGTTTCCTTTCTGCATTACCTTCTTCAGCCCTTCTTCTTCATCTCAAGCGGTGGTGCTCTGGTTGAGGCAATTGCAGTCAACCTTATTTATCGCCTAGCGACGCCTTGCTGCTAAGGCAGATACCTTTCCTTTCCATAAGCCTTGCAACCACTATATCCAAGCCGTGATTTGTTAACGGAGCCTTGTGTCGGTCAAGGGCTTGTTTTATGTTAAAACTCAGTCAGCTGTGTAAGCTGTATGAGCAAAGAAGAAAAGTATTGGCCGAGCCGCATGGTTTTGCGCATGTCAGCCTACTCAGAGCGCAGCTGCGTCTGCTCAGGCTCGTTTAGAGCGCTCTTACGAGGGATAAGTCGTGACGCTGCAAGATAGCTGTGCCCACGTGGCCCTTCCGCCTCTTGGTGAGAATTTAGCGCACACCTCATCACGCTCTGCCCTTTTCCCCTTATGATGGAGTGAGACGTCGCAGCACTTGTACTTTAAGTTGTGCCGCAATGAATTTGGTTTGTCTTGCCGTTTGGAGTGTGTGTTATGAGCTCGCAGGTTTCTTCTAATGCTTCTGATAAGCTCGATCCTCATGATCGTGAGCTTTTAGAAAACACCACTTTACGTATTGCCGGTGTGGTTTCTGAGTCCATAGTCGATGGCCCTGGTATTCGCTATACCATCTTTACCCAAGGCTGTCCTTTCCACTGTAAGGGCTGCCACAATCCGCAATCCCAGCCTTTAAAAGGCGGTGCTGACGTCGCCTTAAAGGTCTTTTACGACGAGATTCATGCCAATCCACTTATCAGCGGTGTGACTTTCTCCGGTGGCGAGCCTTTTATCCAGTGCCGCTCTTTGGCCGTGTTAGCACGCATCTTACGCCAAGAGGGCTACTCCTTATGGTCGTACAGTGGCTACACCTACGATAAGCTTGTTGATGACGATATTCGCCACAGCTTGTTAGAGCTGTTAGATGTGGTGGTGGATGGCCCCTTTGTGCTGTCTAAGGCCAGCATGGATATCGATTTTCGTGGCTCCACTAATCAGCGCTTAATCGACGTACAGAAGTCCTTAGCTAAGGGAGATGTGGTCTTAGCTGAGGGCTTTAACTAAGACGCTTTGGGGCATGGTGCTGGCGGGTGTAGCTTGTAAGGATTGCGTAAAGACAGAGCACTGTGCCCCCACCGCTAATACTTTTAGCTAAAGATGTGTGAGCAGCTGTGGCGGTTATGCTTTGTAAGTTCAGTGCTTACCGCCGAGGCTGTTTGAGATCTGCCACCATGCCTTAGAGCATGGTGGATTCACGCACTAAAACGCGACCGCGTAAGCGCTTAATCTGCTGACGGTTATCACTAAGATCAATGATCTGGTTTAAGGAATCAACCGCTAAGCTGCCCATCTCGCTGTATGGCAGCTCTACCGTGGTTAGCGTTGGGGTCAAGTTAAGGGCAAGCGGCTGATCATCAAAGCCGGTAATAGCAAGGTCATCAGGGATGCTCAGACCGCACTTATATACCGCCTGATAGACCGCTGTGGCCAGAAAGTCAGAGCCACATAAGATCACATCCGGACGCTGCTTACTGCTATCTTGTAAGTACTCAAGAGTCAGGGTGTAAGCATTCTTAAACGACCAGTCGGTATAGATGATCTCCTCTGAGGTGATATTAACGTGCTGCTCTCTAAAGGCCGCACGCATAGCGCGAATGCGATCAATAGTGGCACGCATCCACTCATCACCAGCCACAATGAGCGGATGCTGGTACTTAGCGGCAATAAGACGGGTGAGGTCATAGGCTCCGCCATAGTCATCGGGCAAAATGGCGTAGACGTCGAGATTATCGCGGGGAATGCAGTTGAGATAGACCGTAGGCAGGCCACTATCGTAAGCGAGAATATCGTCGGTGGTGACGTTGGTGGCGATAATGACGCCCTTATACAGGCCGGATTGCAGTTCCTTTTTTACCAGTTCACGGCCCCGCTCATTGCCTGCCGTATCCAGCTGGCACAGCACTAAGCCTAGCTCATTGGCGCGCACATTAGCCTCGTTTAAGGCGGTAATAAAGTGATCGTTGGTAATGATGGCGCCATCTAAAACAAAGGCAATACGGCGCTTACCTTGGAGCGAGTTTGGGGTTACGCGTTGGTAGCCTAATTGTTTGGCCGTTTCCAGCACCTTATGGCGGGTGCTTTCCTTGATGCGCATGCTATCAGCCATGCCATTGAGCACTAATGATACTGTAGGTTGCGATACGCCTGCAGCGGCTGCAATCTGAGCCATGGTGACTTTTTTCCCCATGCGCAGCTTTCTCCTCTGGCCTTGCTTTTTGTAGGTATCTTGCCTTGCTCTGTGTGCTCAATCCGAGCTGCCACTTTGCGTGGCATTTACAGATAGCGGCAGCAGTCGTGAGGATTACCTACACAACTAACTGAAAACAACGTTCTGAAGCCTTGGCACATGGTGAAGAAGCTCATTCTCTTGCGGGCATTGACGATAGCGTCTCAGCAGCATCAGCGGCTATGGATATGGCTATGTCCGCGACAGCAGCTGCGGGTCTGTAGGCTCCGCAACTAAGTGCCATAACGCAAGATAAGCAGGGGCACGTGCAAAAGTGCTCAGGAGTTTGTGGGCACTATTTGTAGCACAAGCAGTCTGCAGATTGAAGCCTCAAATGAGGTCAAAAGCGCTATTTTTAGCCACTCTCAGTTCCCAAGGACTGCTCTTGTCCCCCTCTCTACACACCGCTACCCACCACGCTGTACACTGCTAATGAAATCCTTGCTAAGAATTTAGCAAAGGCTATAGGTACTAAGAATCAGCAATTTTTGCCAAGTTCGTGCGTATTATAGCCACCGTGATTTGTGATGTTGCTCCCAATTTGCTTATAAAAATTTAGCAAAGGTATTTTTATTAGCAAGTTATTAGCTAATATATTTAGCGACGATATCACACATTAAGGCCACATCTGCTGATCTTGCTGTGGCCGAGTCGCTTTGTCTGTTCTTGCCAAGGAGGCAGGTGAGGGCGTGGTGCAGATGGTGTGTGGTATTACGGTTGTTTTTGTTTATTGAGAGATTAGAAAAAGGGTGTAAGACGCAGCTGTTTTAGCCCGAGACTACGGGATAGGCTATAGCCGCGCGAGCTGGGCATGGAGGTAAAAGCTTAGCTCTGTGCGGCACAGCGCTCCGCTTAGGAGGCTCTTTATCTTAAGGCCGCTCCGCTGCTACGGCCGGTGTGCACTGGCTAAGGGGGGCTAACAAGATAGGGAGAGCGGTGGTGCTGTAATGCTGTAACTCTGTAGCGATGCAGCAATGCGCACTGCAGCGATGCAGCTCTTTAGTTCTGTAGTTGAGTCCTGTAACAGTGGGGAACAGACTGAGGCACTTAAGAGGATTGTCTGCCGCTTGTCTGCTGCTTGCTGCGAGTAATCTGCTCACGCGCTCTGGCATAGCGGCATGATGCTGTAGCCGTGAGGGAGAGCTTCTGGCGGCGTCCTTATACAGGTACTCTTGCTTACTTCGCTTTTAGCTCTGTAACTTACGTTGCCTGTGCTTGCGCTTACACCCAAGGAGTCGATATGAAGCGTCAGTGGACGGTCGCAGAAATCAATGCGTGGTACGAGAACCAGCCTTGGCCAGTAGGCATCAACTTTCTGCCTTCGACTGCGGTGAACTGGAACGAGCTGTGGCAGCGTGAGACCTTTGACGAGGCTACTATTGACCGTGAGCTGGCTTTAGCGGCCAGTATCAAGATGAACACGCTGCGTACTAACCTGCCTTTTATTGTCTGGTTGTACGACCGTGATGGCTTAATGGCGCGTATTGATCGCTTCCTGAGCATTGCCAGCAAGCACGGCATCCGCACCATGCTCACTCTCATGGATGATTGCGGCTTCTCCGGTGACCACCCATGGATTGGCAAGCAAAAGGAGCCACGTCCTGATGTGCACAACTCCCAAGGTGCAGCCAGCCCAGGTCGCAATGTGGTGGTGTTAGAGGCCTTATGGGATAAGGTCGAGGCTTACGTTAAAGATGTGGTCACGACCTTTAGAGATGACGAGCGCATCTTAGTGTGGGATGTCTACAACGAGCCAACCAATGGTGGCATCTTTGTCGATAGCACGCAGCATGCGGAGTTCGACGGCCCGTTACTCGAGTGCTCCTATAAGCTCTGTGCGCAGGCCGTAAAGTGGGTGCGTGCCTGTGATCCGACCCAGCCCCTGACTGTAGGTGCATGGCGCAATATGAAGACCTGCTTTGATCGCAATGTGGACATCTTCAATTGCCCTATCGACAAGCTGGCGCTTGAGGTCTCTGATGTCATTTCCTTCCACTGCTATGCCCCAGCCGACATCTTAGAAGAGAGCCTCGCCATCTTAAAAGACTACCACCGCCCAATCATGTGCACCGAGTGGCTAGCCCGTCACGCCCAATCCACGGTAGAGACCATTCTGCCTATCTTTGCTCGCGACAAGATCGGTGGCTATAACTGGGGTCTGGTTAATGGTCGCACCCAAACCCACTTGCCATGGCCAGTGGTGCGGGAGCAGGATCCTAACTTCCGCCAAAAGTGGTTCCATGACCTCTTCCATAACGACGGCACGCCTTACGATGAGGCTGAGCTTCAGCTGTTTAGAATGCTTTTGACAGAGCGTAATGGTGATTAATGGCGCAGAGGACAGCATCATGGCAACAGAAAAAGTGGCAGCAGCGGCAGCTGCTCCTGTGAGCAACAAGATCCCTTTGCTCTCGTTAATCTCTTACTTTGGTTTTGCGGTTGGTCAGTGCTTTTCCTTTGGTCTGGTCGGAACGTTTATCCTGTTCTTCTACACTGACATCCTCAAGATTTCACCGGTAGCTGCCAGTGTTATCTTCCTCATTGCCCGTGTGTGGGATGCGGTGCACGATCCGCTCTTTGCTGGCATCATTGACTCGCTGAACCTCAAGCGTGGTAAGTATCGCCCTTTCTTAGGTTTCATGCCTTTCGTCTTGTTCGTGATCACCGTCTTGGCTTTCATGAGCATTGATGGCTCGATGACTACCAAGTGTGTGTACGCCGGTGTCACTTACATCTTATGGGGGACGCTCTATGCGATCTCTGACCTACCTTTCTGGTCGATGACGACAGTGATGTCTGATGCGCCACAAGAGCGTGCCAAGGCCGCAACTTGCGCCATGCTGGGTGTGAATGCTGGCATTGGCCTTGCGATGACCATCTTCCCTTACCTCACCTCGTTCTTTGCCGAGGGCCGTGCCGATCAGGGCTATTTGCCAGCAGTAATGGTACTGATGGGCATTGGCGTGGTGTTGATGTTAAACGGCTTCTTCCACACCAAAGAGGCTGTGCGTCCTCAGGGTGAGGCGGCGAAGGTGACTTTGCTGCAAACCTTCAAGGTGGTGTCGCGCAATAAGCCGCTTTTTATCATCCTCGCCATTTTCTTTATGAACCTGTTTACCAACATCGCAGGTAACTTCTACATCTACTTCTTCGAGGGCGTTTACCCCCCAGCAATGTATGAATATTGCTTAAGAGCATATTATCGGCCTTAGACAGGTGCTAAGCGTAGGAGGTATTTGCCTATGAGCGTACTGTCGCTTGCAGGGAAACCCATAGCCATCGT
>JAHLFE010000090.1 GCA_018884035.1 Candidatus Anaerobiospirillum pullicola
CAGCTGACGTCGAGGCGTTGAGGCTGATTTTTCTCAAACCTCTAAGATAGGGGCTATGAGCTTGCAAGCTGGCATCCCCAATCAGCACGCAAGCACACCGAATCAGTAATGAATCGCTGGGCAGCAACAGCTTCAGCTTATTGCTAGCACCGATAAACATCAGTTTTTTGCTGAGGCAGTGAACAGCACTAAGCGCATTCTCTGTGCTGAGATTCAAGATAAGATGAACATCTTCACCACCATCACCACTGAGCACCACCTCTCATCTTCTCCCAAAGTTACGCCCCAGCGCCCGCCCCACTCTGTACTCTGCACTCTTCCCTCCCAATACTTTTTTTCATTACCCAGTTACGCATGAAACTACCCTCACCGCCCTGATTTCTCTGCGCCCCCTAATTCTTACCTAAGCACCACCCCCACACAAACCGCACAGCAAAGCCATCTCCCCTAAGCAAATGCTAAGAGATTTCCCCCTAAGATAGCAGCCATGGTTGAGGACAGTCCCCCACAACACTTTCTCCACTGCCCTCCAGCACGCTCTTTTAAGCCGCCTCATTACTGGGCATTTACCCCTATTGAGCGCAGGCTTTGCTTGCCACTACCTAAGGCCCAAGCCGCCTCAAGGCTAAGCACGTAGTGCTGCTTTAACTAAAGTATTTTGTCTGTTTGCTGCTACCGCAAAGATCTCTGCGCTCACCTACAAAAAGCGCAACCTTTGTCGGTACTCCGCTGGCGCCTGACGCTCTTTTCCCCGCGCACGTGTGACGCCTCGGATTGTAAGTTGCGGTTATGCGTTAAGCGCTAACCTTGCGGGAGAACTCTTTTTATGAAGTCATTAAAACTGTCTGCTATCGCCATCGCTGTGGGTTGTGCCACCTTACTTTCCACTCTGTCTGCACCATCCTACGCCGCCGATGCGCGGCCGCTAATCGCTGCTATGGCTAATGACAGTGGTGAGCCTTCCTTGGCCCCAATGCTCAAAAAGGTGATCCCTGCCGTGGTGAACATCTCCGTCAAGGGCACCAAAGAAGTCCGGCCAATGTTTAACATCCCTGAGGAATTTCGCTTCATGTTTCCTCAGCTCAACCAAAACCGCGAGCGTGAGTTCCGCGCCCTAGGCTCGGGTGTGATCATTGACGCTAAAAAGGGCTACATCGTCACCAACCACCACGTGGTCGAAGACGCTGACCAAATCCGTATCGCCCTCTCCGACGGCCGTGAATTCGACGCCAAAAAGATCGGTACCGACCCTCACACCGACTTAGCTCTGCTGCAAATTAAGGACTTTGATGGTATTGAGCTTACCGCTCTGCCAATGGACACCAGAGACGACCTCGAAGTCGGTGACTTTGTCGTGGCTATCGGTAACCCATTTGGCCTAGGCCAGACTGTGACCTCCGGTATTATCTCTGCCTTAGGTCGTACCGGCCTTAACATCGAGAACATCGAAAACTTTATTCAAACCGACGCTGCCATTAACTCTGGTAACTCCGGTGGTGCCCTCGTTAACTTACGTGGCGAGCTCATTGGTATTAACACCGCCATCTTAGGACCAAACGGCGGCAATATCGGTATTGGCTTTGCCATCCCTGTGAGCATGGTCAAGTCCGTCGTCGCGCAGCTGCAAGAGTTTGGTGAGGTACGCCGTGGCACCTTAGGTGTGGCCGGCACCGAGTTATCTAACGACTTAGCGGAGAGCTTTGGCTATAAGGGCAGCAGCGGTGCCTTTGTCAACGAGGTCTTTGACGATAGCGCTGCTGCAAAGGCGGGCATTAAGCCAGGCGATATCATCACCTCGATTAATGGCAAGCCAATTAGCTCCTTTGGTGAGTTACGCGCCACCATCGCCACCTTAGGTGCCGGTGCTGATATCACCTTAGGTATTTTCCGTGACGGCAAGAACATCGAGTTGCACACCACCTTACAAGAGCCTACCGAGATTACGGGCGCTGACGCCGGTCAGCTCTCGAGCTTCTTTGAGGGCGTGTCCTTAGCTAACCACGACGGTGGTGGCGTTGAGGTCACTACTATTAGCGAGCGCTCGCTGGCCTACCGCTTAGGCATGCGTGAGGGGGATGTCATTACCTCGGTTAACCGCGATCGCGTGGAAACCATTAATGACTTAAAGGACAAGCTCAATAAGTCCAAGGGCCGTGTTAACGCGCTGCGCATTCAGCGTGGTGATAGCCAGCTCTACCTGATGCTGCCATCGCGCTAAGCACTAAGCGCCAAGCTTTAGCTCTAAGCCTTAGCTTTAGCTTTAGCAGTGCTTAAGCTGCGGAGCTTAGCCCCGCTTTTATTCAACTCTTTAGTTCCTACCTAAGGTACAGGCAGAGGCGAAACTAGCCTCTGCCTGTACTTTTTTCTCTCGCCTCTCTGCATGGCAGCGTCTCTGAGCTGTTAGTGCGTGCCATTTTCTTTCTTGCAGCCATTACTGCTGAACCTTACTTTCCACAAGGACAATCACCTCAGAGGTGTTAGCGCTAATAGAGCCTCAGAGCAGCTTGCGTGCACCACAGGCGCAGCGCACTCTGCGCGTGTTCACAACATCTTGGAGGTAAAGACTCTTCACTGTCATATCTTCAGGAGCTTACGTGGCCACAAGCTCTGCCATGCTCTCAGGAGTAAAACCTCAGCCGAGTACACCTCTTTGTAGTCACGCTTACGCTCCCTGTAATCTACACCACACTCAGGGCGTGCTACCACTTGCTTCTGTGTGACCCTAGCGGCGCTTCTTACGCACCTACCTGCTGCAAACGCCTCGCGCCTTGCTAAAATGAGCACAGCTGCGCTTGGCTGGCATTTACCCCTGTCACACCGCTTACCGCTGCTTGTTGTCACAGCGCCCGCCCCTGTGAGTGCTGTACTGACTGTACTTACCATCACCACACCTGCTTTGTGGTGGCTGCGCCTGTGCGAGTGCTTGGCATTAGCCATGCGATACATTCAATTCAGCACAGCGCTAACTACACTTAGCTTGCGCTACCCTGCCCTCATTTGTGAGGCAACTCTGACTTTAACCTCTAGCCCCTTAATTCACTTCATGTAGCTTACGACTATCACCCGCATTCACCCCCTGAGGAAACTCCCTGCCCATGGCATTAAAAGCACGCTTCTGGCGCTCAACATGGTTCTCCTTCCTAGTGTTTCCTGTAGCACTGGGCTTGTTTGTTGCGCTCATTGCTCTGCTCATTAATCCTAAGCTGGGTGAGTCCTTTGGCAACATGCTCTACTCCTCCCAAAAGGATATCCAGTCCTACTCCTACGCCGTAAACAAAGCCAGCCCTAGCGTCGTTAACATTTACGTCTCACGCCTTAACAGCGACTACACCGGTATATCCACCGAGACAGCCGAGATCACGACCTCAGCCTCAGGCGTCATCATGAGCCCTGATGGCTATATCGTGACCAACTATCACGTCATCCCCTCCCTCAACGAGCCTAATCGCGCTGTCTGGGCGCAAACCTTTGATGGCAAGCTGCGGCAGGCCTTTATCGTGGGCTTTGACCGCCGCACGGATATCGCCCTCTTAAAAATCAACGCCACCAACTTGCAGGCTATCCCCATTAACCCACGCTATGAGCCCCACGTCGGTGATGTGGTACTGGCTATTGGTAACCCTAATAACTTAGGCCTTACGGTCACCCACGGCATTATCTCCGCCACGGCCCGCACCGGCTCTGGCCTCTTAACCCGTGAGCGCATGAATATACGTGAGGGCTTACAAGATCTCATCCAGACAGACGCCCCTATTAACTCAGGTAACTCTGGAGGCGCGCTCGTTAACACTAATGGCGATCTGGTAGGCATCAACACCGCGTCCTTTGATAACAGTCGCGTAGCGTATGGTATTGGCTTTGCGATCCCGACTAAGCTCGTGCTCTACGTGATGCATGAGATCCTCAAGCACGGTCGCGTGATTCGTGGCTATTTGGGCATCTCTGACGAGAACGAGAACTTAGTGGCCAATAATGCGGTCAACGGCGTACTGGTGCGTTATGTCGATCCGTTTGGCCCTGCGGCTATTGCCCATATTCAGGAGGGTGACCTCATTGTGCAGGTGAATGAGAAGCGCATTCACAATGCCCGTGAGTTGATTGACGTGATTTCCAGCACCAAACCTGGAACGGTGCTAAACATTACGGTGGAGCGCAGGGGACAGCGCTATGTGTACCCTGTGACCTTGGCTGAGGACAAACCAAATATCGATTAGGTATTAACCGCAGCCTACCTGCATACCTACCTGCTTTAGTGATACTGCCGCGCTTACGCCTCTCCCCAACTTTGCGTGCACAGCGCTCTTGGCGTAAATGAGTGCGGGCCAATGGCCTCACATTGCGAGCCATCCCCCTCAGACAAAACCAAGTAGGAAAAGCCCTCTTACCACCCGCGTAAGCACGCCCCTCAGGTGGTCACCGCAAAGTAACGTGGGCATTTTCTCCTTGTATGGGCACAGCTACTTGCTATTGAGCACAACCAAAAGTTTGCCCCCAAGGCAACTCAGAGTATCCAGCAGCTGCTGCCTGAGGCACATGGGCTACCACCTAAGCGCCTAACGGCTCCTATCTCGATGGTAGATAGTTGTCGCCTCAGCCAACTACATTAGGTCACAGCTGCCACTTAGTGGCTTGCACACGGTTGCCCCATACTGGTGGTGGTGAACTTCTGCTTTTGCGCACTATTAACCTACCTCGAGATACGTCGCGGTAGCGACGCTCGACGCTCCCTATCAGTTTTCTGCATCAAGGGTCTTAACCCCACCTCAAAGCTCGGTTTTAAGCCAATAACATAGGGGACAACTACTTTGCAGGAATAAGGGGAAAACGATCTCAAAGCAACGCCCTCCCTCAGCTCACCACTATGGCTTTCTTTTGTTAGAGCCACGCCGCTGCTAAATGCTCGTGCCCGCCCATTCGCTTTACCAACACCTTACTACCACCTTACTACCACCTCACTGGGCTGCTGCTTCTTATCTCTCTTAGTTGAGGCTAAGAGCAAACAGCCCCACGCACTAACTTGCTGCAACCGCCTCTACTGAACGGCAGCAGCTTCCTTCTCTGCTGCGGTAGCCTTAACCTCAACCGGCGCATTGCCCGACACAAAGACACTGGCTGGAGCCTCAGGCAGGTACTTTGCGACCACAGCCTTGTAATCGCCATTGACGATCACCTTTTCAAGCCCCTCATTAAAGGCCTGCAACAGCTGCTGGCTCTCCTTATTGTCCTTAGCCACCACAAAGTGATACGACTCGCTGTTGCCCACATTAGGCAAGCGTGGAATCACAATCATGAGGTTAGAGTAGAGGCCGGAGGTGAGCTCATACACCGCCACAGGGTAGTCCTCTAAGAGGAAGTCAGCCTCGCCTTGGAATACGGCCAGCATCGACGCCATCGAGTTGGGATAGGACTTAACTGTAAACTGCCGCGCTTCCTTGAGGCCGTTAGCGATATCCTCACCTAAGGTGCCTGCCTTCACTGCTACGGTTTTACCCATTACCTGCTGAATGCTTTGCAGCTGACTCTGCTCACTCTTTGCCGCTACCACAGCTACGGCTGAGTTGTAGTAGCGCTTAGAAAACTCTAGGGTTTGCGCGCGAGGTACGGTATAGCTGATACCGGCCATGGCACCATCGAGCTTGCCAGCGGCAACTGCAGGCAGCAGTGGCGCAAAGTCTTGAGAGCACATGCGGTACTTAAAGCCCGCGTTCTCGGCGATTTTTGCGAGCAGGTCGACATCGATACCTTTGAGCTCACCTTGAGCATCAATAAAGGCAAAAGGCGCAAAGGCGTTATCAGTGCCGATTTGCCACACTTTACCGTTGTAGTCGTCAGGAGCGTTGCTGACACACTTGCTGCCTTGCGCTAAGACCTGCTGCATGGCCTCTTGGCGGGCCATAACTTTGGCGGCGACTTGCTCTTTTTCACTCGCAGAGGGCTCAGTAGCGGCACTGGCGTTAGTGGCGTCAGTGGCCGCAGTGGCAGCAGTTGCGGCTAAGGCATGTGGGCTCAGGGCTAAGCCTAGGCAAAAGAGAGCAGCGGAGCAGAGCTGGCTGCGCCAATTGTAGTAAGTAGTGGATGGGGATGATGCTTTCTTACCCATGGCAGACTCCTGACTCAAAGAGCCCCTCACCTCAGTAATAGCAAAATCTTCAGTATGGGAAGTGGCAAGAGGGAAGAGAGTGGCGCAAGCGGTGAGTATATTGGCAGCAGCAACCAAAGTGCTGCGCGAGAGGCTCTTTTGTGTGGGTATAAGTATAGCGTGAGCGCTTTGCCACAAAGGCGAAAAAGGTCACAACTTAAGAAGACAAAGCGCGCTCATGTGTCTGCTTGAAAGGCGGTGCGGCAAAGCTTGATTACAAGTCACTGCAAGCAGGCGCCACGCCATCACCACGTAACGACGCTACTCCCAGAGAGGTTGCTTACCCCTACCCACGAACCTAAGCGCTGACAGCTCAACTCAGAGCGGCAACAACGCATGCCTCAGGGGGATTAAGATGCGACAAACAAGCTTGTAAGTGCTATAGCTGCCACGCACAGCACTGATCCTCAAAGGGCATGGGCAACACACACACACCAAAAGCAACATCAAGCCATGGTGGTGTTAAGTTCGCGGGAATGGGTACATACCATCCCTTAACCTTGCAGCCTGAACTTACGAGATCACTTACTCCCTATTGGTCTTATCTCGAGCTCATTGTGCTCGTAGTCTCAGCTGCGCAGCAAGAACTAAAGCACATACACTACGCTGCACTGCGTTGCGCTGCGCTGCGATGTAGCGCAAGCACAAGCGCTTGCTGCTCAAATCTGCGTGGTGACCACCGATTCTGCCAGTGACGACGGCTGCTGCTGTTTGAGATATTCACGCGGGGTCATGCCGCTATAGCGCTTAAAGACCTTGGTAAAGTAAGAGAGGTCGGCAAAGCCCAGATCTACAGCCACTTGCGTAATTGATACATTCTTGTTCTTCAACATCTCGCGGGCAATGAGGATGCGATAAGCGTTAATGTAATCAAGCGGGGTACGACCGATCATCTCTTTGAAGATCCGCACTACCGATGGCTTCTGCACCTCAAGCAGATCCGCCAGATCCTGCAGCGTAATCTCTTGCTTGAATTTTTTATGGATGTAGGACAGCGCCAGCTTAATCTTGCTCAGCCGCGAATTGTGCTCGGCCGTATAAGGCTCTAAGAGCAGCTTGTCCTTTTCAATAAAGCCCAAAATGATGTAAGCAAAACCAGTCACTAAGAGCTCATTACCCTCATCCAAGCGGTTTTTCATGGCCACCATCAGCTGCTCGACCATATGCTGCAGCGTATCATTTGTGTCAGCAGCAGGCAAAAAGGGACTGACATTCTTCTGACTGTAGAGCAGCGCGTACAAAAAACCATTGGCACAGGAGCGCTCGTGCAGCAGAAACTGCAGATCAAAAACCAAATCTTCATAGACGCAGTCATGAAGCTGTGCCGAGTGCAAAGAGCCAGAGTTTATGCAGAAGATATCGCCACGCTCGCCATGATAGTAACGCCCATCAATGGTGATATCCAAGGAGCCCTCTAGAATACGGCCAATTTCAAATTCCTTGTGCCAGTGCGGCACCATGACGTAGCGCTCATGGTGATGATCGACAAAATAGTAGGCAAAAGGGAAGATCTCATTGCCATGAGCTCTTTTCTCGCGCAGTTCACTCAAAGCCATAACTATGTCTCACATAACCGCCGGGGATGAGGTATAGCTTCAGTTTCACCAGCCCCAACAAAGGTCGACTCTACTCAGAGTTTGGTGGATACCAAAAAGCAGCAGCGCCCTGCGATCAAGCATTGAACCCCATGTGATGGCGTTTTGCGTGACCAACCTTGGAGTAGTGTTGATGCCATACCCACCAAACTCTGAGAAGAGCCGACATTGGCACGCTCAGCTTTAAGTCTAGCGCCTTACCCTTGAGGGGTAGTCGTAAGTAGCCCTCTCTGCGGTAAAAGTCGCATCTTAGCGGTTGGGAAAAATCAGCCTTAACCCCTCGACATCAGAGCAGCCTTATTTCGACACTTGCCGCAGCGTCTTTAGCACGGCCGCGATCACCGTCTGCGCCAGTGTCACCGGCACCGCATTACCAATTTGCCGCATGCTCTCACTCCAGCTGTCTGCAAACACGTACTCATCAGGAAAGCACTGCACTCGCGCCGCTTCGCGTACCGTGAGGTAGCGCACCTGCCACTCTCCTAAAGCAATCATATTCTCGCCCCCAGGCACGCTGTGCACCCCCGCCTTAATGGTCTTAGCAGGCCAGTCCCACACGCTCCCCGTATGCCCAGCATAGCTTTTGGCGCCACGCTGCAGTACATGCCCGCTCAGCCCCGCCGCTTGTGCCTCCACTGACGATGCGGCATAAGGCGGCAGCCCCGTCAGAGCCTCGCGCAGCGTGCGCCACGGCTTAAGTGGCGACCTCGCAAAATCCTGCACCGCCTGCATCGGGCAGTTGTCCTTACTGCTATAGGCCGCAGGCACCGCTAAGTGCTGCCGCGCCCAGTACTCGTGTGACACGTACTGCTCATAGAGCAGGCGCCCTTGGGCATGGGTAGGCTGTGGAAAGACAAAGTAAGAGCCCATCTTTGCCCGCACATCACTACGCAGCCAGACGATAAACACTCGCTCTCGACATTGCGGCACGCCATAATCAGCAGCTTGCAGCAGCTGCCATGAGACCTGATAACTAAGGCCTCTCGCCACCGCAGCGGCAGAGACACCTCCTCTCTGAGCTATATCCTTAAGCCGCGCACTATGCTCAGTCCAGCTCTCACCTGCGCGTAGCTCTATTTCGGGATAGGTGAGGCGCTGGATGATATAAGCAAAATAAGGCTGAAATGACCGCCGCAATAGGCCCTTAACGTTCTCTAAGACAAAGGCTAAGGGCCGCGTGGCGCGAATTACAGCGATAGCTGCAGGAAACAAGTCCCGCTTGTCGTTGTAGGCTAAGGCCTTACCCCCAAGGGAAAAGGGCTGGCAAGGTGGCCCACCCGTGACCACCTCAATGTGCCCCAAAGCCACGCAATCAATATCTCTAACATCAGCACAGATAATCTGTGGTGTCTTCTGACCTGCTGTAAACAACGCGGCATTGCGCTCTAAGGTGCGACAGGCACGCGCATTAAGCTCGATCAGAGCACGGTGGTGCAAGCCCGCGAGGCTACCGCCCAACGCCAATCCACCTGATCCAGCAAAAAGTTCCAGCCCGCCCATGACACCTCAGTGCTATGTAACCCCACTGTTATTTTGTTTCACGTGAAAGCAAAACCATGCCAGTAAAAACAGGGGAGAGTAGAAACGAAAAAGGCCCGTGAGGGCCTTCTTGTGAGTTGACCTGTAAGCCGGGTTCTGTACTCTAAAGAGTAGCAATCATTCATCTAGGCCTACACTCGCGCGTAGGCTCAAGCGATCAACCCGCTCCCGAGTGCGGACCACACCATATGGGAACCTATTCGATCTTGCTCTAGGTGGAGTTTACAATGCCGTTGACTATTACTAGCAACGCGGTGCGCTCTTACCGCACCTTTTCACCCTTACCTGAGCCGCAAGCGGCCATCGGCGGTATGTTTTCTGTTGCACTGGTCGTAGGCTCACGCCTCCCAGGCGTTACCTGGCACCTTGTCCTGTAGAGCCCGGACTTTCCTCCCTCCGAGCCGTATGCCGTAGCGCACGTACTCAGACAGCGATTGCCCAGTCAACTCGGGGCGAATTATAGCATGTGCGTGATGTAGGGAAAAGGAAAAAGTCAGCTTTCAGGGGAAGTATTAGTTGGGATTACCCTTGTGGCCATGGAGCACGTCGCCGTCGCTTTCCACAAAGCGTAGCCTCGCTCCACCTTGAAGAAAGAGCCACCGCCTATCTTAAACACAGAGGCCGCTGTCTCCTGCCGATCCTCACAGCAATACCACCTCTAAGGTAAATAGGCACGCATCCACTTTGAGTCAGACGCCATGGGCGCCTGTTATTTCCATGTGGCCGCAGCCACAACACACTACCGCGCTGTAGCACAGGCTCACGCCTTAGCTTCTACCAGCCTTGAGTAAGCTGCTGGCGCTCTTAAGCGCAGCCACAGCTAAAGCGGAAAAATCGACATCTTTGCCACCGAATTGCTAATGATGTCCGATCCTGGGCAAATCAAATCCAGCACAAAGTGAAAGCGCGAGCCGTGGTTAGGATACGAGATGTGGGTAATCTCATGGTTCACAATCGCCGCCATCACATTAATCGGATACGCTGCTAAGCTCCGATTAAGCCTGATCACACTAAAGTTCGTCGGCTCTAAGCGGTACTGTCCAAACGGCTTCATCTTGCGTACCTCCATCCGATCAAACCAGCGATACGGCGGCATCTTAATCACGCGGTCAAACAGCGCAAACATGTTCTTGTAGTCAGGCTCAACTAAGCGTGCATAGTTGCTCGCCGCCGCTTGCAGCTGGTTCGAGAAATACCGCGCTAAAACCTCATGCACCGTGTCCTGACTGATATCCTTCGCCCCCTTAAAGTTGAGCGTAATGATGCCAGGCTCCACCAGCGTCTGATGGAAGTACGCCAAATCAGAAACCGGAGGCATGTTATCAGCGTAGTACTTGTAGGCGTTGTAACTTATAAAGTTACCCGAGCCCATGCGCACCACTTCCTTTACCGTGAGCTTGTCCGGAGCCAGCGTCGCAATGTAAGGATCGTCAGGCAAGTACGCCACCATCACCCCCGCAGGGTCGATCTCCTCACCGTAGAGATTAAACATCGCGCACTCTAAGCCACTGATATCCTCATAGAGATTAAATGTCTGGGCATAGCGCGCCGCCTGCGATCCTGAGAGCGCAAATAAGCCCCGCTGCCAGATAATCTCTTTGGCTAAAAGGTCGCGATTGAGCTGCATAAAGTTAATCTGCGGTGGGCTGGGAATGCGGGCGGGGGCCACATCCGCACGTATACCCGCAGGAGATAATCTCGTCTCCTGAAAGGAATACGACAGGCGCGACCAGATCTCTTCCATGCGCTCGGGATGCGCATTGGCAAGAGGGTCACTGGCATAAAAGCTCTTATAGCGGTGATCAACAATGCTGCCATTGCCAATGGCGTACTTCATGTTCTCCAGAGCATTGCGCGCCATGCCCAGACCATATGTCATGTGGTCAGCTTCAAGGTGCGCCTTGTTTCTCTCGATCGAGCCAAAGTAATAATCCGCAAACACCTGCTCTAAAAGCGCGAGGCGTGGGTTAAACAGCATGAGGTGAGCTAAGTACGTCTTGTTCTGCCATGCCCACACACAGCGATTAAGCGCCAGCCTAAAAACGTACTCATAGTAGTTCTGTTGGCAGTCGTACTTATCCTCGTAAGCCATGTCTGAGTAGTCTACCCAATGGCAGTGCTGTGGCAGCACCACGCGGCCACTGACACAAAAAGGCAGACTGTACACCGCCTCGCGGTTTAGGTACCCATAAGCGACAAGGGCATGTAAGCGATCCGTAAAGCGTGAGGTCTCTGGAGGCACCAGTCCCAGCATCACCGGACGCGGTGCTATCACCTGCACCTTTTCCTTACTCGCTTGCGCGTTACTGCCGCGCTCGATGTGGATAACATAGGGCTGGCCCCATAAGTACACCACATCCCCTTCGCTGTAGGTACACTCCTTTTGCGCTTGCCATGCTACGGTATCATAATTCTTGTAAATCTGCTCCCGTTGCGAGCGGTACCACGTGCTTGCCGCTACCATCATGGTCGAGATTTCTTTCCATGTGGCATTGGGGTTAATGCGTAAGATGAGCTCACCATTGCAGTCGATAAGGATGCGCATGCCCTTAAGATGCGGATTGGTCTGCAGTTTCACCCGTAAGTCGTTGTACGCTACCTCGTATAAAGGAAAGTGCGCCCAGCGTACTGGCAGCAAGCGCTCGTCAAAGCGCGAGACATCTGGCACATCTTTAATCAACTTCGAGTGTGTCGTGACGAATTTAAGCTGCTCTTCGTTCATAAAAACCTACGCTGCTTACGCTCTTATAATGATCACCGGCTCAGTTTCCCGCGCTTTTTCTGAGGATGGTGCTAAGCCCAATTAACCGCATGCTCTAGTGCATTCTGACCTCGTGCCATACTGTACTTAACTAAAGGTGCTACTGCTGCTGTTGGTTGTGGAAAGAGCGGGGTGCAAAAAGAAAGGGTAGTATGTGACGTGCCTGACGCGTCCTACACTGTTACAAGCGATGCAATGTGACGTGGCGTGACGTGTCCTAGCAGTTTTGGTGATGTGGCCTTACTGCACGTGAGCGCGGTGCTGAGACCAACTCTGTGGCGGCAAAAACACAGCGACTTTAGAGCAAAGCGCTAACTTTACAGCTACAGCTACAGCTACAGCTACAGCGCCCGCCCCGCTAAGAGATAGTATGCTCAGGGGCGCAGTTAAGATGCTGGCGCCTGTGCGCACAAGTTAAATTGCCTCTTATCCTACGCCATAGTAACCCTAAAAAGCTCTTTTGCTAAATCTTGGCCCGCACTAAAGTAACTTTGTCCCAATCCAGTGGTAATGCTCTCACGGCAATACTGTGGTCAGTATACTCTGTAAGGCCCAACAGCTGTGTAGCCCACCTAGCATATTGGCGATAAATATGGGCTCTACTCAGAATCTGTGGGTATAGGCTCAAGCCCCAGTCTTAGGTGGTTGGGCTAAAGGCCAGTGCTAATCAGCGATTAGCCGTACCATTACCTCCTAAGCAACCCACAAATTCTGAGGAGAGTCTAAATATGGTCGTTTCTTCAGATTGGCGCGCACAGCCACCACTCTGAGAACAGCTACTTACCAGCGTCCTACCTCAGAGCGATCAGCGTGGTGTTACTACATGTGGGTAGCGCGCCGCTCGCCCTTGCTTAAGGCTCTTGCTTCAGCGTTAGAGCATAATCGTAAAGGCGATTGCGGTTCTCGCCTGTAAGCTCCGCTACCAGCTTGCACGCTTCCTTTACCTTAAGTGGACCTACCAGCTGTTGCAGCGCTTGCTGCGCTTTGGCCGAGAGCAGCTCCTCTGCCCCCTCAGGTGCCTCATATGGCCCCACCACCAGTACAAACTCGCCTCTGACCTCATCAGTGTGCTCCTGTAAGTAGGAGATCAGCTCCCCTACCTCCATGCGGTATATGCTCTCAAAGGTCTTGGTCATTTCACGGCATAAGGCCACACTCCGGTGCGGATCGATCTCTTGCAGCTTCACCAGCGTGTTCATGATGCGCCGCGGGCTCTCATAAAACACGGTTGTGGTGTCACTGTGCGCAATGCTCTCCAGCTTAGCGGTGAGCTCTTTGTCCTTTACTGGTAAAAAGCCCAGAAACAAAAACTTATCCGTAGGCAAGGCCGCCGCACACAGCGCCGTAATTGCCGCACAAGGGCCTGGCAGCGGTACCACCTTCACGCCACGCTCCACTAAGCGTGAGATCAGCTTGTAGCCAGGATCAGAGATCATAGGCGTCCCCGCATCAGAGATCAGCGCTACCACCCCACCGGCCTCGACCTCAGAGGCAATAATGTCCACTCGCTCAAACTCGTTGTGGTCATTACAGCTGATCATCTTCACCGCACCGATGCCGAGCTTATCGAGCAGGATCTTGGAGTGACGCGTGTCCTCGGCGGCAATGAGGGTTGCTGCTTTGAGCACCTCAATTGCCCGCAGAGTAATGTCGTCCAAATTGCCAATGGGAGTCGGCACAATGTAGAGAGCGCTAGCCACCATAATCACATCTCCTCATCCAAAGCCGCACAGCCTTGGCACCAAACAAAACCACGCAGATCTTACGGAAAAGCCGTTAGCTCGGCAATAGTTTACGCCCGAAGTAGCAGCAGATGCGATGGCAAGCGTGATCTCATAAGTGATGGCTGCATGGCTGAGATCAGTCAACGACACCTACCTCGAGATGAATGGTACAAGTGAGCTTGCGCTTATCTTAAGCTGTGGCCCTCATGCTTGCTCTAAACACCGCCATCTATGAAGTAAGCCGCTCCTCTCACTGGGGGTAAGTCTTACTGGTAAGCCCATCCCGCAGCTCCACCTCCTCTAAGGCAAACCAATTCTGCCAGAATGCATCCTCACCCTACCCGCGAACCTAAGAGTGAACCGCCAACGCAAAGCGTCATCCCCCTATCCCACAGGGTGATGAAGATGCCAAAACAATCTTGTAAGCTCCTGAACTTAAATCGCAACACTAATCCTCATGGAGCATCGCCGTACACCAAAAGCATCCTAAAGCCATGGCGGCAGACGTCGGGGAGTTGAGCTGGATTATTTTTATGGCTGGGGCAATTTGCTGGTAAACTGCATCAGCATCACTAACAGCTGCTTGGGTTCTGTATGCCAACAATGTCTAAACTGCACCATGCGCTAAAGT
>JAHLFE010000091.1 GCA_018884035.1 Candidatus Anaerobiospirillum pullicola
AAGAAGGCGATCTCCTTGCTCTCCTCGTTGTAGACCGCTGCCGACTGTAAGGTCTTGGTCTGACCATGCACGGTCTCAATGCATGGCACGTTAGCAAAGTAGCGTAAAGCCTTGCCACGGCCATACAGCGACACCCACTTAAATGGGTAGAAGATAGTCTGCTTAATCACCGCGCCATTTGGCTGCGTGAAGATCGGGGCAATGACGTTAACCAGCTGCGCCAGTGATGCCATCTTGACGCGATCGCAGTGATTAATGAGGGTGCACAGTAAACCACCTAAGACTAAGGCATCAACAAACTTGTAGTGCTGCTCTAAAAGTGGTGGCGCCTTGGTGAAGCGGTGGCTTGGATCCTCAAAGTAGTTCATCCATGGCTCACCCTCGATGTCCCAGATGTTGTACTCATCAAAGGAGATCATCATGTCCTTCTTAGAGCGCAGCTTGGCCTTAACAAAGTCGGCAGTGGAGGTAATGGTGTGGATGAAGTTGTCCATCAGGACATAGGAGGCGAGGAAGTCGTTTAAATTGCCGGTGCTGTTCTCAAAGTAGTGGTGGCAGGAGAGGCAGTAGATGTCGTCATAAACCTCCTCTAAGACCACGCGATCCCACTCTGGGTAAGATGGCAACATAGTGTTGGCACTGCCGCAAGCAATGAGCTTAATGCTTGGGTCGACCCAGTGCATGATCTTGGCGGCTTCGTGGGCCTTGCGAGCATACTCGTGGGCTTCTAAGTGGCAGGTCTGCCATGGGCCGTCCATCTCATTGCCCACGCACCAGTACTTGAAGTTAAAAGGCTGGTCAAAACCGTGCTGCTTACGCAGATCGGAGTAGTAGGTGCCACCGGCAATATTGGTGTACTCCACAAAGTAGCCAGCTTCTTGTGGGGTACCAGTGCCCATGTTGACCGCTACCATTGGCTCAACACCAAACTTTTGCGACCACTTGTAGAACTCACCGATACCAAACTCGTTGGTCTCTTTGGAGAGCCATGCATAGTCGAGGCGTACTGGGCGTTGCTCTTTTGGGCCAATGCCATCAGTCCAGTTATAGCCGGACACAAAGTTACCACCAGGATAGCGCACGGTAGAAACCTTGAGCTCTTGGATTAACTTAGCGACGTCGGTACGGAAGCCATTTTCATCAGCACATGGGTGGCCTGGCTCGTAGATGCCGGTGTACACCGCACGGCCTAAGTGCTCTACAAAGGAACCGTATAAGGTGTCCTCAACCTTGCTAATGTAGTTGCCTGCTTGGAAGAGATATTTGATCGCGCTCATAGCAAAATCCTTGTCGTGAGTGCCGCGCCTTTCTTGAGGCTACCCCGACGATTTAGAGGAGAGTTTGTTGTGAGGTAACGCTGTAGGGAAGTTGTGCTGTGCATGAGCACAACTTGCGGTACGGTACTGTACTGTTAAGAATGACTGACCTCAGAGAGGACGGAATTTGGGGCAAGCATGCGTGCCGCAGCTTAAGATAGGCTCAAGCTTACCTGCACCATTTATCTCCAGATAGGAACGTTGCCAGAAAACACCCTTTACCGGCATCACTTCTGAGATTACGCATTCCTTAGCGTTACCGTAGCTTTCTGTAAAACTGCACTTGCGTGCGGTTTGAGGGGACGGGCGCTGCCACAGGTCGTTAGGCCTTAGTACTGTGTATTGGCAGTACTGTGTATGGGCAGCGCGCTGCTCTTAAGCGTTCAGCCCTGAGATTAGGCCTGAGCGTAGATGTCCTTGGAGATACGAGCCATCATGCTGCGGTTGAGCTTGTAGAAGAAATGGGTCACAGCAAAGGTCACAAAGTAGCCAATAGCTGGAATCCACGTCATCAGAGCATAAATACCGGAGATAGCGAAATCAGTTTGCTCGGCGATGTTGGCTTCGTAGCCAGTGTAGGAGAGCACCGCACCGACTAAAGCACCACCCACAGCTAAGGCTACCTTTAAGGTGAAGAGGTGGCCCGAAGCACACAGACCGGAGGCACGTTGGTGTAACTTCCACTCACCGTAGTCATCGACATCACCAATGAATGACCAGATGATTGGGGCCGCAATCTGGTGAATCACCGACAGCACAATGAAGACGATGTAGATGAGTGCTACTTGGTTGGATGGAATGAGGAAGAGGATCAGCGACAGCACAATGCAGACGATCTTTACGGCCTTGTACACCGTCACCTTGCAGAAGCGGTTGGTGAAGACCGAGGTCAGGTAAGCACCGACGATGTTGGCGCAGATACCTAAGGTTAAGAACATACTGGCTGCGATGTCATCAAAGCCTAAGACGTACTTTGCAAAGTAGATCGAGACCGCACCACGCACAAAGGATGGAATGCAGTCTAAGAACATCAGACTGATGGAAACTAACCACTGGTCGTTGTGGATGATCTTCTTGAAGGAGGCTAAGAAAGGCTCACCTACTTCCTCAGGACGTGGTTGAATACGCTCACGGGTGTAGAAGAAGCAGAAGAAGAATAAGAATACCGCAATAACCGCAAACAGCGAAATAGTGTAGAAGAAGCCTGTAGCACGATCACCACCGCCAAAGTAACCAACTAATGGCAGCAGGGTGAAGGTGCAAAAGAGGGAGGCTAAACCGGCACCGATGAAGCGGAACTTTTGGCTGGAAACACGATCGACAGGATCAGCAGTGATCACACCACCTAATGAGCAGTATGGGATGTTGACGCAGCTGTAGAGGATCGACAGCAAGAGGTAAGTGGCAAAAGCGTAGATGATCTTTGCCGTTGGGCCCACATCAGGGGTATAGAACATGATGAGGCAGGAGATGGCAAAAGGAATGGTGAAGATCGCCATCCATTTGCGGTAACGACCATACTTGCTGTTGCGATTATCCATCCACGCACCGTAGATCGGGTCGAAGAAGGCATCGAACATACGCACGACTAAGAACATCGTGGCGACGACAGCTGGTGCCAGACCGAAGATATCGGTGTAGAAGAAGGACAGGAACATGGTGATTGGGTTAAACAGCATGTTACATGCTGCGTCACCCGCACCGAATCCGCATTTCTCGAGGAAAGACAGCTTGCTGACAGCTGCCTGACCTTGAGCACTCATACGCTCGCTCATGAGACACACACCTTGGTTTGTAACTTTTTTCAGGAGGCTGCAGGGCAAGTTAGAGGCTGTTTGCCCTGCTTAAGTGATGATGACTGTGTCCATTACGCTTGGCGTAATGAACAAGCTTGTCAGGCTTACTGCTCTTCTCAGCTGCCGCCACCAACCCCTAAGAGGGCAAAAAGCTCCATAGGGCTCAAATCCCTAAAGAGGACTCAGAGGTAGCAGCTCTATCCCGTGGCAGTGATGGCATCATAGAGGAGCCCCACGTGTAAATTTGTGAGAAAGTCCAAAAAACGCGGGGTTATGGCTGGATTATCTTAATTTAAGACAATTAAACTTTATTAGGTAAAAAAGCGCTCTGCTGCACCTTGGTGCAGAACAAAAGAAATTTGGTATAACAGCTTTGCTCTAACGGGATCTACGCGCGAAAGGCCAAAGACAAAGAGAGGGGGGCTAAGCATGCAAGTGCAAAAGCGGGTGGTGGGTTTATTTGCGGTGATTGCTTCGCCTATTTTGCTGTTTGCGGCTAATCACGAGCTGATCTACGCTATCTGGCCACGGCACTCTACGGTGAGCACTAATACGGCTGATGTAAGTGCGCATGCTGGGGCGGGCGCTGCAAACACTATCTCCACTCCCATCAGCACCAATGCTACTCCTGAAGCTGCTGACGCCGACATTAGCAGCAATGGCAGCATTAGCTGCATTAGCTGCATTGGCAGCAGTGGATGCAATGGCAGCGATGTTGGGCGCAGTGGTAAAGACGTGGCAACGCTCACGGTGCAACAGCGCGCTGCTATTACCGCAAGGGCGCAGCAGCTGGTCGCCTCATGGAATCGCTCGATTGGTGATCCCCTGTTGCTTAATGCCACCAGTGATATGGGCGGCATCCTCCTCGCCAATCAGGTCTATGTCATCATTGGCCCGATGATGCCACTAAAGGTGCAGCTCAAAGAGCACCATAAGGTGCGCACGGCTTATGCGGACAATCAGGTGGGCTTAGCGGCAACCAATATGTGGCTGGAGCTGATGAAAGAGCGCACTCAGACTTTAGAGCACTTCTTTGCCGATCCCGTAGCGCGAGCAGCGGCTAATCCGGTGTTTGCTCCGGATGCGGCTTTAGAGGTTCCCCAAAACGCAGAGGTCAGCTTCCCTGAGGGAGGGGTACAACATTTAGCGGCAGAGCAGAGGGCACAAGCGCAAGCACAATGGCAAGGGCAAGGGCAAGCGCCGTGTGCGCCGCTTGCGCAGAGTGTGCTGCATAGTGCTGAGTGTGCAGAGAGTGCAGAGAGAGCAGAGAGAGCAGAGGTGCAACAGTGGCAGGAAGAGGAACTGGCGAAGCTGCACACAGCACGAGCGGCAGGTGCGCAGAATCTAGAGCAAGAAGAGCCAAAGGGGGCCGCTAGGGTGGCACCAAGCACAGCAAGTGTTTTGCAAGAGCGCGCCGTACTAGCAGTACCGAGCGCATCGCATCCGCTTAGTAGCGGGGCTAAGCAGTGTGCGGGGATGACCCTTGAGCAGTTAGCGCATGAGGATAGCGCGGAGTATGGTGATGAGTATGCTACCCCAGCTGAGACAGGGAATAAAGCCGGAACGTTAGGAGCAACAGGTGCGACCAACTCCACCGGTATAACGTCCCATGAGGGCATGAGTGCTCATTCCCAAGCTGTTGCCATGGCCACAGCGGATGGTGCCTTTACCATTCCTCCAGCGGAGCAAGAGAGCTTTAAGGCCATTGCGCAAGCGTTAGCTGATGAGCACAGCTTTGACATTTCGCAAATTCTTGCGGCCGAAAAGGAACCTTACAACCCGCTTGATGGCTCCCATGGGAATTATGACTTTGAGTGGGACGACCTGCTCTTACAGCACCTCAAGCTGACACAGGTACCCACGGTGCACACGCACAACCAACTGCGCTCTGAGGTCATTATGCAGGAGGGCGTGCGTGAGGGTAATCGCGATAAAGTTAAGTGGTCATACCGCATTCCCCCAAAGGGCAAAGCCGGTATCCTTGGCTTTACGCCACTGCGCTCATGGAAGAACCACGCGCATATTGCCAACATTCTGGCGTCACGTGCGGCCATTGATGCGGGACTCTCGCCTGAGGAGGCGTACATCCTCTCAGATAAGCTCTTTTTGGTGGTAGAGGAAATTACCGATCCGCTGATTGCGAAGCGCATGCGCTATGTGGTGGCTTGTGCTTTTGCCTTGCAGGTTAAAGCACATCATGAGCGTCTGAAAGAGGCGTCGCAGCAAGTGGTGGAATCAGCGCTGGTGCGTAAGGTACGCTTTTATGTGCAGCAGCACCTCTTTGACAAGATCAGTCTGCGCACCATTGCCGAGGCGCTGGATTATACCCCTGAGTACCTCACCTTTGCCTTTAAGCGTGTGCATGGCGTAAGTCTGATGCGCTACGTACAGCAGGAGCGCTTAGAGCGTGCTAAGGACTTGCTCCTTGACACGCACATTACGATTAACGATATCGCCAGCCTGTTGCAGTTTTCCTCGGCAGCGCACTTTTGCAAGGCCTTTAAGCTTGCGGAGCACTTAACGCCCAGCCAGTGGCGAACACAGCACGCGACAGTGGTAGAGAGCTAAGGGAGTACCTCAGAGCAGGCTGTTATCTCTAGGAGCGACTAACTTAAGGATGATGGAATTTAGGGCTCTACTCAGAGTTTGGTGGATACCAAAAAGCAGCAGCGCCCTGCGATCAAGCAGGGGAACCAATGTGATGGCTTTTGGCGTGACCGACTTTGGAGTAGTGTTGCTGCCTTATCCACCAAACTCTGAGGAGAGCCGAATTTAGGGTAAGCATGCGTGCCTCAACCAAAGATAGGATCAGGCTCACCTGTACCATTCATCTCGAGGTGTGTGACGTTGCCCTCACGCATGTCAGTCTCTATGAGAGCACTCCTGCCTTACTTTAAGGTCAGCGGCGCGCCTGCGCCGCAATTATCTCGATGGAGTATCAGGGGCTTGCGTAGAATATCACCTGTAAGTAGAGCCTGCCCTTGAGTAGCCCATAAACAAAAACGGCCGCATCTGCGGACGCTGTGCAGCATCCTCTCTTGCCGTACCGTTACCGGTCTCTGAGGTTTTAGACTATACCCAGATCGTGCTTGAGATCTTTAATAGCCGCCTGTAAAGTGATCGAGAGGGCCTTGAGGTAGTCAATACGCTCTTTACTGGCGCTTGGCTTTTCTATATCAATGGCGTTTTTCAGCGACGCTAAGTGCGCCAGCGAGCGCTTGTAGCAAAACTGCTTAGCCAGCATCAGACGGCGCTCTCTTTTCTTTTTGGCGACCTTAAAACCTAAGTAGCCCAAGATCGCAATTGGCGCAGCTAGCACAAATAAACCGGTAGTAGCACCACCACCGACCACCGCACCTGCCGCACTTAAGGCACTAGCCACACCGGCCGCACTCACGCCAATAACGCTACCACTTAAATACAAGGCCGCAAAAGAGATCACACCACCCGAGCCTAAGCCCACAGCAGTAGCTAAAACCTCCGGCATGGATGAGGTGGTAATAGTTCTAGATTTGTTGCCAAGACCCTGATCGACCTCGGCAATCACGTGCTCGACCGTCTTGAGCGCGTTAATGTTTTGGAAGATCATGTCTTTTTTGCGCGTAAGGTAGGTGCTGGCTTTCATCAGGGTGTCAATTACAGGTAGAGCAGGTGTAAGGACTATGGTTGCAGTGAGTGTAGGAGTAGGAAGTGACGAAAGTGGCGTCTTGAGCTCAAAAACGCCGTTAGAGCAGGGCTGGTTGGGTTGGATTGAGGGGAAATAGCCTCCCCGAGCCGTAAAGTATCAATGCAGGAAAAGCCACGCAGCTTTAACGAAGCCGCGTAATTCCCTATGCGTAAGCGTAGGGATGTAAGCGGCCAATATCAGCATCTGTTATAATGTTCCCAAGAACTCAAGAAAGGATATTTCGTCCCTACTTGATGGGGGCTTTGTGGA